>CAHJWP010000089.1 GCA_903642255.1 Sphingomonadaceae bacterium | reverse complement strand
GTCGGCGACGCGACGCAGGACAAGAAGCTGGTCGACGCCGCCGCCGCCGAGATGGCGCTGATCGCCGGCCAGAAGCCGGTGATCTGCAAGGCGAAGAAGTCGGTCGCCGTGTTCAAGCTGCGCGAGGGCATGCCGATCGGCTGCAAGGTGACGCTGCGCCGCGAGCGGATGTACGAGTTCCTCGACCGGCTCGTCACCATCGCCCTGCCGCGCGTCCGCGACTTCCGCGGGCTGAACCCGAAGTCGTTCGACGGCCGCGGCAACTATGCGATGGGTCTAAAGGAGCAGATCGTGTTCCCCGAGATCAACTATGACCGGATCGGCAAGGTCCGCGGCATGGACGTGATCATCACCACGACCGCACAAACCGACGACGAGGCGCGTGCCCTGTTGTTCGCCTTCGGCCTGCCGTTCACCGGCATGGTCGAGCAGAAGAAGGCAGCCTGAGCGATGGCCAAGAAGAGTTCGGTCAACAAGAACGAGCACCGTAAGGCGCTGGTCAAGAAATATGCCGGCAAGTTCGCCGCGCTGAAGGCGATCGCCGCCGACGAGAGCAAGGACGAGAGCGAGCGCCTGATGGCGCGGCTCAAGATGTCCGAGCTGCCGCGCAACGCGACGCCGGGCCGGGTGCGCAACCGCTGCGAGCTGACCGGGCGCAGCCGCTCGGTCTATCGCAAGTTCAAACTGTCGCGGATCATGCTGCGGGAACTGGGCAACAAGGGCCTGATCCCCGGCCTGACCAAGTCGAGCTGGTAATCCTATGTCGATGACCGACCCCATCGGTGACATGCTCACCCGCATCCGCAATGGCCAGCAGGCGCGTAAGGACAGCGTCCTGACTCCGGCGTCCAAGCTGCGCGCCCGCGTGCTCGACGTTCTCCAGCGCGAGGGTTATATCCGCGGCTACAGCGAGGCCGATTCGGCGAACGCCCAGGCCAATCTGCGGATCGACCTGAAGTATTTCGAGGGTCAGCCCGCGATCCAGCACGTCGCCCGCGTGTCGAAGCCGGGCCGCCGCGTCTATTCGGGGTCGACCGAACTGCCGCGGGTCCGCAACGGCCTCGGCATCGTCATCGTCTCGACGCCCAAGGGCGTTCTGTCCGACGCGGAAGCGCGCGAGCAGAACGTCGGCGGCGAAGTCCTCTGTCAGGTGTTCTGATGTCGCGCATTGGTAAACGAGCAGTTCCGGTCCCGGCCGGCGTCACCGCGACGATCGACGGCGGCATCCTGAGCGTCAAGGGGCCCAAGGGCCTGCTGACCCTGTCGATGGTGCCCGACATCGCCTATGCGGTCGAAAGCGACGCGATCAGCGTCCAGCCGGCGAACGACAGCAAGACGGCGCGCGCCTATTGGGGCATGCAGCGGACATTGGTGTCGAACCTCGTCGTCGGCGTGTCGGCGGGCTTCACCAAGGTGCTCGAGATCACTGGCGTCGGCTACCGCGCCAGCGTCCACGGCTCGAACCTCAAGCTCCAGCTCGGCTACAGCCACGACGTCGACTATCCGATCCCCGAGGGCATCGCGATCAAGACGCCCGACCAGACGACGGTCGAGATCAGCGGCTCCGACAAGCAGAAGGTCGGCCAGGTCGCCGCCGAGATCCGGCGTTGGAGAAAGCCGGAGCCGTACAAGGGCAAGGGCATCAAGTATCGCGGCGAGTATATCTTCCGCAAGGAAGGGAAGAAGAAGTAATGACCAAGGGTCTCTCCCTGTTCGAGAAGCGGCGGCGGCGCGTCCGTACCGCGCTCCGTGCCAAGGCCGGGCAGCGCCCGCGCCTGTCGATCCATCGCTCGTCGCAGCACATCTATGCGCAGGTGATCGACGACAACGCCGGCGTGACCATCGCCAGCGCGTCGACGCTCGAGAAGGACGTCCGCGAGGCGACCGGCGCGACCGTCGCCGCGGCGACCGATGTCGGCAAGCGCCTCGCCGAGCGGGCCAAGGCGGCCGGCGTCGATACCGTCGTGTTCGACCGCGGCGGTTTTCTTTTCCACGGCCGCGTCCGGGCGCTTGCCGAAGGCGCTCGCGAAGCCGGACTGGAGTTTTAATCGATGGCACAGGAACCACGTAGCGGCGGCCCCGGCGGCGGCGCAGGACGCGGCCCCGGCGGCAACCGCAGCGGTCCGGGCGGCAACAACCGCGGCGGTCCCGGCGGCAATCGCGGCAACAACGACCGCAACCGCGGCGGCCGCGGCGGTTCGGGTGACGGCGGCGAGGAGCTGATCGAGAAGCTCGTCCACATCAACCGCGTGTCGAAGACGGTCAAGGGCGGCAAGCGCTTCGGCTTCGCGGCGCTCGTCGTCGTCGGTGACGGCAAGGGCCGCGTCGGCTTCGGCCACGGCAAGGCGCGCGAAGTCCCCGAGGCGATCGCCAAGGGCACGGCGGCCGCCAAGAAGGCGATGATCCGCGTTCCGCTGCGTGACGGCCGGACGCTGCACCACGACGCCTATGGGCATTTCGGTGCGGGCAAGGTCTATGTCCGCTCGGCGGCGCAGGGCACCGGCATCATTGCCGGCGGCCCGATGCGCGCGGTGTTCGAGGCGCTGGGCGTCGCCGATGTCGTCACCAAGTCGGTCGGCACCAACAACCCGTACAACATGATCCGCGCGACCTTCGCATCGCTCGGCGACCAGACCAGCCCCAAGGCGGTGGCCCAGCGGCGCGGCAAGAAGGTCGCCGACCTGATGTCGCGCCGCGGCGATGCGGCGGGCCGTACGGTCGAAGCCGACGCCGAAGCGGCGGCTTGAGGAGAGACCCGATGGCTACCGTCAAGATCACCCAGATCGGCTCGCACATCCGCCGCCAGCCCGACCAGCAGGCGACGCTGGTCGGTCTCGGCCTCAACAAGATGCACCGCACGCGGGAGCTGGAGGATACGCCGAGCGTCCGCGGCATGATCCGCAAGGTGGCGCATCTGGTGAGGGTCGAGGGCGAGTAACGAACGCCGTCGTCATGCTGGCGAACGCCAGCATGACGGTGTATTATTTCAACCCTGCGCGACCCCAGCGAAAGCGAGTGCACACCATGAAACTGAACGATCTTCACGATAATCCCGGCGCGCGGAAGTCGCGCGTTCGCGTCGGCCGCGGGATCGGCTCGGGCGTCGGCAAGACCAGCGGGCGCGGTCAGAAGGGGCAGAAGAGCCGCTCGGGCGTCGCGATTCACGGCTTCGAGGGCGGCCAGATGCCGCTTCACATGCGCATCCCGAAGCGCGGCTTCAACAACATCTTCCGCATCGACTACGCCGAGGTCAATCTCGGCACGCTGCAGAAGGCGGTCGACGCCGGCAAGATCGAGGCGGGCGCGACACTCGACGGTGCGGCGCTGGTCGCCGCCGGCGTCATCAGCCATGCGCGCGAGGGCGTCCGGGTGCTCGGTAAGGGCGCGCTGACGGCGGCGCTGCATCTCAAGGTTGCCGGCGCGAGCGCCAGTGCGAAGGCTGCAGTCGAAGCGGCGGGCGGCTCGCTCGAAGTTCCGGCGGTCAAACCGGTGGTCGATGCCGAGGCGGCGAAGGCCGCCCGGGCCGCGGCGCGCGCGGCAAAGGCCAAAGCATAATAGAGTGTCATCCCCGCGAAAGCGGGGAGCCATCTCCTGTCGCGTCTCGAGAGATGGGTTCCCGCTTTGGCGGGGATGACAGCGACAGGTTGGCGTGGCCGTCACCCGCGCCTATCTACCGCGCACAGGACCGGCCCGCGGGGGGGTCGCCGACAGTCAGGACCGTACATGGCGTCATCCGCTCAAGCGCAGCAACTCGCCGCCAGCCTCAGCCTGGCGAACTTCGGCAAGGCGACCGAGCTCAAGAAGCGGCTGTGGTTCACCCTCGGCGCGCTGATCGTCTTCCGGCTGGTGTCGTTCGTCCCGCTGCCCGGCATCGACCCCGAGGCGCTGAGTTCGCTGTTCGCCCGCACCCAGGGCGGCGTCCTCGATTTCTTCAACATGTTCTCCGGCGGCGCGCTGCAGCGCATGTCGCTGATCGCGCTCGGCGTCACGCCGTACATCACCGCGTCGATCATCATCCAGCTGTGCACCAGCCTCGTGCCGTCGCTGATGGCGCTGAAGAAAGAGGGTGAGAGCGGCCGCAAGAAGCTCAACCAGTACACCCGCTACGGCACCGTCCTGCTGACCGCGATCCAGGGCTACGGCATCGCTGTCGGCCTCGAGGGCTGGGGCGCGGGGCAGGGGGTCGCCGCGGTCATCGACCCGGGCTGGTTCTTCCGCATCTCGACCGTCATCACGCTGATCGGCGGCACCATGTTCCTGATGTGGCTCGGCGAGCAGATCACCAGCCGCGGCATCGGTAACGGCATCTCGCTCATCATCATGGCCGGCATCGTCAGCCGCCTGCCGATTTCGGTCGGCCAGTTGTTCGAGCAGACGCGCACCGGGGCGATCTCGCTGCCGTTCGTCCTGATGGTCGCCGTCCTCGGCCTCGCGACGATCGCCTTCATCTGCCTGATGGAGCGCGCCCAGCGAAAGATCCTGATCCAGTACCCCAAGCGTCAGGTCGGCACGCGCCAGTATCAGGGCGACAGCTCGTTCCTGCCGCTGAAGATCAACACCAGCGGCGTCATCCCGCCGATCTTCGCCTCGTCGCTGCTGCTGATGCCTCTGACCGTCGCACAGTTCCTCGGCAAGGGCGGCAACGGCCCCGACTGGCTGCTGACCGTGACGACGCAGCTCCAGCGCGGCGCGCCGGTCTACATGGCGCTCTACGCCGCCGGCATCATCTTCTTCAGCTTCTTCTACACCGCGGTGGTCTTCAATCCCGAGGAGACGGCCGAAAACCTCAAGAAATACGGCGGCTTCATCCCCGGCATCCGGCCCGGCGTGCGGACAAGCGAGTACCTCGACTATGTCCTGACGCGCATCACCGTGATCGGCGCCGCGTACCTGACCGTCATCTGCCTGCTGCCCGAGTTCCTCACGTCGAAGGTCGGCATCGCGGCGAGCTTCGGCGGCACGTCGCTGCTCATCATCGTCAACGTGACGATGGATACGGTTGCGCAGGTTCAGTCGCATCTGCTAGCCCATCAGTACGAAGGACTGATCAAGAAGTCCAAGCTCAGGGGAAATCGCCGATGACCGGGCACATGCGACCGTGAACATCATCCTGCTCGGGCCGCCGGGAGCCGGCAAGGGCACGCAGGCGAGCCGCCTCGAACGCGAGCACGGCATGGTCCAGCTGTCGACCGGCGACATGCTGCGCGCGGCGGTCGCCGCCGGTACGCCGGTCGGGGTTCGCGCCAAGGCGGTGATGGACGCGGGCGAGCTGGTATCGGACGAGATCGTCAACGGCATCCTGTCCGACCGGCTCGACGCCGCCGACGCCCGCGCCGGCTTCACCCTCGACGGTTATCCGCGCACCCAGGTCCAGGCCGAGGCGCTCGATGCGATGCTGGCCGGCAAGGGCCTGAGGCTCGACCATGTGATCGAGCTCGAGGTCGACGAGGACGCGCTGGTCGACCGGATCACCGGCCGCTTCACCTGCTGTGTCTGCGGCGAGGGGTATCACGACCGCTACAAGCTGCCGCACGTTGCCGGCACCTGCGACGTCTGCGGCAGCCACGACTTCAAGCGCCGGCCTGACGACAATGCCTTGACCGTCCGTACCCGCATGGCCGAATACCGGGCCAAGACCGCGCCAATCCTGCCCTACTACGACGCCCGCGGGCTCGTCGCCCGGGTCGACGGCATGGCCGACATGGCGCACGTCAAGGCTGAAATCGAGGCGGTCCTCGGAACAAAATCCGATGCGCTCAAACATGCGCTTGACTCTTCGGGGTTTGCTGCCTAGCTACCCCGCTTCCGCTTATCCGGAAGACCGGCCGGGACGCCTATTGGCGCTCCGGTCATTTGTTTTGATTGAGTCGCTCCGGCGACCGGTGCTTTGAGATGGGGCTGCGCCCAGCCGCCCCGTGGAGCTTGGGAGACTAATCTGTGGCACGTATCGCGGGCGTCAACATCCCGACCAACAAGCGCGTCGAGATTGCGCTCACCTATATCCACGGCATCGGCCGGACCAAGGCGCTCGGCATCGTAGAGAAGCTGGAGATGCCGCGCGACCGCCGCGTCCAGGACCTGACCGACGCCGAGGTGCTCCAGATCCGCGAGATGATCGATAAGGAGATCACCGTCGAGGGCGACCTCCGCCGTCAGACGGCGATGAACATCAAGCGGCTGATGGACCTCGCCTGCTACCGCGGTCTGCGCCATCGCCGGGGCCTGCCGGTCCGCGGCCAGCGCACCCACACCAACGCGCGCACCCGCAAGGGCAAGCCGAAGCCGATCGCCGGCAAGAAGAAGTAGGACCGAACCCCACGCGTCATCGTGTGAGGTTTGTGATCTTCCGTCGATTTAAGGATTAGAAATGGCCCGCGAACCTGCCCGCATCAAGCGCCGTGAGCGCAAGAACATCACCTCCGGCGTCGCCCATGTGAACGCCAGCTTCAACAACACGATGATTACCATCACCGATGCCCAAGGCAATGCGATCGCGTGGTCGTCGGCCGGCACGATGGGGTTCAAGGGCAGCCGCAAGTCGACGCCCTACGCCGCCCAGATGGCGGCCGAGGATGCCGGCAAGAAGGCCGCCGAGCACGGCGTCCGCACCCTCGAGGTCGAGGTCCGCGGTCCCGGCTCAGGCCGCGAGTCGGCGCTGCGCGCGCTCCAGGCGGTCGGCTTCAACATCACGGCGATCCGCGACGTCACGCCGATCCCGCACAACGGCGTTCGCCCGCCGAAGCGCCGCCGCGTCTGACGCGGCGCTTCCCGCCTGACGTCGGCGGGATCAATTCCAAGGAGGCCTGCGTGACGACGCGCCTCCCAGACACCGAGGTGAAGCAGTGGCCGTAATCGCGAAGAACTGGACCGAACTCAAGAAGCCGAACAAGCTGGAGGCCCGCCCCAGCTCCGATCACCGCCGTAAGGGGACGTTCGTCGCCGAGCCGCTCGAGCGCGGCTTCGGCCTGACGCTGGGCAACGCGCTGCGCCGCGTCCTGCTGTCGTCGCTCCAGGGCGCGGCGGTCACCGCGATCAAGATGGACGGCGTGCTCCACGAATTCTCGTCGCTCGCCGGCGTCCGCGAGGATGTGACCGACATCGTCCTCAACATCAAGCAGATCGCCATCCGGATGCAGGGCGATCAGCCCAAGCGCCTCGCCCTTACGGCGAGTGGTCCGGGGCCTGTCACCGCCGGCCAGATCACGGTCAGCGGCGACATGGAGGTGATGAACCCCGAGCTGACGATCTGCACCCTCGACGAGGGCGCGACGCTCAACATGGAACTGACCGTCGAGGCGGGGAAGGGCTATGTCCCGGCATCGATGAACCGGCCGGCCGACGCGCCGATCGGGCTCGTGCCGGTCGACGCGCTCTATTCGCCGGTGCGGCAAGTGTCTTACAAGGTCGAGAACACCCGCGTGGGCCAGGAGCTCGACTACGACAAGCTGACCATCTCGGTCGAGACCGACGGCACGCTGTCGCCCGACGACGCGCTCGCCTATGGCGCGAAGATCCTGCAGGACCAGCTTGCGCTGTTCGTGAACTTCGAGGAGCCGGCGCACGGCTATCACACGCCGGCGAGCAGCGGCACGATGCCGCTGGGTCCGGTAGAGATCGACGATACGGCTGCGCTCAACCGCTACCTGCTCAAGAAGGTCGACGAGCTCGAACTGTCGGTGCGCTCGGCCAACTGCCTGAAGAACGACAACATCATCTACATCGGCGACCTCGTTCAAAAGAGCGAGAGCGAGATGCTCCGCACCCCGAACTTCGGCCGCAAGTCGCTGAACGAGATCAAGGAAGTGCTCCAGGCGATGGGCCTCCACCTCGGCATGCAGATCGCCGGCTGGCCGCCGGAAAACATCGAAGAGATGGCGAAGAAGCTCGAGCAGGAGTACTAGCGCCGGGCGGCTGCGCCCAAGGCGAGGATTGCTCTTGCAATCGTCGATCTGGAAGCAGACTCGCCCAAGTGCGGCCGGCGGGGCTCGCCCCGTCCGACGACGCGGCTTTGCCGCGGCACAAACAACGGCGGAGGCAATGTCGCCCTCGCCAGGTCCGGCGTACCTGACACGGCGCCCGAACGAACAGGAAGACAGACATGCGTCACGGTAATGCCCATCGCAAGCTCGGCCGGACGACCAGCCACCGCCTCGCCATGTTCCGCAACATGGCGGCGTCGCTGATCAAGCACGAGCAGATCACCACCACCCTGCCCAAGGCGCGCGAGATCCGCCCCTACGTCGAGAAGCTGGTGACGCTGGCCAAGGTCGGCGGCCTGTCGAACCGCCGTCTCGCCCACGCCCGGCTGCAGGACGACGACCAGCTGACCAAGCTGTTCGACACGATCGCGGCGCGCTACGCTGACCGGCCAGGCGGCTATATCCGCATCGTCAAGGCCGGCATCCGCCGCAGCGACGCGACGCCGATGGCGGTCGTCGAGTTCGTCGATCGCGACGTAGACGCCAAGGGGCTGGACAGCGGCCCCGACGAGAACAACATGGTCGCCGCCGAAGACTGAGCCGGTGGCCGAGCGTCCGCCGTTCCGCCCGCGCGGCGTCTATCGCAACTACCGCTCGATCGCGACGCGGTGGATGGACAACGACGTCTACGGCCACGTCAACAACACGGTCTACTACAGCTGGTTCGACACGGCGGTGAACGCCTATCTGGTCGATGCCGGCGTGCTCGACATGATGCACGGCAAGTCGATCGCGCTCGTCGTCGAGACCGGCTGCCG
>CAHJWP010000088.1 GCA_903642255.1 Sphingomonadaceae bacterium | reverse complement strand
GGCACGTCCGACGCGATCCTGATGGTCGAGTCGGAGGCCAAGGAGCTCCAGGAAGACGTCATGCTCGGCGCGGTGATGTTCGCCCACGAGCAGTCGAAGCCGGTGATCGACGCGATCATCCGCCTCGCCGAGGACGCCGCCAAGGACCCGTGGGAGTTGAAGACTGGCGAGGACACCAGCTCGATGGTCGCGTCGATCAAGGACGTCGCCGGGGCCGCCATTTCCGACGCGTACAAGATCATCGCCAAGGCCGACCGCCAGTCGGCGCTCGGTGTCGCCAAGGCCAAGGTCAAGGACCTGTTCGCCGGCTCCGCGCCTGCCGAGGCGCTGAAGGCGTCGAAGCTGGTCAAGAAGATCGAGGCCGGCATCGTCCGCACCCAGATCCTCAAGGAAGGCATCCGCATCGACGGCCGTGATACGAAGACGGTCCGCCCGATCGAGGCGATGGTCGGCTTCCTGCCGCGCACCCACGGCTCGGCGCTGTTCACCCGCGGCGAGACGCAGGCGATCGTCTCGACGACGCTCGGCACGTCGGACAGCGAGCAGATGATCGATGGCCTCGACGGGCTACGCTACGAGCGCTTCATGCTGCACTACAACTTCCCGCCGTACTCGGTCGGCGAGGTTGGCCGCTTCGGCGCGCCGGGTCGCCGCGAGATCGGCCACGGCAAGCTGGCTTGGCGTGCGATCAATCCGCTGCTGCCGACCAAGGAGGCGTTCCCCTATACCATCCGCGTTCTCAGCGACATCACCGAGTCGAACGGCTCGTCGTCGATGGCGACGGTGTGCGGCGCGAGCCTCGCCCTGATGGATGCGGGCGTCCCCCTCGTCCGCCCGGTCGCCGGCATCGCCATGGGGCTGATCCTCGAGGGCAAGGACTTCGCCGTCATCAGTGACATCCTTGGCGACGAGGACCACCTCGGCGACATGGACTTCAAGGTCGCCGGCACGTCGGACGGCGTCACCGCGCTGCAGATGGACATCAAGGTCGCCGGCATCACCGAGGAGATCATGCGCGTCGCGCTCGACCAGGCGAAGGTCGGTCGCCAGCATATCCTCGGCGAGATGGCCAAGGCGCTCGATACGACGCGGACCGAGATGAGCGCCCACGCGCCGCGTATCGAGAGCTTCCAGATCGACAAGGCGAAGATCCGCGACGTCATCGGCACGGGCGGCAAGATCATCCGCGAGATCGTCGCCACGACCGGCGCCAAGGTCAACATCGAGGACGACGGGACGGTCAAGATCGCCTCGTCCGACCCGGCGCAGATCGAGGCGGCCAAGAAGTGGATCATGGGCATCACCCAGGAGGCCGAGGTCGGGAAGGTCTATGACGGCAAGGTCGTGTCGATGGTCGACTTCGGTGCGTTCGTGAACTTCATGGGATCGAAGGACGGTCTAGTTCACATCAGCGAGATCAAGAACGAGCGCGTCGCCAAGGTCAGCGAGGTCCTGACCGAGGGCCAGCCGGTCAAGGTCAAGGTGCTCGGCATCGACGATCGCGGCAAGGTCCGCCTGTCGATGCGGTTGGTCGACCAGACGACGGGCGAGGAGATCGCCGACACCCGCCCGCCGCGCGAGGATGGCCCGGACCGTGGACCGCGCAACGATCGTGGTCCGCGTCGTGACGGCGGCGACCGCGGTGGCAATCGTGGCGGCGGTGGCGACCGCGGCCCACGCCGCGACGCCGGTGCCGGCGGCAGTGACCGCGGTCCCCGCCCGGCGCGCAGCGAGCCCGAGGCGGAGCCGGTGTTCGCCCCGAGCTTCATCGTCGGCGACCGCGATTAGGCTTGCGGATCAAGCATGAAGGGGGCCGCGCCAGCGATGGCGCGGCCCCTTTTACTTCATGGGTGTCACGCTTAGAAGAACGCAGCGGGAGGATTGGTGTGGCCGAACATTCAGTCGGTGAGGCACAGAAAGCCTTCAACAGGCTGGTTACGATCGCCGGCCGTGGCGAAGAGGTGCTGATCCGACGCCAAGACGACAAACTGTTCAGGGTGGGAAGCGCTCACCTCGTACCGGCCGAGACGCGGTGTCCCGTCCGGTAACGCTCGGCTCTTACGCAGGATGGAATGATGAACGGCGACCATACGCGCTTTTTGTACGTTCCCATCCGTATCTGCTAAGCCCTGATTTTGACGAAGGCTCTCGATGCTCAACGGTCTCAACGCGGTAACGATGGGTGGACGCAACGTCCTGCCGCTCGTGGAGGGCGGCAAGGGGGTGGCGGCGACCAATCACCTGTCGTCGGGCGCGTGGGCGCTCGCCGGCGGCGTCGGGACGATCAGCGCGGTCAACGCCGACAGCTACGACCCGACCGGCCGGATCATCCCGCAGATCTACGCCGCGCTCAGCCGCCGCGACCGCCACGAGGAGCTGATCGGCTACGCCATCGAGGGCGCGGTCCAACAGGTCACGCGCGCCTATGAGATGGCTGCGTCGGAGCTGAGCCGCGGCATCGGCGCGATCAACATCAACGTGCTGTGGGAGATGGGCGGGGCGCAGCGCGTCCTGCACGGCGTGCTCGAACGGACCCGCGGCCTTGTCAACGGCGTCACCTGCGGCGCGGGCATGCCGTACAAGTTGTCCGAGATCGCCGCGCAATACGGCGTCCATTACTACCCGATCATCAGCAGCGCCCGCGCCTTCCGCGCCCTGTGGAAACGCGCGTACAGCAAGGCGGCCGAGTGGCTCGGTGCCGTGGTCTACGAGGACCCGTGGCTCGCCGGCGGTCACAACGGCCTGTCGAACGCCGAGGACCCGCGGCAGCCGCAGGACCCGCTGCCCCGCGTCCGCGAACTGCGCACCGTGATGCGCGAGAGCGGCATTTCCGACAGCGTGCCGATCGTTATGGCCGGTGGCGTCTGGTGCCTGCGCGAATGGTCCGACTGGCTCGACAATCCCGACCTCGGCCAGATCGTCTTCCAATTCGGCACGCGGCCGCTGCTGACGGTCGAAAGCCCGATCCCGCAGGGCTGGAAGGATCGGCTGCTGACGCTGAAAGCCGGCGATATCCTGCTCCACAAGTTCTCGCCGACCGGCTTCTATTCGAGCGCGGTCCGGAACCCCTATCTGCGCGCGCTCGAGGCGCGGTCGGAACGGCAGATCGCGTTCAGCACGACGGCGACCGGCGACCACCAGTTCCTCCTCGACGTCGGCGTCGGCCGCAAGAGATACTGGGTGACGCGCGACGACCTGCTGCGCGCCCGCGAATGGGCGGCGCTGGGCAATTCGGAGGCGCTCAAGACGCCCGACAACACGCTGGTCTTCGTCACCCCCGAGGACAAGGGCATCATCCGCCAGGACCAGAGCGACTGCATGGGCTGCCTCAGCCAATGCGGTTTTTCGAGCTGGGCCGATAACGAGACCAACTCGACCGGACGCCTCGCCGACCCGCGGTCGTTCTGCATCCAGAAGACCCTGCAGGACATCGCCCATGGCGGCGATACCGAACAGAATCTGATGTTCGGCGGCCACAGCGCCTTCCGGTTCGGTACCGACCCGTTCTATTCGAACGGCTTCATCCCGACGGTGCGGCAGCTGGTCGACCGGTTGATGACGGGCGACTGATCCGGTCTTGGCCGCAGCGAGCCGCGCCGCTACGACGAACCCGCGCCGCGCCGCTGGATATCGGCGAACCGTTTTTCCGGTGCCAGCCGCGTTTTCAAGACGATGAAGCCCCGCTCGAAACCGTACCAGCTGGCCGTTGCGACGAGGAAAACCGCGACGAACGCCAGCCCTGCCTGACCCGCCAAAGGCACTCCCGAAAGTTCCGCTGGGACGACGGCGAACACCAAGGGATGAAAAACATACATGCCGTAGCTGACGCGGCCGATGGCCCGCAATGGCGCGGCCGCCAGCAGCCGGTGGACCGGCGAGCCGCCGGTCGTAAGCACGACTCCGATCGACGCGGCGTAAAGGAGGGTGGCGGCCGTCGTCTTGGTGCCCTGCACCCAGATCACGCCCTGACCGTGCGACAGCCGCCATTGCACCAACAACAACACCAGCGAAGCCGCCAACAGACCCAAGAACGCCATACGCCACGCCGCCAGCTGCCGTCGATGGTGGAGGATTGCCAGAATTCCTCCGGCCGCCAGCCCGTCGAACCGGGTGAACGTGAAGTAGAAAACGTCGACATGCGTCCCGGCGAGGCCAAGGCGCAGCACAAAGGTCGCGACGACGATTGAGCCCATGATCGCCAGCAGATGGCGGCGCGGGGCAAAAAGGACGAGGAACGGCCAGAGCAGGTAGAACTGTTCCTCGACGGCCAGCGACCAGAAATGGACCGGTCCCGCCAGCGGTGCGCCGACTGCCAGTGGCATATTCTGCAGATAGACCCAGTACCAGGCCGGGATCGAGACCCCGATCAGCGATCCGACGATAAGATAGCCGTAGTAGAGTGGAAAAATACGGAGCGTCCGACGCGTGTAGAATTTCCGTACCTCGTCCCAGCTGCCATGGGGCGACTGGAGCAGAATGGTCGTAATCAGGAAACCGGACAGCACGAAGAACAGGTCGACGCCGGTCTGGCCGAAGATCATCGGCGGATACCAGCGCCACTCCTGCGAGAAATGGAACGCCATGACCATGATGACGGCGACGGCCCGGACGCCATCGAGTTCGGGGAAGTAGGGGCGTAAGCCCGCCGGTCGTGCCGCGGTCGT
Organism: Sphingomonadaceae bacterium; assembly: GCA_903642255.1. Lineage (GTDB taxonomy): Bacteria > Pseudomonadota > Alphaproteobacteria > Sphingomonadales > Sphingomonadaceae > Polymorphobacter_B. Next base: position 4,087 of record CAHJWP010000088.1, on the reverse strand, counting down.
GAAGTCACCGGTTCCGTCGGCGATGCGGTAGCCTGGCTCATGCGGCGGCGCGTCGGGCTTGCTCACGCAATTCTGTCCGCCGGGCGCGGTTGCTCCCGCCTGTCCAGTTCCTTCCCCGTCATCCGCACCACATGCACCACGTTCGTCGTCCCCGGCGTCGCGAACGGCACGCCGGCGATCAGTACGACGAGGTCGCCGTTTGTCGCAATCCCGGCGCGCAGCGCCATGCGCTTCGCCTTCGCGACCATCTCCTCGAAGCCGGCGACGTCGCGGGTGACGATGGCGTGGACGCCCCAGACCAGTCCGAGACGCCGCGCCGTCGCGCGGACCGGCGTCAGGCACAGGATGGGCACCGCGCCGCGTTCGCGCGCTGCCCGGCGCGCCGTGCTGCCCGAGAGGGTGAAGCACGCCATCGCCGTCGCGCCGATTGTCCGCGTGATGGCGGCGGCGGCCGCGCTCATCGCGTCGGCGGTGGTATGCGCCGTCGCCGTCTCGGTAAAGTGGACGCGGCCCCAATACTGCGGATCGGCCTCGGTCGTCCGGGCGATGGCGTCCATCATCGCCACCGCCTCGACCGGCCACGCCCCTGCCGCGCTCTCGGCCGACAGCATCACCGCGTCGGCCCCGTCGTAGATCGCCGTAGCGACGTCGCTGACCTCGGCCCGCGTCGGCGTCGGCGACTGGATCATCGATTCGAGCATCTGCGTCGCGACGACCACCGGCTTGCCGAGCGCGCGCGCCATGGCGACGATGCGTTTCTGCGCCGGCGGCACCTGCTCGGGGGGCAGTTCGACGCCGAGATCGCCGCGCGCGACCATTACCGCGTCGGCCAGCTCAAGGATCTCGGGCAGGCGGTCGAGCGCGGCCGGCTTCTCGATCTTGGCGAGCAGGCTTGCCTTGCCGCCGATCAGCGCCCGCGCCTCGGCGACATCCTCGGGCCGCTGGACGAACGACAGCGCGATCCAGTCGGCGCCGTGATCGAGTGCGAAGCCCAGGTCGGTGCGGTCCTTCGCGGTCAGCGACGGCAGCGGCACAACGACGTCGGGGACGTTGACGCCCTTGTGGTTCGACAATGTGCCGCCGGTGACGACGGTCGCGGTGATCCGGTCGGGTGCGACGTGGGTACAGCGGAGGACGACCTTGCCGTCGTCGACCAGCAGCCGGGCGTCGGCGGCAAGCGCGGCGAACAGCTCCCTGTGCGGCAGGCAGACGCGCGTCGCGTCGCCCGGCGCGGGATCGAGGTCGAAGACGAAGGTCGCGCCGGCCGCCACCTCGACCCTGCCGGCGGCGAAGACGCCGACGCGCAGCTTCGGCCCCTGCAGGTCGGCGAGGACCGTCAGCGGCCGGCCGATCTCGGCCTCCAGCGCCCGGATGTTGGCGATAAGGCTGGCGCGCGCGTCGGGCGTGCCGTGGCTCATGTTGATGCGGAAGGCGTCCGTCCCGGCGACCACGAGCGCGCGGATCAGGTCGAGCGACGCCGACGCCGGGCCGAGCGTGGCGAGGACCTTGACCCGGCGGGCGCGGGGAGTGAACACGGGGCGGCTCCTTGTATCGCCGACGCGGCCTAGCCTTATAGGGCGGACCGCTCAACCGGAGAGCCCGATGGACGACCAGACCCGCGATGCGATTCAAGCCGCCGCCTTCCGCCGCCTGACCGCGTTGCTGCGCCACCGGACCGACGTCCAGAACATCGACCTGATGGGCGTTGGCGGCTTCTGCCGCAACTGCCTGTCGGACTGGATCGCCGAAGCGGCGGTGGAGCGCGGCGTTGCGCTGACCAGGGACGCTGCACGCGAGCTCGTCTACGGCATGCCTTATGCCGACTACAAAGCGCACCACCAGACCGACGCGACGCCGGCGCAGCTCGCGGCGATGGCGGCGAGCGTAGCGAAGAACCGGACGCTCGACGCCGCCCTCGACGACAGCTTCCCGGCGAGCGATCCGCCGAGCGCAAGCGAGCCGGGCTAGCGACCGGCGATCAAGCCGCCGTCAGGCTCGGTGCCGCCACCCGCCGACGCGGGGTCAGCCAGCGCATCAGCGGGGCCTCGACGGCGTAGTGGAACGCGATGCCGACCGCCGTGACCCCGCCGACAAAGAGCGCGAAGATGACGAGGATCGGCAGGTTACCGACCAGATGCAGCCTGACGAGGACGCGGCCGACCACCGCCAGCATCGGCCCGTGTGTCAGATAGATGCTGTACGACGCGCTGCCGAGGATCAGGCCGAGGCGCGGGACCTTGACCGCATAGCGCTGCTCGCACGTCACCATCGCCGCGAGCAGGACCATCGAGATCAACCCGTAGCCCACGGTCGTGACGACGCCGAGAGGTTCGCCGAGATAAAGCTGCCCAGTATGCCCGACGAGGATTTCGATACGCGCCGCAATGCCGAAGACGATGAAGCTGCCGATCAGAACCGTCATGGGCGACTTGATCCAGCCCTTTGACACCGCTCGATAGCTGAGCACCCCCATGCCGAAGAGCAGGTTGATCGGGGACGTGACATAGTCGGGCAGCGGCGATCCGCCGTTGACATAGGTGAAGGCAACCGTCGCCAGCCACAGGCACGCAACGGCCACCCCAAGCCGCCGCGACAGGATGAACGTGCAGAACACGGCATAATAAAGCATCTCGTGGAACAGCGTCCATGCGACGCCGACCGGCGACTTCATGTTGTCGGGGCCGAACAACAGCGCCGAAAAGAACAGGTTACCCGGCGATGTATCGAGCACCTGTCTGTTTGGAATACGCGTCGCGATCACCACGACCAGCACAAGCATCACCCAGTAGGCGGGATAGATGCGGACCAGCCGCTTGCGGATGAAATTGCCCAGTCGCTGCGGCCGGCCGATGTCCCGGCTGTGGACCAGCGCCATGATGAATCCGCTGAGCACGAAGAAGAACGAGACGCCCGAATGACCGAATTCGAAGAATCCGCCCAGCACGACGGTATGGCCGTACTGCGGGCTGGCGCAGAAATGCGAGGCGTGGAACATAACGACCAGCATGGCGGCGACGCCCCGGCCCAACTGAAGCGTGCCGAACGACGTGCCCTTCGCCGTCACGTGCGGCGGCATGTCGGGCTGATCGGCCGTTCCCATTTGTGAAACCCCGCCGCGGCCGGTCGCGACCGTCGATTCGACTGCAGCATTAGCCACGACAAAGCCACCGATCAATAATTCGTGTTGCAGAGCAGCATCGTCGATCGTTTGACACTCCGCACGGGAGGTTACGACTGATTGAAGTCGTAGGGCTCCGCCGTGAGCCGCTGCGACAGCCACCACGTCATGCCCCACTGGTCGACGATGCCGCCCTGGCGGTCGCCATACGGACGGTCGCCGACCGCCATGATTTCCGTCGCGCCTGAAGCGAGGGCGCTGGCCATCGCGGCATCGGCATCGGCGACAAACAGATAGAGGTGGGTCGTCCCCGCCGGGAAATCGGGCTGCGCCTCGCTGACCATGATCGTCGCCGCGCTCTCCCCGTCGCCGAAGCGGACCTGCCCGTTGGCGACGACGCCGTCGGGTCGGATGCTGCTCCCGACATGAACCCCGCCGAGCCCGGCGACGAGGAAGTCGATGTAGTCGGCGGCGCGTTCGACGACGAGATACGGCGCGACAGTGGCAAAGCCGGGGGGGATGAACATGGCTGCTCCTTGTGTCGGTCCGTTCGTGCTTCTACCAGTGATCGGTCACATCATCACGGAGCAATAATGTCGACGGAGAATGTTTCCGCCGAGCAGCTGCGGCTGTTCATCGAGCGGATCGAGCGGCTCGAAGAAGACAAGAAGGGCATCGCCGACGACATCAAGGACGTCTACGCCGAGGCCAAGGGCACCGGCTTCGATACCAAGACGATGCGCTCGATCATCCGCCTCCGTGCGATGGAAAAGGCGGCACGGCAGGAGCAGGAGGCGCTGCTCGAAACATACAAGGCGGCGCTCGGCCTGAGCGACTAAGCGGACGCATTATCGCGCCCGCGCTGACCCGTCGTTCGACGCAGGCCGAAGTCGATGGTCGGGGAGACAGGATTCGAACCTGCGACCCTCTGGTCCCAAACCAGATGCGCTACCAGGCTGCGCCACTCCC
>CAHJWP010000087.1 GCA_903642255.1 Sphingomonadaceae bacterium | reverse complement strand
GGTCGCGATCCGCCCCGCCGCGGCCAGCGCCGCCAGGGCGTCGAGCGTCGCCGGCGCGCGCAGCGCGGGATCGCGCCCGCCCCAGATCAACTGGTGGACCTGGGCGAAGAACTCGACCTCGCGGATGCCGCCGCGGCCGCGCTTGAGGTCGAAGCCCGGCCCGACCTGCTGGCCGCTTTCGAAGTGATCGCGGATGCGTAACGACACCGCCTGAATGTCGCGCACCGCGGTCCAGTCGAGACTCCGCCGCCAGACGAACGGCCGGATCGCGGTCAGGAACGCCTGCCCCAGCGCGATATCGCCGCCGGCGGCACGGGCGCGGATGAAGGCGGTCCGCTCCCACGTCTCGGCCTCGCTCTGGTAATACTGCTCGGCGGCGGCGACCGGCAGGGCGATCGGCGTGATCTCCGACGACGGCCGCAGCCGCAGGTCGACGCGGAAGACGTATCCCCCGGTGGCATCGGCCATCAGCGCGACGACCCGCCGGGCGATCCGCACCGCGGCGTCGGCCGCCTCCTCGCGCGGCCGCAGCGGGATGACCGCCGGATCGTAGAGCAGGATCAGGTCGACGTCGGACGAATAGTTGAGCTCGTGGCTGCCGAGCTTGCCAAGCGCGATGGCGACGAAGCCAGCGTTCGGCGCGCCCCGCTCCTGAAGCGCCGCAGCGATGCTCGCATCGAGCGCTGCATCCGCAAAATCGGACAGCGCCGCCGTGACCCGTTCGAGCGGCCACGCGCCGGCGAGGTCGGCGAGGGCGACGATCAGCGCGACATCGGCCTTGGCCGCGCGCAGCCGCTCGGCGACCGGCAGCGCGGCGTCGAACGCCATCGCGGCGGCGAGCGCGGCGTCGAAGCCGTCGACCTCGATCCGGACGAGCGTCGCCGCGCGGCGGCGGATCAGCCCCTTCAGGTACGGCGCGTTGGCTTCGGCGCGGGCAACGGCAGCGGCGAGAGAGGCGGGCGACGACGCTATTTCGACTTCACCGCGATGCCCATGACCTCGAAGTGTGCGCCGCCGAGCAGGCTGCCCGCCCCGATGAAGGCCCGCGCTGGCATCGGGCCGGTGAAGTAGGTGCGGTAGGCTGCGTTGAACGCGGCGTAATCGGCGAGATCGGTCGCGAAGACCTGAACCCAGACGAGGTCGTCCATCCTCAGCCCGGCGGTCTCGACGGTCGCCTTGATCCGGTCGAGCACGCGCCGCGCGCCGGCCGCGGCGTCGGCTGCGGGCTTGCCGGTGGCGGGATCGGCGTCGGTCGTTCCCGCGACGTACAGCGTGTCGCCGGCCAGCACCGCGGCGCTGAACGGCGGGGCGGCTCCCATCCCCGCAACGCCCGGCACCGTCGCCGCCGGAAAGTGCGTGACCGGGGCTGCGGCGGTCGAGGTCGCCGCGAGCAGCAGCGCGCCGCCGAGTAGCTTCATCATCGTCGTTCCCCCATGAACCGCCGCCAGACTGCGCCGGTCATTGCCGGTTCGCAAGGCTGCACGGCTCCCTCAGAACTTCGCGACCAGCAGCACGCCGGCGATCATCAGCGCCGCACCGGTCAACCGCCACAGGCCCGCCGCGTGCTCCTTCAGGCCGAGCGCGCCGAAGTGGTCGAGCGCGACCGAGGTGACGATCGCCGCGGTGACGGTCAGCCCGGTGAAGGTGCCCGCGCCGACCTTGTCGGTCGCATAGAGCATCGCGGTGATGAACAGCGCGCCGCCGACGCCGCCGACCCATGCCCACCACGGGGCCTGCCCAAGCTTGCCGACCGCCGCCGCATTGGCTCCGAGGAACGGCGCGAGGACGAGCAGCGTGACAAAGCCGACGACGAAGACCGCCAGCGCCGCGACGATCGGCGCGCCGCTGGCCTTGGCCAGCGTGGTGTTCGTCCCCGTCTGCAGCGCGTTGAGTACGCCGGTGACGAGGACGAAGGGGATCAGGAGCCACTGCATCGTTCGCCCTTTCAAAGGTGTGTGGCGGAAGTACCGCGGCGGCGACAACGCCGCAGCGCGCCGGCCGTGCCGTGCGGCTTCATTCGGACGACGGCGCTTGCTATGATCGACCCGCGACTCGACGCCGCAGGGAGGCACGCTGATGGCAACCGCAAACCAGGGCCCGACCGGGGGGCTGACGCCGCACATCATGATCCTGAACAACCGCGCGGCGGAGGCGATCGACTTCTACAAAGCGGCGTTCGGGGCGGAGGAGATGACGCGGATGGCGGCCGAGGACGGCGTCCGGCTGATGCACGCGCACCTCCACATCAACGGATCGTCGCTGATGCTCAACGACGACTTCCCCGAGTATCGCGGCCCCGGGGCGACGCCCGAGGGGCCGCCGGCGGGAACCGTCCTCCACCTCCAGGTCGACGACGCCGACGCGTGGTTCGCCCGCGCGGTGGCGGCGGGCGCGACGGTGCGGATGCCGCTGCAGGACATGTTCTGGGGGGACCGCTACGGCCACCTCGGCGACCCCTTCGGCCACGTCTGGTCGATCGCCCATCCGATCGCGAAGTAAGGTGTACGTCGACGGCTTCGTCATCGCCGTGCCGACCGCCGGGCGGGAGGCGTTCATCGACCATGCCCGGCTGGTCGACGCGATCTTCATGGAAGCCGGCGCGATCCGGATCGTCGAGGCGTGGGGCGACGATGTGCCGGCGGGCAAGGTGACCGACTTCCGCCGCGCAGTGGCGGCGACCGCCGACGAGACGGTCGCCTTCGCGTGGATCGAATGGCCCGACAAGGCGACACGTGACGCGGCGATGGCGCGGCTGTCGGCCGATCCGCGGATGACGGGGGCCGCCCCGCCGTTCGACGGGAAGCGGATGATCTTCGGCGGGTTCGAGCCGGTGCTGGTACTGGGTAGTTAGGTCCTCCCCGCGAGCGGAGAGGATCAGGCGCTATCCCCGCGCCAGCGAATCTACCTGGCCCATGATCTGGTTGAGCGGCGACACGCCCTCCGCCGGGGCATCGAGCCGGCGCGACGGCAGCAGGCCTTCGTTCAGGATGATCTCGAGCGCCGCCCGGCCCCGTGCCACGCGGCTCTTGATCGTGCCGACGGCGCAGTTGCAGATCGACGCCGCCTCCTCATAGGCGAAGCCGCCGGCACCGACGAGGATCAGCGCCTCGCGCTGCGCCTGCGGCAGCTGGAGCAGGCCGCGCTGGAGGTCGGACAGGTCGATCTGGCGGTCCTGCCCGGCCGGCATCGCCAGCAGGCGGTCGGCGGTGAAGTCGTCCCACTCGCCCTTGAACCGCGCGCGGCGCATCTGGCTGAGGAACAGGTTCCTGAGGATGATGAAGGTCCACGCGCGCATGTTGGTGCCCGCCTGGAACCGGTCGCGTGCCGCCCATGCCTTGAGCAGAGTCTCTTGGACGAGGTCGTCGGCGAGATCGCGGCTGCCCGACAGCGAGCGGCCGAAGGCGCGCAGGTGCGGGATGACCTGCGCCAGCTGCGTCTTGAACTCCTTGTCGGGCAGCGCGTCGCGGACGAAGACCGGCTTTTCCTCGCCCTCGCCTAGCCTGGCGAGCAGGTCGGCGAAGATCTGCGGCATGTCGGCATCGGCGGCATCGGCGAACGCCGTGCGCAGGTAGCTGCCGATGTCGCGAACCGCCTCGGGCTGCACCGCCGGCGCAACCGCCTTCGTGCGCGTCGCATTGCGCGCCTTGCCGGCAACATAGGTCATGGACTTCCCCGCATCCTTGATCGTCGGTCAGGCATAAATGATAAAGACGACCGCGAATGCAATGACCACGGCGACGAGCGAGACGATCAGGACGACGTTGTTCGCCTTCGTCTTCGACCCCGCCTTGGCTTCGGTCTCGGTCAGCTTGTCGGGTCGTTCGCTCATGACGAGAACGCCGCGGTCGAGTTGAAGAACAGCGCCTGGGCGATCGCCGCCTTGACCGTCGAGCGCTGGAACGGCTTGGTGATGAGGAACGTCGGCTCGGGCCGCTCGCCGGTCAGCAGCCGCTCGGGGAAGGCGGTGATGAAGATCACCGGCACGCTGAACTCGCCGAGGATGTCCTTGACCGCGTCAATGCCCGAACTGGCGTCGGCGAGCTGGATGTCGGCGAGCACGAGGCCCGGCTTGTTCGCCTTGGCCAGGGCGACCGCCTCGTCGCGCGTGACGGCGATGCCGGTCACCTCGTGGCCAAGGTCGTGGACGATCGACTCGAGGTCCATGGCGATGATCGGCTCGTCCTCGATGATGAGGACGCGGGTCGCGGTCTGGCGGTCGATCTCGGCCAGCGCCTCGGCGACGAGGCTGGCGACGTCGGTCGCGCTGGCGTCGATCAGGTAACCGGCGTCGTCGTTGGTGAAGCCCTCCATCGCCGTCAGCAGCAGCGCCTGACGCGACAGCGGCGTGATCGCGGCGAGCCGGTCCTGCGCGACGCGCTCGAAACTGGCGACGTCGGTCACGTCGGGCGCGACGTCGACGTGGGCGGTCGACCAGATCGCATGGAACGTCTTGTAGAGGCCGAGCCGCGCGTCGACGTCGCGCGGGAAGTCGGCCGGGGCCTCGACGATCGCCTCGAGCGCGGCGCGGACGAAGGCGTCGCCGTGGCTCTGGCTTCCGGTCAGCGCCCGGGCGTATCGCCGCAGGTACGGCAAATGCGGCGCGATTTCGGAAGCGAGCGTCATGGTTTCCCCTTCGTTCAGACAGGCACGGCTAAAACCGGACGGAACCGCTTAGACCGTTGTGCGACGGACGAACAGATGATCCGCTTTTTTGTTTCCGAACACCAACGAATGTGTCTAGGAAAGCGTACACTCGCAGGATGGCCGCGCTGATGATGTCGACGACCGGTCCCGAGCCTGTACGCATTCCGTCGAAGCCGATCGCTCCACCGGAGCGCGCGGCGGCGATCGGCTCGCGTCTGCGGCAAATTTTCGACGAGGCCGCCGCCGAACCGATGCCCCATGCGTTCGAGGAACTGTTGCGTAAACTGGGATGACAGGTGCCGGACATCCACGGGACTGATCATGGCTGGGGTTTTCGTGCGTGGCCGATGTCGGCCAAGGTGGTCGCCTCGCTGACCTGCGCGCTGCTGCCGCTCGGCGGGCTTGCCACCTACGTCACCGCCGCGGCGTATCGCCAGACGATCGCCCACGCCGGCCACGTCTCGGTCGAGCGCTGGATCGCCCTGTCGCTGCCGCTGCTGATGTGGCTGTCGGCGCTGCTGATCGGCTGGCTGCTGGCCAACCGGCTGCTGGTCAAGCCGCTGCGGGGGATGCGCGACGCCGTCGAACGCTATGGCCGCGGCGAGACCGGCGTCCGGCTGAGCTCGACCGACTGGCTGAGCGTCGAGATGGTCGCGCTCGCCGGCGCGTTCGACCGCATGGCCGACGACAGCGCGGCGCACGAGGCGGCGATGCAGGCCGCGCTCGACGAGCAGCGCCGGCTGACCCGCGAGGTCCACCACCGGGTCAAGAACAACCTGCAGATCGTCGCCAGTCTGCTGTCGATCCAGGCGCGCGACACTAAGGATGCCGCGGTCGGCCGCGCCTATTCGGCGGTTCAGGCGCGGGTCGGCGCGCTCGCGCTGGTCCACCGCTGGATGTACGACGACGAGACGGCGCAGGGCGTCGACCTGCGCGCGCTGGCGACCGACCTGTGCGCCAATCTCGAACAGGCGATCGCGTCGAGCGAGGGCGTCGCGCCAAAGCTGACGTGCGAGGTGCAGCGTTTCTCGGTGGCGCAGGACACCGCCGTGCCGCTCGCCTTCCTCATCACCGAGCTGGTCAGCCTCGCGGCGCACGCGACGCTGCCCGAGCGCGCCGAGATCAAGGTCACCGCGACGGCCGACGGCGGCGCCGCCCGGCTGAAGGTCAGCAGCCGGGTGTTCTGCGACGACCTGACCGCCAGCCCGGCTAACCCGGCGGTCCGCATCGTCGCCGGCCTCGCCCGCCAGATGCGCGCGCCGCTGCAGCACGATCCGCAGAGCTGCACCTATACGATCGACTTCGCGGTGCCGGTGGTCGCAGCCGCCTAGAGTACCGTCGCCAGCAGCCAGCCGAACCCGACGCCGACGGCGACCAGCGGGAGGGCAAGCCAGCCGATCCTGACGCGGACGCGGGCGCGGTATTCCGGCTCGGCGAGGTCGGGGAGCGGCAGGCCGGGCGGCGCCGCCCCCTCGACCGGCACCGTCGCGACGAGCTGGCGGAAGACCCGCGGCAGCTGGGCCAGCGCCCGCATCCCCAACACCAGCGCATCGGCCCCGCGCGACAGCGGGCCGAGTTCGCCGCGCATCCAGTCCTTCACGAACGGCTCGGCGACCTCCCACATGTTGACGTCGGGATCGAGGGTCAGCGCGACGCCCTCGACCATGACCATCGTCTTCTGCAGCAGCAGCAGGTGCGGCTGGACCGCCATGTCGAAGCTGCGGGTGATGGCGAACAGCCCGTCGAGCAGGTTGGCGATCGAGATGTCGCGCGCCGCCAGCCCCCGGATCGGCTCGCCGACCGCCCGCAGCGCGGTGGCGAACTCGCCGACGTCGTGGTGCGGCGGGACATAGCCCGCCTCGAAGTGGATCTCGGCGACGCGGCGATAGTCGGCGGTCAGCAGGCCGTAGAGGATCTCGGCGAGATAGACGCGCGCGCGGCGGTCGAGGCGGCCCATGATGCCGAAGTCGATGACGCCGATCTTCGCCGTCCCGCCTGCGGCGGAGCCGTCGACTCTGGCCGGCTGGGGCACGACGAACAGGTTCCCCTGATGCATGTCGGCGTGGAAGAAGCCGTCGGCGATCGCCTGCCGCAGGAAGCTGCGGACCATCGTCGCCGCCAGCGCGCGGCGGTCGAGGTCGAGCGCGTCGACCCGCGCGCGGTCAGACAGCTTGATGCCGTCGATCCAGTCGATCGTCAGGACGCGGCGCGCGGTCCGCGGCCAGTCGACGGCCGGAACGATGAAGTCGGGCTCGGCCGCCATCGCCGCCTTGAGCTCCGACGCCGACGCCGCCTCGCGCCGCAGGTCGAGTTCGGCGAGCGTCCAGCCCTTGAACAGCGCGATGATCGCCCGCGGCCGCAGCCGGGCGAACTCGCCGCCGAGCCGCTCGAGCTTGTCGGCGGCCCATTCGTACGTCTCGATCGCGCGGGCGAAGTCGGCCTCGATGCCGGGGCGCAGGACCTTGACCGCGACCGCGCGGCCGTCGCTCGTCACGCCGCGGTGGACCTGGGCGATCGACGCCGCGCCGACCGCCTGCGGTTCGATCGACGCGAACAGGCTCTGCCACGTCACGCCGAACGCCGCGTCGAGACTCGGCTCGATGCGGGCGAACGGCACCGGCGGCACGGCGTCCTGCAGCCGCGCAAGGTCGGCCGCGGCGGCGATGCCGATGAAGTCGGGGCGCGTCGCCAGCGCCTGGCCGAGCTTGACCGCGGCGGGGCCGAGCCGCTCGAACGCCCCGGCATAGTCGGGCGTCTTCGGGGCGAAAGTGCCGAACCGCGCCACCCACGCGATCCGGCGCAGCGCCGGCGGGGCGAGCGGGCTCGCCTCGACCTCGCGCAGCGCGCCGTGGCTCGCCAGTATCCGTCCCCAGCGCAGCAGTCGTGCGACGTGGACGATCGCCGTGGTCACGCCTTCCAGCCGCTGTGGATCGCCACCAGGCCGCCAAGGATCGGCCGCGTCGCCACGCGGCTGAACCCGGCGGCGGCGATCATTCCCGCGAACTCGGCCATTGGGGGGAAGCGGCGGATGCTCTCGACGAGATAGCGGTACGCCTCCTCGTCGCGCGCGACATATTTGCCGATCTGCGGCACGACGCGGTGCGAATAGGCGTCGTAAAGGTCACCGAACCCCGGCCATTCGGTCGTCGAGAATTCGAGGCAGAAGAACCGCCCGCCATATTTCAGCACACGATGCGCCGAGCGCAGCGCGGCAGGGATGTCGGTGACGTTCCGGATGCCGAAGGCGATCGTATAGGCGTCGAACGTCGCATCGGCGAAGCTCAGCGTCTCGGCGTTTTCCTCGGCCCAGGTGAGCTTCGGTCGGCCGCCTTCGGCGGTTGGCCCGTCGATGCCGCGCTTGTCCGCCCGCTCGCGCCCGACCTCGAGCATCGCCGGATTGATGTCGGCGACGGTGACGCTCGCCCCCGCCTTCGCCAGCCGGAAGGCGATGTCGCCGGTGCCGCCGGCCATGTCGAGGATGGCCTCGCCGGCGCGCGGCTTGACCATGCGGACGAACTCGTCCTTCCACCCGCGGTGGAGGCCGGCGCTCATCAGGTCGTTCATCAGGTCGTAGCGCTTCGCCACGCGCTCAAACACGCTGGTGACGCGCCGCGTCTTTTCCGCGGGGGCGACTTCCTGGAAGCCGTAGCTGACGGTGTCGGTCATGGCGGCGTTGGTAGCCGAGGCTTGGCAGCGCGGCAAACGCGCCATATGCCGCGTCGGTGCCCGAACTCCCCGAAGTCGAGACCGTCGTCCGTGGCCTGCGCAAGGTCCTCGTCGGGCGGCGGCTGACGCGGGTCGAATTGCATCGCGAGGGGCTGCGCAAGCCGTTCCCCGAGGGGCTGGTGCAGCGGCTGACCGGCGCGCGCGTCACCGGCATCGACCGGCGCGCCAAGTTCGGGCTGATCGCCACCGACCGCGACGACACTCTGGTCTTTCACCTCGGCATGTCGGGGCGGATGCGGCTCGATCCGCCCGACATCGATGGGCAGATTCGGGGCAAGCACGACCATGTCGTCTTCACCCTCGACGACGGGCACGTCGTCGCGTTCAACGACGCGCGGCGCTTCGGCAGCCTCGACCTCGTGCCGACCGAAACCCTCGCGGCCTATCCGCCGCTCGCCCCGCTCGGCCCCGA
>CAHJWP010000086.1 GCA_903642255.1 Sphingomonadaceae bacterium | reverse complement strand
CCGGCATAGGTCCCGCCGGTCAGCAGCCCGCACAGCTCGTCCTCGAGCGCCGACAGGTCGCCGACATGCGCCACGCGGCCCTGCGCATAGAGCGACGACACCGGCTCGGCGCGGGCGACCTTGCCCATCGTCGCGTGGACCGTGACGACCGGCAGCGTCGCGCTGACCGACTGCAGCGTCGACGCCACCATGGCCCCGCCGTTGTTGATTTCGGCGACGACCCGGTCGGCCTTGAACACGTCGGCCGCGGCGACCACGGCGCAGGCCCAGCCGTTCGGGCTCAGCCCCTGCACCGACCGGTCGGCCAGCACATAGCCGCGCCCGTCGGGACCGAGCCGCACCACGACGATGCCGCACGCATCCGCCCGGTCGCTGCCGCCGGCCGGCGGGTCGACGCCGATCACCGTGCGTCCGCTCGCCGGCCCCGCCGCCGCGCGGCAACCCTCGAGCAGCTCGCGCGTCCACAGCGCGCCATCGAGGTCGTCGACGAACTCGCCGAGCAGTTCCTGCCGCCCGCGCCGCGTCCCGCCGTAATCGCGCAGCATCGCCGCGATATAGTCCGGCGCGAGATTGCCCCGGTTGTCGATCGTCCGGCCGCGCGTCACGACCACCCCTTCCGCCGGCGCGGCCAGCGCCCTGAGCCAGCGCAGCGGCCGCGGCGTCGTCGTCAGGACGAGCCGCGGCTGCCGCCCGGCGCGCAGGGCCATCGCGAGGTTGGCGAGCGCCGCCTCGGCCGCGTCCCATTTGGCGACCTCGTCGCCCCAGGCGAAGTGCAGGTTGGGGCCGCGCAGGCTGTCGGGCTCGGCCGCGCCGAACAGTGTCGCGGTCGACCCGTTGGGCCACGTCAGCAGCCGCCGCGCCGGCTCGAACTTCGGCGGCACGGGGGCGACGCCGAGGATGCCGGCGTCGCTTTCGACCATGATGCTGCGCGCCTCGCCGAGCGTCGCGCCGACCACGCCGAGCTGCGCCCGGGCGACCGAGCGCGCGCGCTCGTCGATCCACCGCGCCCCGGCGAACGTCTTGCCGAACCCGCGCCCGGCGAGGATCAGCCACGTCCGCCACGCGCCGTCGGGCGGCAGCTGGCGGTCGTGGGCGAGGACGTCGGGGTGACGGAGGGTCGGGGCGAGCAGGTCGTCGGGAACGCCGGCGAGCGCCGCGGCGCGGGCATCGTCGTCGAGGTCGGTGAGATACTGCACCGGCGAGCGGAGATCGTCGGCCATCGGCGTCTCCCGGATCGTTGCGAGAAAAGGTGACTGTCATCCCGGCGAAAGCGCGGACCCGATATTGCTCATTCGCGCATCACGCCGGGTTCCGCCGGCACAGAGACGACAGTAAGATAAGGAGCGGTCCCTTGGTGTAGGACGACCCCTTGACTGAACCGCGCTCATGCTGAGCTTGTCGAAGCGCGGGCTGCGGTGCGTGCTTCGACAAGCTCAGCATGAGCGGCATTAGGAAGTGAGGGGCCAAGGTTTCCGGGCTACCTCATTCCGCTCACTCCGGCAGGTCGATCGTCTTGGGCCGCATGCCGATCGCCGCGATGAACTCGGCGCGGGTCATCGCCGGTGGCGGGGCGGCGGTGGTCGCCGCCACATCACCGAAGGTTTCCGGCTTGAGCTTAGCGAGCATGAACATCGCCAGCTTGTTGTCGAATTCGCGCCACGTCACGGCCTTGCCCGCGACGATGCGCGTCCGGTCGAAGCCGTGCGTCGCGCGGGCGAGCATCGCCGCCTCGAGCGCTGCCGTCGCCGCGCCCGCGGTTCCGAGCGCCGCCGCGCACGCCTTGTCGAACGCCTCGTCGCGGCGGCGCAGGCGTAGCACCGTCGTCCGGTTGTGCCCCGTCGCCTGCGCCGCGGCGCGGATCGTGCCGGTCGATTTGAGCGCCGCGAGAAAGCGGGTGCGCTCGGCGGCGTCGGTCGCGAGCAGCGACGGCTCGAACTGTCCCATCGGCCCCTCCATCATCGTCCGCCGTGCCGGCCGGGGCCGGTGGGCGGAGTTCTGCAGCATGCCTGTGTTGTACCGAACAGCGTCGCGCTTGTCAAGAGTTTTCACCTGTAGGGTTTCTTTCCTACACGCTGTTGGATGTTTCCAACGGGTTGCGCGATGTTCCGGCGTCCTACGGAAATCCTATTTCGGCGGCCAGTCGTGCGATGAAAAGCGCGTTGAAACGGTCTGGCGGCGGCGAAAATTTCGACGGCGGCACCACTTTTTTCGTTCTTACGAGCGACGGCGGTCCTAGACCGCGACCTCCGCCGGCACGTCGGCCTCGCCGTCGTTGACCGCGGTCAGCTGGGTGTGGATGACCTCCACCCGCGTGCCCGGCGCGGTGTCGGCCACCTTGATCCGCGCCCGCAGCTGCCGGGCGAGCGCCTCGACGATGCTGGTGCCGAGCCCGCTTATTGCGAGGTGCGGCGCGGCCGGCATGCCGACGCCGTCGTCGCTGACCCCGAGCGTCCAGCTCAGCCCCGTCGCGGCGTAGTCGACGGCGATCGCGCCGGCGCGCTGGTCGGGGAAGGCGTGCTTCAAGGCGTTGATGACCAGTTCGGTGACGATCAGCCCGATGCTGATCGACACGTTCGCCGCGACCGCGCTGTCGTCGATGGTGACGGTCAGCGCCACCTGGTCGTGATCCTCGATCATCGACGCACCGATGCTCGCGCACAGCTGCGTCAGATACGGCTTCAGTTCGACTTCCCCGACGCTCGACGCCGCCAGCTGTTTCTGGACCGACGCGATCGACATCACCCGGTGGTGGGCGTCGTGGAGGTGGCCGCGCGCCTCCTCCGACTGGACCCGGCGGGCGCTCTGCATCAGGACGCTGGCGATGATCTGCAGGCTGTTGGCGACGCGGTGCTGGATTTCCTCGAGGAGCACCGCCTTCTCGCGGATCAGGTCGTCCTTCAGTCTCTCGGCGATCCGCGCGTCGGTGACGTCGGCGACCGACAGCAGGAGGCGGACATCGGTCGACCCGGCATAGGCCAGCTTCTCGGCTTTGAGCACCAGCCGGCGAGTGCCCTGCTCGCGGGTGCGCAGGTCGAGCTCGTACGCCTCGATCGGGGCACCGGCCGACAGCGCCGCGGCGAGCATCGAGTGCAGCCGCGGCGCATCCCAGTGGCCGCGGTCGAGTTCGAAGATGCGCCGGCCGATCGACGCGGCGCGGTCGAGCGCGAAGTTGCGAAAGAACGAATTGCTCGCCGCCAGCAGGGTCATGTCGCCGTCGATCAGCAGCAGCGGAGCCGCCGACGCGGCGACGATGGCCATCGCCAGCGTCAGGGCGATCTCGGCAGGTGGGGTCGGCACGGTCACGAACGTCCCTTCAGGGGACCGGAGACTCACGGGGTGAAAGCCATGCCGGGCAGATAATCATGGAAAATCAACGAAGCGGTTGAGAATGCACGCTATCGTACCATATCCGATCGAAATTGCGCTATCGATTCGTCGCCAGCCACCGTGCCGCGACCGGAACATCGCGCTGTCCGAGCAGCGCCCGGATACGGTCCGCCACCTTCTCGAGGTGGTACGGCTTGCCCATCAGCGGGCCGGCGTGACACAGGTCCTCGGCGACCTGCGCCGCGCTCATCCCGCCCGAGGTCAGGATGACTTTGACGTCGCTCATGTGAGCCGCGATCCAGCGGGCGAGGTCGCAGCCGTTATGGTCGCCGGGCATCTGCAGGTCGGTGAAGACGAGGTCGATGCGCGGCTCGGCCTGCAGCACGTCGAGCGCTTCGCTATAGTCGCCGGCCTCGAACACGCGGTAACCGCAGTCGCGCAGATAGTCGGCGATGACCATACCGATCAGCACCTCGTCATCCACGACGAGAATCGTGTCTGCCGTCGTGCCAGTCAGGTGATCGTGCAATGAGGTACCCCGCCTATTCGATCAACAGCGTCTCTGCCCGGAACCGGTTCCGGCAATAGGCAAATAAATTGTACGAGAATGTACGAAAATGACAAAAGTCGGGTCGGCAAAGGTGGCGGGTGACAGGGCGCGACGTGGCGCGACGGGTGCCCGGCGCGCGCGACGCGGCATCGCCCCGAACCGGTCCCCGAGAGGACGTCGATTTTCCCTTGCGGACGAACGGTCGCGGCGTAGACTGTCGCGGTACTTGGCTTGGCGGGCGATTCGTATGAAGATCTGGCTGCTCGTCGGGCTTGTCTGTGCCGCGCCCGGCATGGCGACGGCGGCGATCGTCAACATCGACGCGACGCACGGCTTCAATTACGTTCCCGGCGGCGGCAGCGACCCGGCCCCTATGCCGGGTGAGCAGATTTCCTTCATCGGCACGCCGCCGACGCTGAGCCTCGCCGCCGGGACCTATACGATCACCAACGCGACCGGCAAGGCGGGGGCCGATCCCGACCTGACGGCGTGGAGCTACAACCTCTACACGTCGAGCTGGGCATGGGGCTTCGTCATCGCGACGCCCGGCGGCACGGTGATCGACTATGGCGATTCGGGCGTCGGCGGCAGTTCCAAGGCGAGCGTCGCGGACAGTCCGGCGGTTAAGAACTTCAGCCAGACGCTGACGCTCGCCGCGCCGACGACGCTGGCCTTCACGCTGCGCGACTATTACGTCCCCGACAACGGCGGCGGCGTGGCCCTCGACATCGAACCCGCCGGCGGCGCGGCGGCGGTGCCCGAGCCGGCGACGTGGGCGATGTTCGCCGGTGGGTTCGGGCTGGTCGGCGGCACCCTGCGGCGGCGCGCGCGGGCGTCTGCACTCGCCTGACCGGCCGCGACCGCCGGTTTGCGGTTCCCGTCCCACGCTCATCGGCGCGCGATGGCCATAGAGGGTCGTCGTTCCACGTTGATAACGCGACGCGCCGGCATTATACACATCGGGCACACATCAACGGAGTCCGACGATGGCCAGCGCCGCCGAACGCTTTCATATCGTTCTGTCGTCCGACGAACGCCGGGCATGGAACAGCGGTGCCGCCCGGCTCGGCGTGCCGACGGCGGAATATGTCCGCCGGGCGGTCGCGTCGTTCGAGGCCGGCCTGACGCCAGCCGAAGTCGATCAGCTCGCGACGCTCGCCGGCGAGGTTCGACACGCGGCCGGGCGCATGGCGACGATGATCGACCACGCCGTCACGGCCGTCGACCGGCCGTTCGACGAAGAAGCGATGCGCCGCACCGTCGCCGCACGGCTGGCGACCGATCCGGTGCTCCTCGATCCGGCGCGGCTCGATTTCGGCGGCGGCACCGCGGCATGAGCACGTTCGACACGATCTGGAGCGGGTTGAGGTCGGTCATCCAGCTCGAAGGCGACGTCGCCCGCCTGACCGCGCGGCTCGAACAGGTCGACGCCCGCGAACGCGAGACCCGCGAGCGGCTGATCTACCTCGAAGGCGTCATCGCCGGCGCGCGCAGCCGCGCGGCGGGGTCGCCGGGCCGGCCGCAGATCGAATAGCGCCCCCTGTGATCCTCCCCGCCCGCGGGGAGGTGGCGCGCCCTTGCGCGACGGAGGGGCGGTTCAGCCGGGCACCAGCGCCGCCGCCACCCGCCCGACCGCCCCTCCACCATCGCGGAAGAGCAATGGTCCCCTCCCCGCAGGCGGGGAGGATCATGGCCCGGCGCGCATGCCGGGGAGGATCGAGGTCACCGCAGCTGGTAGAAATCCCCCAGCCGGTCGAGCGCCAGCAGCAGCACGACCTTCCCCGCCCGCGCCGGCCAGCCCAGCGCGCGTTCGGCGGTTTCCAGCCCCTCGCCGGTGCACACCACACGCCACAGCACGTCCGACAGGCCGCCGCCGACGGCGCCGACCGCCGCCTCGAACCGCCGTTTGGCGGCGAGCTGCGCCGTCGTCGCGTCCATCCCCTCCGGCGCGCCGCGTGGCCCCCGCCCGGTCGGACCGGCGTCCCACGCCATCGTCGTGCGGGGCGCGAGCTGGGCGCGGGTGAAGTCGGCGCGCAGCCGCTCGCCGGCCTCGAACTGGCGCGCGTCGACCATGCCGCGGCGGACCAGCCAGCCGAGCGGCGATTCGGCGAGATTGACCGTGACGCGAGCGCGGTCGATCACCGCCGACGGCGGCAGGACGGCGGCGGCGAACAGCCGGTTGGGGCCGGGTTCGGGCAGCTCGGACGGCGTGCGCGGCGGTGCGGCGCGCCCCGCCCGCCGGATCTTGCGCGAGACTTTGGCGGCAGGCGTGGCGGCGGCGGTGGTGGCGGAAACGGCAGGCTGGGACATCGGACGGCTCCTCTCCGGGACACAGGCGACTCGGGACAAAGGTCTTGCCATACGCGTTCATCTGTAGGACAGGGCAAACCGTACCGGTTCGATTTCCTACACGCCGAGGAGGCACGCGTCGTGATCACCCGCATCCGCGAGGTCCGCAAGGCGAAGCGCATGACCCTCCATGAGGTCGCCGCCGCGTGCGACCCGCCGACCACGGCGCAGACCGTCGGCCGGCTCGAAACGGGGATGCGTACCGTGTCGGTCGGCTGGCTCAACCGCATCGCCGCGGCACTCGGGGTGACGGCGGCCGACCTCGTCAGCCTGCCCGACCGGGTCGACGTGACCGTCGCCGCCGTACTCGGCCCCGACGGGGCGGCCGCGCCGAAACGCGCGACGGCGCTGCTGCCGCCGGCGTTCGAGGGCGAGGTCATCGGCATGATGGTCGAGACGGCGCAGGGCGACTATCGCGGCGGCGATTCGGTGTGGCTCGCCAGGCTCGAGCCCAAGGCGTTCGCCTCGGCGCTCAACCGCGACATCCTCGTGCCGCGGCCGGCGGGGCGCTTCGCCTTCGGCCGGCTGGTCGGCGTCGACGGCAAGAAACTCCAGATCCTGCCGCTCGAACCGGGGGCGCGGCAGCTGGTCGTCGCCGACGCGGCGTGGATCGGCGTGGTCCGCGCGCTGATGCGGGCGCTGTAGCGCGGGTGGAGCGCGGCGGCGCTGGACTTCGCGTGTCCTGACGCCCACTTAGCCGTCATGGTCGTCCCCCGCCCCCTGATCGACCCGTTCGGCCGCACCATCGACTATCTGCGCGTGTCGGTGACCGACCGCTGCGACTTCCGCTGCGTCTATTGCATGCCCGAGGCGATGACCTTCCTGCCGCGCGCGGAGGTGCTAAGTCTCGAAGAAATCGACACAATCGCGAGCGCCTTCGTCGCGCGGGGGACACGCAAGCTGCGCCTGACTGGCGGCGAGCCGCTGGTCCGCCGCGGAGTGATCGACCTCGTCCGGTCGCTGGCCCGGCATCTGGCCAGCGGCGCGCTCGACGAGCTGACGATGACCACCAACGGCTCGCAATTGGCGAGGTTCGCCAACGACTTGGCCGCCGCCGGCATCGCCCGCATCAACGTCAGTCTCGACACGCTCGACCCCGCCAAATTCGCCCGGATCACCCGCTGGGGCAGGCTCGACCAGGTACTGGACGGCATCGCCGCCGCGCAAGCCGCTGGAATCGCGATCAAAATCAACATGGTCGCGCTTCGCGGCGTCAACGACGACGAGATCGAGGCGATGCTGCGCTGGACCGCGGCCGCCGGCCACGACCTCGTCCTGATCGAAACGATGCCGATGGGAACGATCGACGACGACCGCGTCGACCGCTATCTGCCGCTGAAAGCCGTCCGCCGCGACCTCGAAGCGCGCTATACGCTGGTCGACCTGCCCGACTCGACGGGCGGTCCGGCGCGCTATGTCCGCGTCGCCGAAACCGGCCAACGCCTTGGTTTCATTACGCCGCTGACGCATAATTTCTGCGAAAGCTGTAACCGCGTCCGCCTGACGGCGACCGGCCGGCTGTACCTGTGCCTCGGTCAGGACGATGCGCTCGACTTTCGCGATCCCCTGCGCGCCGGCCTCGACGCCGCCGGCCTCGACCGCCTGATCGACACTGCGTTGCGCCTTAAACCGAAGGGCCACGACTTCATCATCGACCGTCGCGACCGGTCGCCCGCCGTCGCGCGCCACATGAGCCTGACCGGCGGATGACGCGGCGCCCATGACCCTGAAGATGGCGCTGCTCGTCTCGCCGACGGCGCAGGCGCAGGCCGCGGCCGAGCTGCTAAGGCCCTGTTATGACTGGGTAGCGATCCGCGACGCCGACATTGTCGTCGCGCTCGGCGGCGACGGATACCTGCTGCAGGTGCTCCACGCCGCGCTCCACGCGCGCCAGCCGCGGCCGGTGTTCGGCATGAATCTCGGCTCGGTCGGCTTCCTGATGAACGACTTTCATGTCGAGGAACTCCCCCAGCGCCTCGCCGCAGCCCGCAGCTACGCGCTCCACCCGCTGAGTATGACCGCGCGCTCCGTCGCCGGCGCGGTCACGGCATCGCCGGCCATCAACGAGGTCAGCCTGCTCCGCGAGACGCGCCAGGCGGCAAAAATCGAAATCAGCGTCGACGGCCGCGTCCGCATGGCCGAGATCGCCTGCGACGGCATCCTCGTCGCGACGCCGGCGGGGTCGACCGCGTACAACCTGTCGGCCAACGGGCCCATCCTGCCGCTGCAGGCAGATCTGCTCGCCCTGACGCCGATCAGCCCGTTCCGTCCGCGGCGCTGGCGCGGCGCACTGCTGCCGCAGACGTCGATCATCGAATTTCGTATTCTCGAAACGGCCAAGCGCCCGGTCAGCGCCGTCGCCGACCAACTCGAGGTGCGCGACGTCGCGCACGTCCGCATCGTCAGCGACAAGAGCGTGTCGCTCGACCTGCTGTTCGATCCCGGCCACACGCTCGACGACCGGATCTTCACCGAGCAATTTGAGAATTGAATCGCTTGTCGCGACGGGAGCCGGCGGCTATGGCAACAGGCTGTTCCTCGGTAGCTCAGCGGTAGAGCATCCGACTGTTAATCGGATGGTCGCAGGTTCGAATCCTGCCCGGGGAGCCAATT
>CAHJWP010000085.1 GCA_903642255.1 Sphingomonadaceae bacterium | reverse complement strand
ATGTTCAACGACCGCTCCACGCCCCTGTCGCTCCTCGCCACCCGGCGTTCCGGCAAGCCCCGCGACATGATCGCCCCCGGGCCGACGCCGGGGCAGCTTACCACGATCCTGCGCGTCGCCGCCCGCGTCCCCGACCACGGCAAACTGAACCCGTGGCGCTTCGTGACGATCGCTGCCGACCGCCGCGCCGCCTTCGCCGACCTGCTCGCCGAAGCCTACGTCGCCGAGCGGCCCGAGGCGCGCGACCGCGAGATCGACGAGGTCCGCGCCTTCGCCCACCAGGCCCCGGCGCTCGTCGTCGTGCTGTCGCGGGTCGTCGCCGAGTCGAAGATCCCGGCGTGGGAGCAGGAGCTGTCCGCCGGCGCGGCATGCGGCCTGCTCGTAGCGGCGGCGAGCGCGGCGGGCTTCGTCGCCGGCTGGCTCACCGGCTGGGCGGCCTATTCGCCGGCGGTGATCGCCGCGCTGGGGCAGCCCGGCGACCGGATCGCGGGGTTCGTCTTCATCGGCTCGCCGTCACGCGAACTCGACGAGCGGCCGCGACCGGCGATGGACGAGATGGTGTCGGCATGGTGAGGGCGCTGCGGCAAAGCCCGTCGTCGAACGGGCTGCGCCCGCCGGCCGGCGTCGCGCAAGTCCGCGCGCTGCTGTGCGCGCCTGCGGCGTGCTCGCTGCGCTCGGCCGCGCTGCCGCTTGACCTGCCGGTGTTCTAGCGCGATACCACAGTCATGTGGCAGGGCGACCGACCCATCTATCTCCAGATCCGCGACCTGATCATCGCGCGGATCATCGACAGCGACACCGTCACGGCCCCGCTGCCGTCGGTCCGCGCGCTCGCCGGCGAGCTCGCGGTCAACCCGCTGACGGTCGCCAAGGCCTATCAGGAACTGCGCGCCGCCGGCCTCGTCGCGGCACGCAAGGGCGTCGGCTTGTACATCGAGCCGGGTGCCGCGGCGGCACTGCTCGAGTCGGAGCGCGCCGCGTTCATCGCCACCGACTGGCCACGCATCCGCCGCCGCATCGACCGGCTCGGGCTGACGGCGGCCGACTTGTTCGCCAGCGCCGAGGCATAAGCCACGACGCGGTGACCACGCCGGCGGCGTGGAGGCGGCGTGGAGGCGGCGCGTCGCTGCGTCGCCGGTGGCGCGCGCGTGGTGCGCTGGTGGTGCGGGCGCTGTACCGCGGCCGGATCGCGGCGGTAGCACGGTGACGGGACGGCAACGACCGAGTCGCTGGCCCAAGAAAATTAACGAACATGGTTAACAGTCAGGTGCACGATCCGGCGACCAGCTCGATCTGGAACGTCGCATGGCCGATGCCGAAATCATGCTCGAGCATGTCGGCCGCGGCGCACAGGAAGGCGTCGCCGGGGTGGCCGGCGGGGCACAGCAGGTGCGCGGTCAGCGCCGTTTCGGTCGTGCTCACCGGCCAGATATGGACGTGATGGGTCTGGGCGACGCCGGGCAGCGCGGCGAGTCGAGCGGTGACGGCGTCGAGCTCGACGCCGGGCGGGACGCCCTGCAGCGCCATCGTCACCGCATCGCGCAACAGGCCCCACGTCCCGGCGACGATGATCGCCGCGATGACGAGGCTGACGACCGGATCGAGCCACGTCCAGCCGGTCCGCAGCATGACGAAGCCGGCGACGACGACCCCGGCCGAGACGACGGCGTCGCTCAGCATATGGGCGAAGGCGGCGCGGACGTTGAGGTCCCCACCGCGGGAAAACAGCCATGCGGTGAAGCCATTGACGACGATGCCGGCGGCGGCGACGGCGATGACGGTCAGCCCGGCGACCGGCTGCGGATCGGCGAGCCGCTGGACCGATTCCCACGCCACCGCGCCGATCGCGACGAGCAGCAGGACGGCGTTGAACAGCGCCGCAAGGATCGACGAGCCGCGCATCCCGTAGGTGAAGCGCGCACTTGCCGCGCGCTTGGCAAGCATTGTCGCACCCCATGCCGCAGCAAGTCCCGCGACATCGGACAGGTTGTGCCCGGCGTCGGCAAGCAACGCGACCGAGTTGGCGAGAACCCCATATATCGCCTCGACGACGACGAAGCCGAGGTTGAGGACGATGCCGACGACGAAGGCGCGGCCGAAATCGGTCGGCGGCGCATGGCTGTGGCCGCCGAACACGCCATGGCCGCCGTGGCCGTGGTCGTGATGGTGACCGTGACCGTGATCGTGATCGTGATCGTGATCGTGATCGTCGCGGATATGACCCGAGTGAGAATGGTCGTGCGCGCCGTGCCCGTGATCATCATGGTCGTGCCCGTGGTCGTCGTGGCCGTGGTCGTCATGGCCATGCGGCGCGGATCCGTGGCTGGCATGATCGTCGCGGGTCATGCCGCCAGCGCCGCTTCGGGAATGGCGTAGAGCAGTTCTGCCCCGCGCGTCACCGGGCCGAGCAGCGCCGTCGCCTGCGGCACGACCTGTTCAGCGAAGAAACGCGCGGTGACGATCTTGGCGCGGAGAAAGGCGGGGTCGCCCGTTTCGGCAGCGAGCCGCTCCGAAGCCGCGACCGCCTGCTTCGCCAGCAGCCAGCCGCCGACGGTGATGCCGAACATCCGCAGGTACGGCGTCGCCCCCGCGGCGGTGTCCGTCGCCTCGTCGCCCGCCCCACGGTTGCCGGTCAGCCACACCGTCGCCGTCTCGAGCGCGACGAGTGCGTCGTCGAGATAAGGCCGCAACAGGCCCAGATCGCCCTTCGGTGGCAGGTCGCGCAGGTCCTGGCGGATCTCGGCGAACAGCGCCTTCCAGTGCGCGCCGCCATCCTGCCCGAGCTTGCGGCCGACGAGGTCGAGCGCCTGAATGCCGTTGGTCCCTTCGTAGATCGGTGCGATCCGCGCATCGCGCAGGTGCTGCGCCGCGCCGGTCTCCTCGACGAAACCCATGCCGCCGAACACCTGCACGGCGAGGCTCGACAGCTCGACGCCGATATCGGTCGCCCATGCCTTGGTCACCGGAGTCAGCAGGTCGGCGCGGCCGGCGGCGGCCAGATCGTGCCCGGCATGCGCCCGGTCGACGGCGGCGGCAGTCAGATAGGTCAGCGCCCGCGCCGCCTCGGTCGTCGCTTTCATGGTCATCAACATCCGCCGGACGTCGGCGTGCTCGATGATCCGCACGGGCGCACCGCCGGCCCCGAACTTGGTCGACTGGACGCGGTCGCGGGCGAAAGCGAGCGCCCCCTGATACGCGCGCTCGGCGATCGCGACGCCCTGCAGGCCGACGTTGATCCGCGCATGGTTCATCATCGTGAACATCGCCCGCATCCCCGCCCCCTCGGCTCCAACGAGGTAGCCAACACACTGATTGTGCTCACCAAAAGCCATGGTGCAGGTCGGCGAGGCGTGGATGCCGAGCTTGTGCTCGAGCCCGACAGCGCGCAAATCGTTGCGCACCGTGAACGCGCCCGCGACGTCGGGCAGGAACTTCGGACAGAGAAACAGCGAGATGCCCTTCGTCCCTGGCGGCGCGTCGGGCAGGCGGGCGAGGACGAGGTGGACGATGTTCGGCGCGCAGTCGTGCTCGCCCCAGGTGATGTAGATCTTGCTGCCCGCGATCCGGTACGTTCCGTCGCCCGCCGGCGTCGCCCGGGTGCGCAGCGCGCCGACGTCGCTGCCGGCCTGCGGCTCGGTCAGGTTCATCGTGCCGGTCCACTCGCCGGTGACGAGGCGCGTCAGATAGGTTGCCTGAAGTTCGGGGGAGGCATGTGCCTGTAGCGCTTCGATCGCCCCCTGGCTCAGCATCATGCACAGGCTGAACGCCATGTTGGCGCTGGTCAGCTGCTCCTGCACCGCGCTGGCCAGCACGAACGGCAAGCCCTGCCCGCCGTGCGACGGGCTCGCGCCGAGTCCCGCCCAGCCCCCCTCGACATAGCGGGCATATGCGTCGGCGAAGCCCGGCGGGAGGGTGACAACATCGTTCGCCAGCCGCGCGCCGACCCGGTCGCCGGCGGTGTTGAGCGGCGCGAACACATCCTGCGCCAGCTTCGCCGCCTCAGTCAGGATCGCGTCGACGAGATCGGGGGTCGCGCCGTCGAATCCCGGCAGCGCCGCCAGACCGGGCAGGTCGGCGATGGTGTCGAGGACGAAGCGCTGTTCGGCTGTAGGGGCAGTATAGGTCATTGCGCGTTCTCAAGGATCAGGTGGCGACCGGCTCATAGCGCGCTACGTGGATCGTGTCCTCCCGCTTGCGCGCCTCGGCGACTTCGTAATCTGCCTGCATCCGCAGGATCCACGTCTATCTTGAGTCGCCTGTCAATAAGCGCTTGTCGCTTACGCCAGCCGTCGCCCGACCCAGACGACCCGGCCGATCACCGCGACGGTCGACGGATCGCAGTCGTCCCAGCTCGGGTAGGCGTCGTTGTCGCTGCGAATGGTCAGCCGCCGCGTCGCCGGATTGACGCTCAGCCGCTTGACGAGCAGCGCGTCGTCGGTGCGCAGGACGTAGATGCCGTCGCGCAGCCGCTCGCGGTCGTCGGTGTCGACGAGGATGTTGTCGCCGTCGGCGAGCGTCGGCAGCATCGAGTCGCCCTCCACCTGGATCACCGACAGCGCCTCCGGCCGGCCGCTGGCAACACTCCTTACCCAGCCCGACTGGAAGGCGAGGATCGCCACCGGCGTCTCGCCGCCCGGCTCGGCCCCACCGCCCGCCGACGCACCGATGTCGAGGTGCGGGATCAGGACATAGTCGCCCGCCGTCGCGGCTCCTGGTCGGGTCATCACCGTCGTCGCGCGATCGGCCAGGCCACCGAGCAACCGCTCGGCGATGCCGAAATGAGCCGCCAGCGTGTGGCGATCCTCCTCGCTGAGCCGCCGCGGCACCCCGCGTTTGACGAACTGCTGAACGTACGTCGGGTTACGCCCGAGCAGCCGCGACAGCGAGGCGTAGTCCTCGCCCCGGGCGGTGATCAGCGCATCGAGCCGCTGGCGGATTGCCACGCTGTCCATCGTTAGTTCCTTTTTTGGACCAAGGCGAGTTAATAACCTATAAATGTCGTTTTTTGCCTAGACTAGTAGGAAATCACTTCGCATCGTGAGTCGGTCGAGCGAATCGGGAGGGAGCACATTATGACATTGTTGACTGAAATTGAGCGTTGCTTGCGGAAGCGCAATATCGCCGCGTCCCGCTTCGGGCGCGAGGTCGCCGGCGACCCGCGATTCGTTTTCGATCTGCGCAACGGGCGGGAACCCCGCGCCCGGACCACCGCCCGCGTCCTCGCGTTCATTGCGGCGGGCATTCCTCCCGAGGCCCGCCGGTGAGGCCGCTCCTCACGCCCACTCAGGGCCGGATCGTCCGCGCACTCGTTTTATTCCTATCGAAAGACGGTAAAAAGAGTGTGTCGGTGCAGAGCGAAGGCATCGTTGTCGAAGCCGTTTCGTCCCAGGAATGGGCCAGCCTGACGTTTTCGGGTGAAAAGCATCATCTCGTCGTCCGCCTGCCGGCTGACGTGCCCGACATCGCCCTTGACGGCACGCTGTTCGACCTGCCCGGCACAATCGTCGCGATCGAACATGCCGCATGGGCGACGAGCGAGGCTGGGCCGCGCCTGACGATCGACCTGCTCGCGATCGGCGTGCCGGGATGCCAATAGTCGTCACCATCATCGTATACTGCCCGTCACGTCGGGCCCGATGAGGCTGCGACCGCTGCCCGCGGGGCTATAACCTGCCCCGCGGAACCTGTGACGGCGGCGTGACGTTGCCATGTCATGCTCAACTACGTCGACACCAGCGCGGCCGGCATCACGCGCCGCAAGCGTGGACAGCACTGGCACTACTTCACGCCCGATGGCGACCGGATCAGGGACGCCGCCGAGATTGCCCGCCTGAACCGGCTCGGGGTGCCGCCGGCCTATCGCCGGGTCTGGTTCAGCCCCGATCCCGCCGGCCATCTGCAGGCGATCGGCTTCGACGCGAAAGGGCGCAAGCAATATCGGTACCATGAGGACTTTCGCGCCAGGCGTGATGCCGACAAGTACGATCGCTGCGGCGCGTTCGGTGCGGCGCTGCCCAAGCTGCGCGCGGTCGTCGAACGCGACATCGCCGTGCGCGGCCTCGGCCGCGACAAGGTGCTCGGAGCAATCGTCCGCCTGCTCGATTCGGGGCATGTCCGCGTCGGCAACGACTGTTACGCATCGGCCAATGAAAGCTACGGCGCGACGACGCTGCTCAACGAGCACAGCGAGGTTCGCGGCGACCGTGTCAAGCTCGAGTACCGCGGCAAGTCGGGCAAGCTGCAGCGCGTCGTCATCGCCGACGCGAGCCTCGCCAGAATAGTCCGCCGCTGCCACGATCTGCCGGGTCAGGCGCTGTTCCAGTACCTCGGCGACGACGGCGAGCCGCACCGGATCGGCTCGGCCGACGTCAATGCCTACATCAAGGCAGCGATGGGCGACGACTTTTCGGCCAAGCATTTCCGCACATGGGGGGCGAGCGTGATCGCCTTCGAGACGATCCGGGCGAGCGATCCGGCGACGCTGACGTTGAAGGCGGTGCTCGAACCCGTCGCCGCTGCGCTCGGCAACACGCCGGCGATCAGCCGCAAGTCGTACGTCCATCCGGCGCTGATCGCGCTGGTCAACGACGGGAGAGCCGACACGCTGGCGGCGGCGAAGCTGCCCCGCCCGACTGCGTGGTTGACCGCAGCCGAGCGGGGCCTGATCGCGTTCCTCGCCGCGCCGCTTAGCGCAGGGTGATCTTGACCCCGCCGGCTCCGGCACTGAGCTGCAGCCCCTTCGACGTCGTGTCGATCTCGAGGATGACGTCGTGCTCGTTCTTGAGGCGGAGCGCGCCCGAGCCCTTAACCAGCGTCGCGCTGGCGTCGAGCTTCGTGAACGTGCCGGAGAAATCGGCGACCGTGTTGAGGTTGTAGACGGTGCCGAAGCCGCGGACCTTCGACCCGCCGATGTCGCCGATCGAGATGCCGCCGACCTTGAACGGATACGACTTGCCGTTGAAGTGAAGGACCCCGCCACCGGTGTTGCCACCGATCAGGAAGCCGAACTGCGCCTCGTTGATGGTGATCGTCCCCGACCGGACCATCGGCGTCGCGGCGGCTAGGGGCGCGGCGGTAGCCATGACGGCGACGGCAGCGATGGCGGTGAAGAGCGATTTCATGGGAGTACCCTCTGTTGCGGTGGCGGTCCAACGCGCGGGTGAACCGGGCGGGTGCACGGCCGCGGCTTTGGCAGGCAGCCCGTTCTAACCGAGGCGGGCGAGTGCCGCGCGCAGTCGCTCGGCCTCGGCGGCGCGGGCGGCGTGGTCGGCGCGCGCCTTGTCGACCGCCTCCGGCTTTGCTCGCTCGACGAAGCCGGGCGCGGCGAGGCGACCTGCGAGGGCGTCGCGCTCCTTCTCGGCGGAGGCGGCGTTCTTCTCGAGGCGGGCGCGTTCGGCAGCGAGGTCGATGAACCCCTGTGTGAAAGCAACAAGTGTCATTCCGCCAGCAAGAAATTGTGCAGTGACGAAGCTCGTTTTTTCGATGTCTCTCACGATCTCGAATCGTGGGACAATCTCCACACCCCAGCTCGTAGTCTCGCCCTTAGTGCTCATGTCAATCTTAGCTGGCTGAATGCGAGCTATACGCTCGATGGCCACGACGTTCCGGTTCAACCTATCAACTTGTGCCTGCGTCGCTCCGGTCGGACACACGGGAATCTTGTCAGCTGGATTAAACCCGGTTTCAAGGCGTTGCGCCCTTATCCCGCCAATCAGCTCGATCAGCCAGTCGATGTCGGCCGCGGCCTCGGTGTCGATGAGTGCCGGGCCGGTCACCGGCCACGCCGCGATGATCAGGTCGTGGTCGCGCGGGGCGAGCTTGCCCCATAGTTCCTCGGTCAGGAACGGCATGACCGGGTGGAGCAGGACGAGGATCTGATCCAGCGCCCAGCCCGCGACGGCCCGTGTCTCGGCGGCGACCGCGGCGTCGGCCCCCTCGGCCAGCAGCGGCTTGGTCAGTTCGAGGTACCAGTCGCAGAAGCGGTTCCACACGAAGGCGTAGATCGTCTCGGCGTAGGTATCGAAGCGGAAGGCGACGACCGCCGCATCGAGCGCCCGCGCCGTTGCGACGACCTCGCCGATGATCCAGCGGTTGACGGGTGCCTGAGCGGTGGGTGGCTCTGCCGACCGGCTGCCACCGATGCCATTCGACTGGGCGAAGCGCGCCGCGTTCCACAGCTTGGTGGCGAAGTTGCGGTATCCCTCGACCCGGCGCTCGTCGAGCTTGATGTCGCGCCCCTGGCTCTCCATCGCCGTCAGCGTGAAGCGCAGCGCATCCGCCCCATAGCGGTCGATCAGGGCCAGCGGGTCGATCGTATTGCCGCGCGACTTCGACATCTTCGCGCCCTTGGCGTCGCGGACCAGCCCGTGGCAGTAGACCGTGGCGAAGGGCGCCTCGCCCATGAAGTGGATGCCCTGCATCATCATCCGCGCGACCCAGAAGAAGATGATATCGAACCCGGTGACGAGGACATCGCCGGGATAGTAGCGGGCGAGTTCGGTGGTTTGCTCCGGCCAGCCGAGGGTGCCGAATGGCCAGAGAGCGGAGGAGAACCATGTGTCGAGGACGTCGTCCTCGCGAAATAGGTAGACGCGCTGTTCGCCCTTCTGAAAGGCGTCGAGATTTTTCCTTAAAGCCTCCTCCGCACCTTCAGCGAAATGTATCACGCCGAGCAAATGGCTGCCGCCATAGTATGCTGCAGCAGCCTCAGCTACGGCGTTCTCGTCTAATCCTACGAAGGTCTGAACGTCGATCAGGCTCGAGCTAGACGAGCCAAGCCCAAGACTGAGGGTTATCTTTTTGTCGATGACTGCAGGACCATACCACGCCGGGATCCGGTGCCCCCAGGTGATCTGGCGGCTCACGCACCACGGCTGGATGTTTTCCATCCAGTTGAAGTAGGTCTTCTCCCACGTCGCCGGGACGAACCGCGTCGCCCCCGACCGCACCGCCTCGATCGC
>CAHJWP010000084.1 GCA_903642255.1 Sphingomonadaceae bacterium | reverse complement strand
GTCGCGACGTCCGGCCGCCCGGCGAAGATCGCCGCGGTGCCGTCGCCCTGATGGACGTCGAGATCGACCACCGCCAGCCGTGTCACGCTTCCCTCGGCGAGCAGCCGCGCGCCCGCGACGGCGATATCGTTGAAGATGCAGTACCCGGCTCCGCTGTCGGGCAGTGCATGGTGACTCCCTCCGGCGCTGTTGGCGGCGAACCCGTCAGCCAGGGCCAGCCGCGCCGCGCGGTAGGTGCCGCCGATGACCAGCCGCGACCGGCGGACCATCGCCGGGGTGACGGGAAAGCCGATCCGCCGTTCCTGATCGTGGGTCAACGCACCGTCGAACACCGCGCCGACATAGGCCGGATCGTGGACCGCCGTGATCCACGCGCGCGGTGCGGCATCGGGTTCGTGAGCCACATAGCCGGCACCGGCCTCCGTCAGCGCGACCATCAGCAGGCCGTACTTGTCCATCGGGAAGCTGTGCCCCGGCGGCAGCGCGGCGACATAGTCGGGATGGTGAACGAGCGCGAGGGCCATCGCGCCGGTCTAGCCGCGGCGGGCCGGCCGGTCGATGCGACCAGTGGCGCGTCGGGTTCCGCGCCGCTAGGGTCGGCGCAACGATGATCCTGGGGAGCCTGCCCGATGCCATCCGTTCGTCCCGATGTCGCCAACCTGCTCGCCATGCTCGCGTCCGCGCCGGGACCGAAGATGGAGGAAGGCACGCCGGAGGCCGCGCGGACGATGATGCGGACGATGAGCGCCATGGCCGACCTGCCGCGTGGCGAGCTGGCCCACGTCGTCGACTTCACGATCCCCGCGCCGGCCGGCCATGCCATCCCCGCGCGCGCCTACAGCGCCGTCGCCGCTCCCGGTCCCGGTCCCGGTCCGGTCGTCGTCGTCTTCCACGGCGGCGGCTGGGTGATCGGTGACCTCGACACGCACGATCCGCTATGCGCCGAGATCGCCCGCGTCCTCGAACTGACGGTGGTCAGCATCGACTATCGCCTCGCCCCCGAGCACCGCTTTCCCGCCGCGGTCGAGGACTGCCTGACGGCGATGCGCTGGCTGGCCGAGACGCCGCTGGCGATCGGCCACGCGATCACCGGGCTGATCGCGGCGGGCGACAGCGCCGGCGGCAACCTCGCCGCGGTCGTGACGCAGGAACTGCACGGCCAGCTGCCGGTGCCGATCGTCGCCCAGTGGCTGATCTACCCCGCGGTCGACATGACCGCGAGCGGCGGGTCGATGAGCGAGTTCGCCAGCGACTACCTCCTGACCGAAGCCGGCATGGCGTGGTTCACCGATCACTACATGGGACCGGAGCCGGACCTGACGGACCGGCGGGCATCGCCGCTGCTCGCCACCTCGTTCGCCGGGCTGCCGCCGGCGATGGTCTTCACCTGCAGCCTCGACGGGCTGCGCGACCAGGGTCGCGCCTACGCGGCCAGGCTGGTCGCCGCCGGCGTCGACGTGTCCTACCTCGAGGCGGCCGGGCAGATCCACGGGTGCTTCGCCCTGCGCGCCGCGATCCCCAGCGCGCAGGCCGACCTCCACGCGTGCCTCGCCGCGCTGAAGCTGCTGGTGGCGACCCCCGCCCCGCCGGCGCTGGCCGTGGCCGCCGAATGACCGAGCGCCACCACAAGTCGGGCCTGCCGTACCGCCCCGGCGTCGGCGTCATGCTGCTCAACGCCGAGGGTAAGGTGTTCGTCGGCCAGCGGCTCGATTCAAAGCTGGAGGCGTGGCAGATGCCGCAGGGCGGTATCGACCCCGGCGAGGAACCGCGCGAGACGGCGTTCCGCGAGCTCGCCGAAGAGACCGGGATCACCACGGCGGAGATCATCGCCGAGTCGCGCGACTGGCTGTACTATGACCTGCCCGACGACCTGATCGGCACGATCTGGAAGGGGCGCTACTGTGGCCAGCGGCAGAAGTGGTTCGCGATGCGCTTTACCGGCACCGACGCCGACGTGAACATCGCTACCGAGCACCCCGAGTTCCGCAGCTGGCGCTGGTCGACGCTCGACGAGCTGGCGGGGCTGATCGTGCCGTTCAAGCGCGACCTCTACGCCGCCGTCCTCGCCGAGTTCGGGCATCTCGCGGTCGGGAGCTAGCGCCCGCCTGACGGATCGCCGCCTCGAACATGCCGGCTGCGAGGATGATGCGACCCGGCACGAAAAAAAAGGCCGGTGGCGAACCACCGGCCTTCGAGTAAAATCCTTGGGGAGGATCGCCTTTCGGCCCGATCGTTGTGCACTGCAGCATTGGCTTTTGCAAGTGCGAAATGATCAGCGAGCAAAGTTTTTTCTTCAGCCTTGGTGCCGTTCCGCCTCCGTTCTATAGCGACGCCATGACCGACCTGTTCGCCGCCACCGCCGCCCCCAGCGATTACGACGCCCGCCACATCGAGGTGCTCGAGGGCCTCGAGCCCGTGCGGCGCCGGCCCGGCATGTACATCGGTGGGGTCGACGAGCGTGCACTGCACCATCTCGCCTCCGAAGTCCTCGACAATGCGATGGACGAGGCGGTCGCCGGCCACGCGACGCGGATCGAGGTGACGCTCGACGCCGGCAACCGGCTGACGGTCGTCGACAACGGCCGCGGCATCCCGGTCGACGACCACCCCAAGTATCCCGGCACCTCGGCGCTCGAGGTCATCCTGACGACGCTCCACTCGGGCGGCAAGTTCTCCGGCAAAGCCTATGCGACGAGCGGCGGACTGCACGGTGTCGGCGTGTCGGTGGTCAACGCGCTGTCGGCCGAGCTGACGGTCGAGGTCGCCCGCAACAAGTCGCTGTACCGCCAGACCTTCTCGCGCGGCCTGACGACGTCGCCGCTCGAGTCGCTGGGGCCGGTCAGCGGGCGGCGCGGCACCTCGGTCGGTTTCGTCCCCGACCCAGACATCTTCGGCCCCGACGCCGCGTTCAAGCCGGCGCGACTCTACCGGCTGGCGCGCTCGAAGGCGTATCTGTTCCGCGGCGTCGAGATCCGGTGGCGGTGCGACCCAGCCCTCATCGCCGACGCGACGCCGGCGACGGCGACCTTCCAGTTCCCCGGCGGCCTCGCCGACCACCTGACCGAGCAGCTCGGCGACCGCGAGCGGGTCGTGTCCGACCTGTTCGCCGGCCGCGCCGACCTGCCCGAGGGGCGCGGCGCGGTCGAATGGGCGGTGGCGTGGCCGATGTGGGGCGACGGCGCGGCGAGCTATTACTGCAACACCATCCCCACCCCCGACGGCGGGACGCACGAGGCGGGCTTACGCGCCGCGCTGAGCAAAGGGATCAAGGGCTTCGCCGCGCTGATCGGTCAGGCCAAGAAGGCCGCCGATCTCGCACCCGAGGACGTGATGACCGGCAGCGAGCTGATGCTGTCGCTGTTCATCCGCGACCCCCAGTTCCAGAGCCAGACCAAGGACCGGCTGACCAGCCCCGAGGCGACGCGGCTCGTCGAGGCGGCGGTCCGCGACCATTTCGATCACTGGCTCGCCGGCAACGAGGCACGGTCGCGGGCGCTGCTCGGCGTGCTGCTCGACCGGATGGACGACCGTCTGCGCCGCCGCGCCGAGGCGCTCGACAAGCGCAAGACGGCGACCAACAAGCGCACCGTCCGCCTGCCCGGCAAGCTGACCGACTGTACCCGCAGCGGCGCAGTCGGCACCGAGATGTTCATCGTCGAGGGCGATTCGGCGGGTGGCTCGGCCAAGCAGGCGCGCGACCGGACGACGCAGGCGGTGCTGCCGATCCGCGGCAAGATCCTGAACGTCGCCAGCGCCAACGCGGCCAAGATCGGGGCCAACACCGAGGTCGGCGACCTGATCCAGGCGCTCGGCTGCGGCACCCGCGACCGCTATGACCCGGCGGCGCTGCGCTACGAGAAGGTCGTGATCATGACCGACGCCGACGTCGACGGGGCGCATATCGCGACGCTGCTGATGACCTTCTTCTTCCAGGAGATGCCCGGCCTCGTCCGCGACGGCCGGCTGTACCTCGCCCAGCCGCCGCTCTACCGCCTCGCGAGCGGCGGGACCGTCGCCTATGCCCGCGACGAGCCGCACCGCGCCGAGCTGATGGGCACGATCTTCAAGGGCAAGAAGGTCGAGGTCGGCCGCTTCAAGGGCCTCGGCGAGATGGCGTCCGCGCAGCTCAAGGAGACGACGATGGACCCGGCCAAGCGCACGCTGCTCCGCGTGACGATGCCGACCGACCCCGACGCCCGCGTCGACGTCCGCGACCTCGTCGACCGGCTGATGGGCCGCAACCCCGAACACCGCTTCGCCTTCATCCAGGCGAGCGCCCGGGCGGTCGAGGCGGAAGCGATCGACGCCTGAGCGCGGCCGGCACGTAGCGCGCACGCCGCAGGCGCGCACAGCGATGCGCGACTCGCGCGAAGGCCGGCCGGCGGGTCGGCGAGCCTTCATCACCAAACCCGTCCGACGGCGCGGCTTCGCCGCGACACGCCGCTGCTCGAGCGCCACGAAGATGAACAAGTATGCGAAGTAAGCGCCCACGCACGGTATTTCCGCGCGATCGGGCAGGCCCGCGCGAGACGATGATCCGTCCCCACCCCGGGTTTAGCGCACGTTGAGGCAAACCGCGGACATCCGTACCATCGCGAAGTTCACGAAGTTCATGCCGACGCATATTGTTTTTCGTTTTCGCTTTCCCGAAGGATGATTGGCCAGCACTGAGAAAGAACACGAGTGGGCCCGGTGCCCGACAGACGACAAGATTACGTCACCGCACGCCATGTAGGACAGCGGCTTCACGCAGCGGCGCGGCTATCGCGCCCTCGGTCACCAGCATCACCGTGTTCGGCACCGGCTGCTCGACGCTGAGATAATCAGCGATCGCGCCCGAACCCGTCTGCTGGCGTCGCTGTGCCGGGGGCGCCTGCGTCCTCTCCCTTTTAGGGCAGGGGCGCGAAATGCGCGAACTGCGGCCCGGCGGGGAGCAGCGAGAGGCAGCACTCTCGGTTGTAGAGGCGTACTCGGCTGCGCCGTCGTTCCCCACCCCCGACCCCTCCCCTGAAGGGGAGGGGAGCAGTTGCTACGGTCCCAATGGGCGCTGCTGCTCGAGCGCGGCGCGCCTGCTCGCTGCCCGCCCCGCGCTCAGTTCATCCCCATGCCGTGCACGATCGTCAGGAACAGCCAGTACAGCACCCCGGCGATCGCCATCGCCGCCGGCAGCGTCGTTACCCACGCCAGCGCGATGTTGCGGACCGTCGACGCCTGCAGCCCGGCCCCGTCGGCAACCATCGTCCCGGCGACGCCGCTCGACAGGATGTGCGTCGTCGAGACAGGGAGTCCCTTGACCTGCGCCAGCAGGATGGTCGACGCCGCCATCAGCTCGGCCGCCGCGCCCATGCCGTAGGTCAGGTGCGTCTTGCCGATCTTCTCGCCGACGGTGACGACGATCCGCTTCCAGCCGACCATCGTGCCGAGGCCCAGCGCGAGGGCGACGGTGATCTTGACCCATGGCGGGATGAAGCGCGTGCCCTTCTCGAGCAGCTTCTGGTACGCCGTCAGCTTCGCCGCGCCGCCGTCGGGGAAGCTCGCCTTCGCCTTGGTCTCGTCCTTGGTCAGCAGGCGGAGCGTGTCGTACTCGACGTACATCTCGTTGCGCAGACCCTTGGTTTTCGCCGCCGGGGTCGCCTTGAGCGAGCCATAGGCCTTGAGATCGGCGGTGATGCCGCCGGCCACCGCGTCGAGCGCCGCGAACACCTCGGGCGTGTCGGTGATGTGGGTGCGGAGCGCCGTGCGCAGCGTCGCCTGCGGATCGGCGACCGTCGTGCCGCCGGCCTTCGCATGGAACACCGTCTGCGCCGCCGCCGCCGCCTCGACGAACTGCGGCGTCGAGCCGTCGGGCATCGTCCGGTTGAGCGCGTAGGCGGTCGGCGCGACGCCGATGAGGATCAGCATGATCAGCCCCATGCCCTTCTGCCCGTCGTTGCCGCCATGGGCGAACGATACCGCGGTGCAGGTGAAGATCAGCAGCGCGCGGATGCCCCGGGGGGGCGGCGCGTCGGCCTTGGGCTCCTCGTACAGCTGGGGATCGGGCACGACCTTCTTCATCGCCTTGAGCAGCAGATACGATCCGCCGAAGCCGATCAGCGGGCTGACGAGCAGGGCGAGGAGGACGTTGGTCGCCTGGCTCCAGTCGACCCCCGACGTGCCGCCAGGCCCGGCGATCAGCTGGTTGGCGAGGCCGACGCCGAGGATCGAGCCGATCAGCGCGTGGGAGGACGAGTTGGGCAGGCCGAACCACCACGTCCCCAGGTTCCACGTCACCGCGGCGAGCAGCAGCGCGAAGATCATCGCATAGCCGCCCGCGCTGCCGACCCCGAGGATCAGGTCGACCGGCAGCAGGGTGATGACGCTGTACGCCACCGCGCCCGACGAGGTCAGCACGCCGATGAAGTTCCAGCCGCCCGACCAGACGACGGCGAACACCGGCTTGAGGCTGTGGGTATAGATCACCGTGGCGACGGCGTTGGCGGTGTCGTGGAAGCCGTTGACGAACTCGAACCCCAGCGCGATCACCAGCGCCAGCCCGAGGAAGGCGAACGCGCCGAGCGCCAGCGTCTCGCCGACGTGCTGGGTGTCGTTCACCACGCTGTAGCCGGCGAAGGCGAGGCCGCCGATCAGGACGGCGAGGAAGCCGATCGTCGCGCCGGGGTGGATCCTGTGATCCATCGGCACGCGGGTCGCGGCGTCGGAAGTCGATGCGTCGGGGGTCGCTGCGGTCGCCATCGCCGGGTCCTTTGGCCGAGTCGTGCCACGGTGCCCTCCGCATGTGACACGGGCGTGACAGCGAACCGCGAGATCGGACTTAAGGTTCCCGCCGCGGTGCCGTTGATCCGACAGACCGGCGATCGGCCGGCAACGGCAAGGACGACGACACATGCGCATGACCCGCCGTCGGCTCGGTGAACTCGCGGTGATCGTCGCACTGGCGGGCCCGCCGCTGGCCATAACGGTGGCGAGCCTCGGCGACACCGCCGGCGATGCCCTGCCGGGCAGCGGCACGGTCGCCCGGCACTCGCCGATCGTCGGGCGCACCGCATCGCCGGCCGTCCACCGGCCGGCGAAGATCTTCGCGATCGCCCGGTCCATGCCCGCGGCGGCGCACGCCCGGGTGAGCAGCGCGACCGGCGCAGGCGGCGATCCCGCGACGACCGGCCTGAGGGTCGCCGACCTGACCGGCCACGCGTCCGGCCCGGCGGTCTCCGGCGACGCGGAACCAGCCGACGACAGCGGGTTCGTCGAGATCAACGGGCAGGTCGCCGGTAACCTGTTCCTCGGCTATACTGCACCGCCGTCGTTCAGCTCGACCGACCCGAGCCGCGTCGTCGCGGGCGTGAACCTGCGCGACGCCGTGTCGAACGGAGCGGGTCCGACGGCGCTGCGCGGCGATCGCCTCGCCGTGTCGCCCGATCGGTTCGTCGACCGCGTACCCGAACCGCACACCTGGGCGCTGCTCGTCGCCGGCTTCGGCCTGACCGGGACAGCGGTCCGCCTTCGCCGCGCGCAACCGACCGCCGCGGCCTGAAAATCCGGCGCGTCGACCCGCTAAGCCTGTCAGCGCCTCGACCCGCTCAGCGCGTGAGCGCCTCGACCAGCGCGCGGACCTTCGCCTGCCGCCACTGCGGGGTCGGCGCGATCAGCCAGTAGGCGTGCGGCGACGTCCCCGCCGCGGTGACGGTCAGCCCGGCGGGTGCGTCGCCCGCGATCAGCGCGGGGACGCGCGCGATGCCGAGCCCGGCCGCGGCGGCATCGAGCGCGAGCCCGGCGTCGGCGACGGTGAGGACGACGATGTGCCCCTCGTCCGGCTCCCAGCCGCTGCCCGGATGGGCGATCCGCCGCGTCGCATCGCCGCCGTCGCGGACCACGGTGACCATCGCGCCGTCGCCGAGCGGCTTGCCATGGAGCCCCTCGACGTCGGGAGTCGGGCCATGGGTCACCGCGAGATCGAGGTTCGCCTGGGTGAAGTCGACCGTGTCGGCCGCCTCGACGGTGAAGCGGATGTCGGGATGCGCCGCGCCGTACGCCGCCAGCCGGGGCCCGAGCCACTTGGCGGTGAAGTCGCGCGGCGCGGCGATGGTCAGCACCTTCGACCCCTGCGCGTCCTGCAGGATGCGGACCGACTCCTCGAACTGGGCGAAGCCGGCCCGCAGCGCCGGCAACGCGCGCTCGGCCTCGGGGGTCAGTTCAAGGTTGCGCGTCATCCGCTTGAACAGGACGGTGCCGAGCACGTCCTCGAGCGCGCGGATCTGCTGCCCGACGGCGGCCGGCGTCACCGCGAGCTCGTCGGCGGCCTTCGTGAACGACAGGTGCCGCGCCGCGGCGTCGAACACGCGGAGAGCGTTGAGGGGGAGGTGCGTGCGTTTCACCGCTCCAGCCCTCGCCTTCTTCCTGCTCCCTCCCCCTCCGGCGAAGCCGGAGAGCGGGGAGGGTTGGTGTGGGAGAACGAGCCCCGAATACGGAGACCGAGGCCCCCACCCCGGCCCTCCCCGCTCTCCGCTTCGCGGGGAGGGAGGGAGAAGAAAAGGCGCGTCACGCGTCGCCCGCAGGTCGGATCATCAATTGACCACCCGCCTCGCATCGGGGCTGTCGAGCGAGAACAGCGGGATCGCCACGGCGAACAGCGTCTCGCGCGTCGCCATCGTGTAGGTGCCGACCATCGTGCCGGAGGACGTCGGCAGCGGGCAGCCGCTGACGTAATCGTAACTGCCGCCCGGCGCGATCACCGGCTGGTCGCCGACGACGCCGGGGCCGCGGACCTGCTCGACCCGGCCGTGGCCGTCGGTGATGATCCAGTGGCGGTCGAGCAGCTGGACGTCGTCGTCGGTGCCGTTCTCGATGCGGATGTGATAGCTCCACGCCCATGCACCCGCCGCCGGGTCCGACTGCTCGTCGAGGAAGCGCGGCGCGACGCGGACGGTGACGCCCGCCGTCGTTTTGGCATAAGGGAAGAACGCCTTCACAGGCCGACGCTCCGCAGCGCCTGATCGAGGTCGGCGATGACGTCTTTCGCGTCTTCGAGGCCGACCGACAGGCGGAGCATCCCCTCGGTGATCCCCATCTCCTCGCGCACCGGAGCCGGCACGCTGGC
>CAHJWP010000083.1 GCA_903642255.1 Sphingomonadaceae bacterium | reverse complement strand
GACGCCGGCGACGCATCGCGCGGCGGCAGCCGGTCGTCGGCCAGCGCGCCGAGCGTGCGGTCGAGCCCGAAGAAGAACGGCGAGCGCAGCGCGAAGCCGGCGACGATATCGCGCCCGGTGGCGGGGAACAGGCGCGCGAGGCGGACCTCGCCGCGGTGGGTGGCGGCGTAGCGGTTGAGCCCGGCGGCATAGGCCTCGACCAGCGCGCGCGTCGCCGGCGACAGGGTCGCATAGCCGCGGTCCGCCTGCCCGCGCGCATCGGTCAGCGCGCCGACGTAATCGATCTTCGCCCCCTCGGCTCCCGCCAGCGCCGCCGACCGGCCGCGGATCGCGGCAAGCAGCTCCTCGATCGTGGCGAAGTCGTCCTCGCTCTCGGCGTAGGCGAGGCCGTAGGCGACGTCGGCGTCGGTCGCCCCGTCGATGTGCGGCACGCCGAACGTGTCGCGGCGGATGCGGGCGGCATGCGCGACCTGTGCGTCGGCGGCGGGGCGGCTGGCGGCGAGGGGTTCCCAGACGGCGAGGCCGAGCAGGATCACGACGATCGAGGCGATGAGAGTGAGGGCGGATTTCTGCCAGCGGTTCATTGGTATCGTGCTCCCCAGCGACGATCGTAGCAGCGCCGCTAACTGGAAGGGAGAGCCTCTTCTCCCCTGCCCTTCAGGGGAGGGGGATCTAGACCGCCCCGCCCGCCGCGACCCCGCTGGCCCACGCCCACTGGAAATTATACCCGCCGAGCCACCCGGTGACGTCGACCGCCTCGCCAATGGCGAACAGGCCGGGGACGGCCGTCGCGCCCATTGTCTTTGAGCTGAGGCCCGCCGTGGCGATGCCGCCGGCGGTGACCTCGGCCTTGGCGAAGCCCTCGGTGCCGGTCGGGGTGACGGCCCACGCGCCGATCCCAGCCGCGGCGGCATCGAGCGCACGGTCGGGCACGTTGGCCAGCGTGCCGCCGAGCTCGAGCCGGGGGCCGAGCGCCGCGGCGAGGCGGGCGGGGAGGATTTCGCTCAGCACCGTCGCCCCCTCGGCACGCGGCCGGCTGCGCCGCCGGTCCTTGAGGAACGCCGCGACGTCGATCCCCGGTGCGAGGTCGAGCGTCACCGCGCCGCCGGTCCAGTACGACGACGCCTGCAGCACCGCCGGCCCCGACAGGCCGCGATGGGTGAACAGCAGCGCCTCGCGAAAGGCGGCGCTGCCCGCCCGGACAACGGCATCGACCGCGACGCCGCTCAGCGACCGGCACAGGTCGAGCAGCCCGGCGGCGAAGGTCAGCGGGACGAGCGCCGGGCGCGGCGGGACGACGGTCAGCCCGAACGCCCGCGCGACGTCATAGGCGAACCCCGTCGCCCCGAGCTTGGGGATCGCCGGGCCGCCGGTGGCAAGGACCAGCGCGGGCGCGGCGAAGTCGCCGTGGTCGGTGGCGACGCGGAAGCCGCTGCCGTCGTGGGCGATGTCGGTGATCCGGTGCGACAGGCGGGTATCGACGCCGGCCGCGTCGCACTCGTCGACCAGCAGGCGGACGATCTGCCGGGCCGAGCTGTCGCAGAACAGCTGGCCGAGCGTCTTCTCGTGGTAGGCGACGCCGTGCTTCTCGACCAGCGCGACGAAGTCGGCCGGCGTGTAGCGGCCGAGCGCCGAGCGGGCGAAATGCGGGTTCGCCGACAGGAAGCGGTCGGGCGCGGTCCCGGTGTTGGTGAAGTTGCACCGCCCGCCGCCCGAGATCAGGATTTTCTTGCCGGGCGCATCGGCGTGGTCGAGCAGCAGCACGCGCCGGCCGCGTGCCCCGGCGGTGGCGGCGGCCATCATGCCGGCGGCACCTGCGCCGAGGACGATGGCGTCGAAGGTCATTTACCCCTCCCCTTCAGGGGAGGGGCGAGCGACGCGCGGCACGCGCGGCCCGGTGGGTGGGGCGGTGCGGGAGGCGGAACTCGGTCGGGGCGCGATCAGGGACGAACTCGGCTGCGCCATCGTTCCCCACCCCCGGCCCCTCCCCTGAAGGGGAGGGGAGTCAGAGGCTCCCGTCCTTGCCGTAGCGGTTCTCGAGGAACTTCCCCTGCACCGCGAAGGCATCGCGGTCCTGCCGGCCGAGGTCGTCGTTGACCCGCGCCAGTTCCGCCTCGATCAGGCCGAGCCCGTCGACCAGCTGGCGCTCGATCGTCGGGCCGCCCGGGATGGTCGCCGCCTTGCGCTGGGCCGGGGCGACCTTCTCGTAGCGGTCGACGAGTTCGGGCAGGTGCTTGCCGAGCAGGCGGTTCAGTTCGAGCGCGGTCGGGTCGCCCGCCGGCACCGCGGCAAGCTGCGGGCCGAGGGCGGCGAGCTGCGCCGAGATCGCATCGACCTTCGGCGCGGCGAGCGCGGGCAGCGCGCGGCGCTTGGCGTCGAGCCACGCGTCGACCTGGCTCGGCAGGACGGCGGGCTTGGCGGTGGCGAGCTTCATCGGCGGCGGCGCGACGTCACGCGGATAGATGCCGAGGGCGATCAGCGCGCAGATCGTCGCGAGGATGAGCAGCATCAGTCCGCCCGCACCGATCGGACCAACGAAGATGCCCCAGATAATCGTGCCGACCACCACGCTGAAGATCGTCAGCGCCATCCGCATCGCCTTCTGCCCGGCACGGCGCGCGCGGCGTTCGGCCCGGCGTCGCGCGGCGTCGCGACCGCTCCGTCCCTCGCGGAGACCTTGCGCCAGCGGCGCGGTCAGCGGCCAGCGGTCGAGCAGGTCGCTGGCGCGGGCCAGCATCTCCTCGGGGTCGCGCGCGCGCGCCATCAGCCGACCGGCTGGAACGACGAGGTGATCGCCGCGACCGACCCAGGCCCCGTCGCCGCCGGCCCGGCGAGCTGCGCCTGGCCCGCCGAGCGGGCGATATAGCCGCGCGACTTCTCGACTTCGTTCCCCAGCGTGTCGACCGTGGTCTTCATGCTCGCCAGCGCCTGGACCTTGAACGTGTCGATCGCGTCCATCGTCGCATAGATGTTCTGGAAGGCACGCTGCAGCGTCTCGATCGGGATGGTGCTCGACGCGGCCTGCTGGTGGATCTGGCCGGTCTGGGTGCGGAGCAGCTCGCCGGTGCCGTCGATCATCTTCGCCGTCGTCGTGTTGAGCGCGCCGATCTGTTCGAGCACCAGCTTCTGCGCGGTCAGCGCCTGCGCGACGGTGACGGCGGTGCGCAGCGCGGCGACCGTCGTGGTGGAGGCGCGGTCGACGCCCTTGATCAGCTCGACGTTGTTCTTCTTGACGAGGTCGAGCGCGAGATAGCCCTGCACGCTGACCGCCATCTGGGTCAGCAGGTCGGTGGTCCGCTGGCGGACGTAGAACAGCGCCGTCTCGCGGATCGCCTTGGCCTTGGCCGGGTCGGTATAGTCGAGCTCGTTCGCCTTCTCCTCGAGCTTGGCGTCGAGCGTCTTCGAGACGTGGACCATCTGCTCGAGTTTGCCCATCTGCGCCCACAGGTTGGCGCGCTCGACGTCGACCGCGGCGTTGTCGGTCAGCAGTTCGTCCTTGCCGTCCTTCAGCCGCTCGAGGATCGTCGAGATGTGGCTCTGCGCCGACTTGTAGCTGTCGAAATAGTCGCGGAGCTTGTCGCCACCGAACGGGATC
This sequence comes from Sphingomonadaceae bacterium, assembly GCA_903642255.1. Classification (GTDB taxonomy): domain Bacteria; phylum Pseudomonadota; class Alphaproteobacteria; order Sphingomonadales; family Sphingomonadaceae; genus Polymorphobacter_B. Next base: position 5,594 of record CAHJWP010000083.1, on the reverse strand, counting down.
AGGCCGAAGATCTTCTTGCGGGATGTCAGTTTGCCGCGTTTGGCGGGGTCAAGGTCCTCGATCGTCTGGCGCAGCGCGGTCAGGTCGGCGCCGATGCCGCTGTCCTTGTCCATCGCGCGGACCGGCTTGTCGAGGAAGCGGTTGGTCTGGCCGGCGGCGTCGGCGATCTGCTTCGCGCCCAATGCGGTCAGCTCGTCGACCTTGCGGCCGAATTCGGGGCTGGCGGCGTCGAGGGCGACGAGGTCGGTGACGAAGGTGTCGGCGCGGGCGTCGAGCTCGCTCGCCGCCTTGTCGCTGACCGGGACCAGCCCCGCGGCCCGCGCCGGGGCGATCGGGGCGACCGGGGTCGGCGGCGTCAGGACGATCGGTGCGTCGGTTGGCGGAGCTTCGCTGGCCATGGCATCCTCGTGCGGTTCACCCCTATCTAGGCGGTCGCGGCGCGCTGTGGTAGTCCCGTCGCACACTGCGGTGCCATGCGGTCAGCGCGCGGCGGACCGGCACGTCGTACCAGCGGTCGAGCAGCAGCGCGAGGCCGAGCGTTGCCGTCACCAGCACGACCGCGCCCGAGCTGCCGAGACCGAGGTAGCGGTTGACGTCCGCCCACGGGGTCAGCGTCTCGAACCACTGGTCGACCGGGTTGGTCAGGACATAGAGCGCGTAGGACGCGAGGCCGAGGACGGCGAACGGCCGCGCCAGCCACGGCGGCGGCTCGCCGCGCGCGCCGGCGAGCACCAGCGCCGGCATCGCGATCAGCACCAGCGCCGTGTCCCATGCCGCGGCATGGCGCGGCGCGACATGGAACATCGCCAGCAGCGCGAGGACCGCGGCCCACGCCGGCAGGCGCAGCCACGACAGCGCATCCGCCGCCCATAGCCGGTGCGCCGCGACGCCGGCGAAGAAGGCGAAGCCGACGCGGGCGAAGCCGCCCCCTATGTTCGACTGGCTGTAGCCCACGTCGATCGCGCCGAAATGGGCGACGGTGACGACAAGGAACGCCGCGCCCGCCGCCACGACGATCGCCAGCCGCCGTGTGTCGAGCCGCGTCGCGATCGTCGCGAAGACGAGGTTCACGGCGAACTCGAAGAACAGCGACCATGCCGGGCCGATCAGCGGGAACAGGCCGATTTGCGGATCGCCGGGGTCGATCGTCGGCAGGAACAAGAGGGCGAGGACGACGGTGCGCAGCGACCGCGGCGGCGGATGGTAGTGGCCGGGCCACGCCGGGACGAGGACGAGCGCCAGCGTGATCAGGCTGGCCGCGAGATACATCGGGTAGAGCCGGATCAGCCGGACGACGGCGAAGTCGACGACGCTCATCCCCGCCGCGAGGCGGCCGGCATAGGCATGGGCGAGGACGAAGCCGCTCAGGACGAAGAACAGGTCGACCGCGAGATAGCTCTCCGGCGTCCATGCGGCGACCATGTTGTCGGGGATGTGGCGGAAGGCGACGGCCACCGCCGCCACCCCCCGCAGGCCGTCGAGCGTGCCGAACGTCCGCCGCGCCGCGCCACTGTCGTCGCGCGGGGTCAGCAGACGATGACCTCGTCGGGCTTGGTCGACTTCGGACATGCCCCTGGGGCAGCGAGCGGGCCGGAATGCTTCATCGCTGTCGTCGCCAGCGGCGCGTCGTGGCGCAGATCGAGGCCGAGCAGCCAGCGGCGCTGGAAGCCGGGCCAGTAAGTGGGCTGGGCCGGACCGGCGAAGCCGGGCGCGGCCGGTTGCGGCGTCCATGTCGCCGCGTCGCTGTCGACCGTCGGCACGTCGAGGAACGTGCCGTGCGCCGCGTCGCCCTTGAGGAAGCGGTCGAGGAAGGCGGTGATGAAGTGCTGGTTGATCGCGTTGATCCGCTCCGACCGCCACACGGGTTCGGCGAAGCTTTCGGCCAGGTCGGGCCGCGCCAGCGTCTCGGGCGGCGGCGGGTTGCCGCCGACGTTGTGGCGCGCCTCGCGGTAGGTCAGCAGCCAGCGGTTCGAGGCCGTCGCATGGTCGTACAGCCAGCGGATGCCGTCGGGATACTGGGCGACGTCGTCGTGGTCGCCGGCGATGAACAGGCTCGGCACCTTGATGCCGGCGAGTGCACCGGCCGTCCATGCGCGATAGGCTGGTTGCCCGCCCCACGGCGCGATGGCGACGATCGCCTTCAGCCCCGGGACGGCAGTCCGCACCGTCTGGTCGTCGAGGCGGCCGCCGAGCGGGGCGAGCAGCGCCGCCGCCCTGTCGTACGGCGCGCCGCCGGTCGCCAGCACGCCGAAGCCGCCCATCGAATAGCCGATGACCGCGATGTTGCCGGCGTCGATGTGGCGGTCGACCGGGTCCTTCGGATCGCGCGCGCGGGCGCTGAGCGCGGCGACGACCGCCTGCTGGTCGCGGGCGCGGTTGACGATCGTGCCGGCGACACGCTGCCGCCCCTCGGCCCCGCCGCTGCCACCCTGGCCGTCGGCATGGTCGATCGACGCGACGACATAGCCTTTGCTCGCGAGGTTCTCGGCGAGATAGGTCATCCCGCCGGCCCAGCCGCCGAAGCCGTGGCTCAGCACGACGAGCGGGAAGCGGCCGGCGGCGGGTGCCACGCCGACCGCGGCGATCCCGCCGGTGGTGATGTCGAGCGGCGGACCGTCCGCCGGGATCAGGTGGCGGCGGTAGACTTCCTGCACGGCATCGTGCGTCGACGCTGCCGGATACCATTCCCAGACTTCGAGCGTCCGCGTCGTGCCGGGAACCGTGACGGTCGTCCGCGCCAGTCCGACCTCGTTCGCGCCCAGCGCGGCGAGCTGCGGCGCATCGGCGACGGGCACGCTCGGCGCGCGGGCGATCGTCGCGGAGGCGGTAAGCGGGATCAGCCCGAACAATACGGCCGGCACCCACGCTTTCGTCCTTGGCATCGCCCGCTCCCGCACTATCGTGGCCGTCGATAGCGGGCGCGGGCGCGGCCGTCACCCCGGAGGTCCCCCCCGATGATCGAGCCGCCGTCCATCACCCTGCGTCCCGGCAGCCATGCCGCGGTCGTGCCGCTCGTCATTTCGCGCGATGCGATGCCGCGCTATTTCGGCGCGGCGATCACCGAGATCATGGCAGTGCTCACCGCGCAGGGTATCGAACCCGCCGGGCCGGTCGTCGCCCACCATCTGCGCCCGACGCCGACGATGTTCGACTTCGAGGTCGCCGTGCCCGTCGGTCGCCCGGTCACGGCGGCGGGGCGGGTCGAGCCGCGCGACTGGCCGCCGCGCACCGTGGCGGCGACGGTCTATCGCGGTCCCTACGACGGGCTGCACGGCGCGTGGGGCCTGTTCATGGCGTGGCTCGCCGCCAACGGCCATCGCCCGGCTCCCGACCTGTACGAGACCTATCTGACCGACCCGAACGTCGTGTCCGACCCGGCCGAGTACCGGACGCGGCTCGAGCGGCCGCTGGCCTAGCCACGCGCCCCGTCGCGCGGCTAGGGAGAGGCATGACCGATCTCGACATTGCCCGCACCGTCGACCTGCTGCCGATCGCCGAAGTTGCGGGCCGGCTCGGCATACCCGGCGAGGCGATCGAGCCGTACGGCCGCTACAAGGCGAAGATCGACCTCGACTGGCTGCGTCGCCGTCTGGAACGGGGCAGGCTGATCATCGTCACCGCCGTCAACCCGACGCCGGCGGGCGAGGGCAAGACGACCACCTCGATCGGGCTGGCCGACGCGCTGAACCGGATCGGCCACCGCGCCGTGCTGGCGCTGCGCGAGCCGTCGATGGGGCCGGTATTCGGTGCCAAGGGCGGGGCGACCGGCGGCGGCCGGGCGCAGATCGCGCCGATGATCGACATCAACCTCCACTTCACCGGCGACTTCCACGCAATCACCGCGGCGCATAATTTGCTGGCCGCGTTGCTCGACAATCACATCCACTGGGGCAATGCGCTGGGCATCGACGTCCGCCGGGTGACGTGGCGGCGGGCGCTCGACGTCAATGACCGGGCGCTGCGCGATACGGTCGTCGCCCTCGGCGGCCCGGCCAACGGCTATCCGCGCGAGACCGGCTTCGACATCACCGTCGCGTCGGAGGTTATGGCATGCCTGTGCCTGTGCGACGGGCTCGCCGACCTGCAGGAACGGCTGGCCCGGATCGTCGTCGCCGAGACGCTTGCCGTTTCTGGCGACCGCCGACCGGTGACGGTCCGCGACCTCAACGCCGACGGGGCGATGACCGTGGTCCTGCGCGACGCCGTCAAGCCGAACCTCGTCCAGAGCCTCGAGGGGACGCCGGCGTTCGTCCACGGCGGTCCCTTCGCCAACATCGCGCATGGCTGCAACTCGGTCATCGCGACGCGCGCGGCGCTGGCGCTCGGCGACTTTTGCGTCACCGAGGCCGGCTTCGGGGCCGACCTCGGGGCGGAGAAGTTCTTCGACATCAAGTGCCGCGCCGCCGGCCTGACCCCGGCGGCGGCGGTGATCGTCGCGACGGTCCGCGCGCTCAAGATGAACGGCGGGGTCGCCAAGGCCGACCTCGGAACGGAGGACGTCGCGGCGGTGACACGCGGCGCGGTCAACCTCGCGCGCCACATCGACAACGTCCGCGGCTTCGGCGTGCCGGTCGTCGTCGCGATCAACCATTTCCACGGCGACAGCGCCGCCGAGATCGCCGCGGTGCAGGCGGCGGCGCGCGAGCGCGGGGTCGAGGCGATCGTCTGCCGCCACTGGTCCGACGGTGGGGCCGGCGCCGTCGACCTCGCCGAAGCCGTGGTCGCACTGGCCGAGCGCGGCGGCGAGTTCGCCCCGCTTTATCCCTCGGCGCTGCCGCTGTTCGCCAAGATCGAGGCCATCGCCACGCGCATCTACCACGCCGCCGAGGTGATCGCCTCGCCCGCCGTCCATGCGAGCCTCGCGCGCTGGACGGCGGCGGGGTACGGCGACCTGCCGGTGTGCATGGCGAAGACGCAGGTCAGCTTCTCGACCGACCCGACCCGCCTCGGCGCGCCCGAGGGCCATGTCGTCACCGTCCGCGAGGTGCGGCTGGCGGCGGGAGCCGGCTTCGTCGTGGCGATCTGCGGCGACATCCTGACGATGCCCGGCCTGCCGCGCGTTCCGGCGGCGAACGGCATTGGCCTCGACGCCGCCGGCGAGGTGGTCGGCCTGTCGTGAGCGTCGCCTTCACCCGGGAGGAGGACGCCGAGGCCGTTGCCGCGAACCTGCCCGACCGCCCGCTGTCGGTGCATCCGAACCTCGTCACGCCCAGCGGGCTGGCGCACCTCGACGCGGAACGTGCGGCGGCGCAGGCGGCATACGACGCGGCGCAGGCGGGCGGGGGCATCGCCGCCGACCGCACGGCGATGGCGCGGGCGACGCGTGACCTGCGCTACTGGAGTGCGCGCCGGGCGAGCGCGCAGCTGGTCGCGCCGGGCGACTGCGCCGTCGTCCGCTTCGGCTGCACCGTAACCTTCGAGCGTTCGGACGGCACGGCCGCGACCTACCGCATCACCGGCGAGGACGAGGCCGATCCGGCCGCGGGGCGCATCGCCTATGTCGCCCCGGCGGCGCGCGCGCTGCTCGGCAAGGCGGTCGGCGACGTCGCGGTGATCGCCGGCGGCGAGGTCGAGATCGTCGCCATCGGCTGAGG
>CAHJWP010000082.1 GCA_903642255.1 Sphingomonadaceae bacterium | reverse complement strand
CACTATGTCACGCCGGGCCCGACGCTCAAGCAGGCGAGCGAGGCGATCAAGCACGAGCTGAGCGAACGCCTCAAGGAGATGCACGCCGAGGGCAAGTTGCTCGAGGCGCAGCGGCTCGAACAGCGGACCAACTTCGACCTCGAGATGATCGCCGCGACCGGCAGCTGCGCCGGGATCGAGAACTACAGCCGCTTCCTCACCGGCCGCCTACCCGGCGAGCCGCCGCCGACATTGTTCGAATACCTGCCCGAAAACGCCCTGCTGTTCGTCGACGAAAGCCACGTCACCGTGCCGCAGATCGGCGGGATGAGCCGCGGCGACCACCGGCGGAAGCTGACGCTGGCCGAATACGGCTTCCGCCTGCCGTCGTGCATCGACAACCGCCCCCTGCGCTTCGAGGAATGGGAGGCGATGCGGCCGCAGACGGTGTTCGTCAGCGCGACGCCGGGCAAGTGGGAGATGGAGGCGACCGGCGGCGTCTTTGTCGAGCAGGTCATCCGCCCGACCGGACTGATCGACCCGCCGATCGAGATCAAGCCGGTCGAGGACCAGGTCGAGGACTGCATCGCCGAGGCGCGCAAGGTCGCGGCCAACGGCTACCGCACCCTCGTCACGACGCTGACCAAGCGCATGGCCGAGGACCTGACCGAGTTCATGCACGAGGCCGGCCTGCGCGTCCGCTACATGCACTCGGACGTCGAGACCTTGGAGCGCATCGAGCTGATCCGCGACCTGCGGCTCGGCGTCTACGACGTGCTGGTGGGGATTAACCTGCTGCGCGAAGGCCTTGATATTCCTGAATGCGGCCTCGTCGCGATTCTCGACGCCGACAAGGAAGGGTTCCTGCGGTCGGAGACCAGCCTGATCCAGACGATCGGCCGCGCCGCACGCAACGTCGAGGGGCGCGTCATCCTCTACGCCGACCATGTCACCGGCAGCATGGAACGCGCGATGGCCGAAACCGACCGTCGCCGGTCAAAGCAGGAGGAATATAACGCCCTCCACGGCATCACCCCGACGACGATCAAGCGCAACATCAGCGACGTCCTCGCCGACGTGTCGATGCGCGACGGCGTGATCGTCGAGACCGGCGACGACGAGACCCCCAACCTCGTCGGCCACAACCTCAAGGCGTATATCGCCGACCTCGAAAAGCAGATGCAAACCGCCGCCGCGAACCTCGACTTCGAAATCGCCGCCGCCGTCCGCGATCAGATCCGCCGGCTGGAGGCCGACGACCTCGGGTTGCCGAGCACGGGGCCGAAGGTCGCCCCGGTGCAGGGCCGCGCGGTGGGCGGCAAGCCGGGGACTAGGACGACAAGGTTTGCGAAGGCGAAGGCGGCGCGGGGGGCGCGGCAGAATCGCCGCTGAGGCCCTTGCGCCCCTCGCGCCGGTCGCCGAAAAGCGCCGCGTGACGCCGCCCGTTTTCCTCACCCGTCTAGGCGACCGTCTCACGCAAGCGCTCGCGGTCGATGGCGGAACCGTCGATACCGTACGGCGGCGGGTGGCGACGGGGATCGGCGCGGTCGTGCTCGGGCTGGTCGCGCTCGCCTTCGCGCGCGGTGGCGACCTAGCGCGCGCCGGGTTCGGGCGGATCGTCGCCGCCTTCCCATTCGCGCCGCTCGTCCTAACCCCGGCAGTGTTTGCCGCCGTCGTGTATGTGACCCGGCGGTTCGTCCCCGAAGCGCGCGGGTCGGGCATCCCGCAGGTGATGGCGGCGGCGCGGGTGCCGAAAGCCAGGGAAAGCCAGCGCCTCGTCTCGCTGCGCGCGGCGGCGGCGAAGGCGGCGCTGACGCTCGGCATCCTGCTGGCGGGCGGATCGGCCGGTCGCGAGGGGCCGACGGTTCAGCTGAGCGCCGCGGTGATGGTTGCGGTCCATCGGGCGCTGCGGGTGCCGCTGTCGGCTGGCGTCTATATCGCGGGTGGCGCAGCGGGGGTAGCGGCGGCGTTCAACACGCCGCTCGCTGGGGTCGCCTTTGCAATTGAGGAGCTGGCGGCGGCGTACGAACAGCGCGTCGCGATCCTCGTTATGGGCGCGGTGATGATTGCGGGATTGGTCAGCCTCGGTGTCGCGGGCGACTATGTTTATTTTGGCGAGATGCACCAAATCCTGCCGCTGCGCGCGGTGCTGCTGGCGGCTCCGGTGGCAGGCATCATTGGAGGCGTTGCGGGCGGCCTGTTCAGCCGCCTGCTCCTTGAGTTCGCTGCGGGCGCTCGGCGGTGGCAGCGGCGGCTGACGGCGCGCCCCGTCATGTTCGCAGCGTTGTGCGGCCTCGCCGTCGCGCTGCTTGGGCTGGCGAGTGGCGGATTGACGTGGGGCACCGGCTACGACGCGACCAAGCAGCTCGTCGAGGGGTACGGACAGCCACTATGGTTCGGTGCGGCGAAGTTCGGCGCGGCGCTGGCGACCGCGCTGTCGGGAGCGCCGGGCGGCATTTTCGCGCCATCGCTCGCCGTCGGGGCGGGCGTGGGCAACCTGCTGACGCCGCTGTTCCCCGATGATCCGTCGGGCGCGATCGTCCTGCTCGGCGTCACCGGCTATTTCGTCGGCGTGGCCCGCGCGCCGCTGACCGCCGTCATCATCATCACTGAGACGACGGCGAGCCGCGGCATGATCCTGCCGTTGTTCTTCACCGCGCTCATCGCCGAAGCGGCGAGCACGATCGTCTGCCGCGAGCGCCTGTATCACGGGCTGGCGAAGGGTTTCGGCCTACCGGGACCGGCGGCACCGCCGGATTAGGCGTCCGCCGCTTCCTCCCCCTCCTCCCCGATCTTCGCCGCGCTCACCACGCTCTCGCCCTCAGCCACGTCGAACAGTTTCACGCCCTGGGTCGTGCGACCCATGATCCGCACCTGCCCGGCCACCGTGCGGATCAGCTTGCCCTGGTCGGTGACGAGCATGATCTCGTCGGCGTCGGTTGCCGGGAAGCTGGCGACGACGGTGCCGTTGCGCTCTGAATCGGCGATGGTGGCGATGCCCTGCCCGCCGCGGCCCGACTGGCGGTATTCGAACGCGCTCGTCCGCTTGCCGAAGCCGTTCGAGGTGACGGTCAGGATGAACTCCTCGGCGGCGGCGAACTGCGCCATGCGGCTTTCGGACAGGATGCGCTCGCCGGGTTCGGGCTTCCACGCGGCGGCCTTGAGGTAATCCTCACGCTCCTGCGGGGTCGCGTCGAACGGCTTCAACACCGACATCGACATCACCGCATCGTCGCCAGCCAACGTGATGCCGCGGACGCCGGTCGAGGTGCGGCTGACGAACTCGCGGACGTCCTCGACGGCGAAGCGGATCGCCTTGCGGTGCTTCGTCACCAACAGCACGTCGTCGGCCGCGTCGCACAGCGCGACGCCGATCAGCCGGTCGTCGTCACCGTCGTCGAAACGGATGGCGAGCTTGCCGCCGGCGTTGATGTTGGCGAAGGCGTCCATCGAGTTGCGCCGCACCGACCCCTTGGCGGTCGCGAACATGACGTGGAGCCGCGTCCACGTTGCCTCGTCCTCGGGCAGCGGCAGGACGGTGGTGATCGTCTCGTCGGGGTCGAGCGGCAGGAGCTGGACCATCGGCCGGCCCTTTGCGTTGGGCCCACCAAGCGGCAGCTTCCACACCTTGAGGCGATAGACCTTGCCGGCGCTGCTGAAGAACAGCACCGGCGTGTGGGTCGAGGTGACGAACAGCGTCGTGACGACGTCCTCGTCCTTGGTCGACATGCCCGACCGACCCTTGCCGCCGCGGCGCTGAGCCCGGTAGTCCGACAGCGGCACGCGCTTGATGTAGCCGGTCATCGTCACGGTGACGACCATGTCCTCGCGGGTGATCAGGTCCTCGTCGTCGATGTCGTCGCCGGCGGTGACGATCTCGGTCCGGCGCTTGGTGATGTACGGATCGGAGCCGTCGAGTTCGCTGCGCAGGACGGCGTAGAGCTTGGCCCGGTCGCGCAGGATGTCGAGCAGGTCGACGATCGTCGCCGCGATTTCCTTCAGCTCGTCGGCGATCTCGTCGCGGCCGAGCGCGGTCAGCTTGGCCAGCCGCAGGTCGAGGATCGCGCGCACCTGGATGTCGTCGAGGCGATAGGCCCCGCCATCGTCGCTGCGCGCGACCAGCTCGCCCTCGATGCCGTCGATCAGGCGGAGGTAGGGCGCGATCTCGTCGCGCGGCCACTCGCGCGCCATCAGCTCGCGGCGCGCGTCGGCCGGCGACGCGCTGCCCCGAATGATGCGGACGACTTCGTCGAGGTTGGCGACCGCCACGACGAGCGCGATCAGGACATGGGCCCGCTCGCGCGCGCGGTTGAGCTCGAACTTCGAGCGGCGGGTGATGACCTCTTCGCGGAACTTGACGAACGCCTCGATGACGTCGCGCAGGTTGAGGAGCTCGGGCCGCCCGCCGCGGATCGCCAGCATGTTGATCGCGAACGACGACTGCGCCGGGGTGTGGCGGTAGAGCTGGTTGAGGACGACCTCGGCGACGGCATCGCGCTTGAGGTCCATGACGACGCGGACGCCTTCGCGGCTGCTCTCGTCGCGCAGGTCGCTGACGCCTTCGATGCGCTTGTCCTTGACCGCCTCGGCGATCTTCTCGACGAGCCCGTTCTTGCCAAGCTGGTAAGGGATTTCGACGAGGACGATCGACCGGCGGTCGCCGCGGCCCTCCTCGACAATGGCGCGGGCGCGCATGATGACGCTGCCGCGGCCGGTATGATAGGCCTGCCGGATCCCGCTGGTGCCGAGCAGCAGCCCGGCGGTCGGGAAGTCGGGCCCGGGAATGTGCGCCATCAGCTCGTCGATGGTGATGCCGGGGTTGTCGATGTAGGCGCGCGTCGCGTCGATCACCTCGCCGAGGTTGTGCGGCGGGATGTTGGTCGCCATGCCGACGGCGATGCCGCCGGCACCGTTGACCAGCAGGTTGGGGAAGCGTGCCGGGAGTACCGACGGCTCGTGCTCCGACCCGTCGTAGTTGGCGATGAAGTCGACCGTATCCTTGTCGATGTCGGCGAGGAGTTCATCGGCGACGCGCGCCAGCCGCGCCTCGGTATAGCGCATCGCTGCCGGCGCATCGGGGTCCATCGAGCCGAAATTGCCCTGCCCGTCGATCAGCGGCAGGCGCATCGACCAGTCCTGGGTCATCCGGGCAAGCGCGTCGTAGATGCTGCTGTCGCCGTGCGGGTGGTACTTGCCCATCACGTCGCCGACGATGCGCGCCGACTTGCGGTACGGCTTGCCGGCGACAAAGCCGCTCTCGTGCGCCCCCCACAGGATGCGGCGGTGGACCGGCTTCAGCCCGTCGCGGACGTCGGGCAGCGCGCGCGCGACGATGACCGACATGGCATAGTCGAGGAAGCTCGTCCGCATCTCGGCGACGATCGAGATCGGCTGGATGTCGGGCTCGCGCGGCGGCGCAGCTGTCGGGTCGGCCAAATGAATCTACCTGTCGTGCGAGAACCCTCGCGGAAGCGTCATATCTAGTCGCTCATGCGGCAAAACGCCAGCGAAACGGACGTGGAACCGCGGCCGCCGGTGTGCGGTTGACGGGCACCAGATCGAGGACCCGTCATGCCCGCCATCCGTCTCAAGCCGTTGTCCGAACAGGTCATCGTCGTCACCGGCGCGTCCAGCGGCATCGGTCTCGCGACCGCCGAGGGTGCCGCCGCCGCCGGTGCCAGGGTGGTGATGACCGCCCGCAACGCCGATGCCCTGGCGGACGCGCAGGCGCGGCTCGGACCGAATGTCGAGATCGTCGTCGCCGACCTCGCCGAGTTCGACGCCGCCGAGCGGATCGCCGCGGCCGCGGTGGCGCGCTTCGGGCGGATCGACACGTGGGTCAACAACGCCGCGACGGTGACCATCGGCCGGGTCTACGATACGGCGATCGAGGACCAGCGGCATGCTTTCGACGTCGGCTACTGGGGCATGGTCAACGGCACGCTCGCCGCGCTGAAGCGGCTGCGCGAGACGGGCGGGGCTATCATCAACGTCGGCAGCATCGAATCCGACCGCGGCGTCATCCTCCAGGCGCAGTACAGCGCGATGAAGCACGCGGTGAAGGGCTTCACCGACGCCTTCCGCACCGAGGTCGAGGCCGACGGCCTGCCGGTGTCGGTGACGCTGATCCGCCCCGCCGCGATGCACACGCCGTTTCCCGAACACGCGCGCAACCTGACCGGCCACCCGATCACCCTGCCCCCCGTGATCTACGATCCCCGGCTATCGGCGAAGGCGATCCTGTTCGCCGCCGAACATCCGCGGCGTTCGCTCAGCATCGGCGGCACCGGCGTATTCGGCACGGCGATGGCACAGCACATGCCGCGCCTGACCGACCTCATCCTCGAACGCTTCGGTGAGGCGCTGCAGACGTTCGACAAGCCCGCTCCGGCCGATCGCGACGATAACCTGTACGAACCGCGCACCGACGCGATCGAGAGCGAGCAGGACGTCTACGTCCGCCGCCAGAGCCTGTGGCTGGAGGCGCAGCTGCACCGGGGACTGGCGCTGGGGCTGGCGGGAGCGGCGGTGGTAGCGGGTGTGGGGTTGCTGCGGCGGCGGTAAAATCTCGTCAGGGATATCCAGACCCGTTCAGGGCTCCCGCCGGATCGTCTCGTCGAGCCGCGCGACGACCATGCCCATCTTGCGGAATGTCATTCGGTTGTACGCGCTTTGCCCATCGGGGGCGAGATCGAGCCATTGGTCGGCGACGATCCCGCGGTGGACGTGGAAGTGGAGGTGAAGGCGGTTGCCGGCGACGGTCCCGGCGACCAGGCCGCTCGCGTCGGTCAGCGTGCCGGTGTAATGCCCCGGCCCGGCGGCGCGGAACGTCCAGCGCCGCTCGGTTGGAGCCGCATCGCCGCCGCCGATGACGGTCTGATCGAGGACCAGCGTGCCGTCCTCGACCCGGCCACGACCATGGACCGTGACCGGCCGCCGGTGCGACAGCACGACCTTCAGCGTGCCGCGACCCTCGGTATGCCCGGCGAAGAAGGTCAGCGGATCGAACGTCGCCGCTGATGTGGGCGACCCCATGGCGGCGACGGCGAGCAGGACGAGCGGCGGAAGAGGCGGACGCATGATTGCACAACGCGGCGGCCGGCGATCGGGACCGATCAATCCGCTGTCCTACACGCGGCCCGATCGGTTAGCGTCGCGGCGATGATCACCCCGCCAACCTCCCGCTCCACCAGCCACCACGCTTCGCCGCAGCCGGCCATGCCCGCGCGATGATCGAGCCCATCCACATCGTCGGCGGGGGCCTCGCCGGGTCGGAGGCGGCGTGGCAGTGCGCCCGCGCCGGAGTCCGCGTCGTCCTCCACGAGATGCGCGGCCCGCACCGCACCGATGCGCACCACACCGATGCGCTGGCCGAGCTCGTCTGCTCGAACAGCTTTCGGTCCGACGACGCCGAGCACAATGCCGTCGGCCTGATCCACGCCGAGATGCGGACGATGGGCTCGCTGATCCTGACGTGCGCCGACGCCGCGCGCGTCCCCGCCGGGTCGGCGCTGGCGGTCGACCGCGACGCGTTCGCCGGCCTGGTCACCGCCGCAATCGACGCCGAACCACTGATCGAGGTGCGCCGCGAACTCGTCGCCGCGCCGCCGTCCGACTGGACCAGCGTCATCATTGCCACCGGCCCGCTGACCGCCGGTCCGCTCGCCGAGTGGATCGCCGCGCGCACCGGCGAGAACGCGCTCGCCTTCTTCGACGCCATCGCGCCGATCGTCCACTTCGACTCGATCGACATGGACACGGCGTGGTTCCAGTCGCGCTGGGACAAGGGCGATACGCACGACTACATCAACTGCCCGCTCGACCGCGACCAGTACGAGACGTTCGTCGACGCGCTGCTCGCCGGCGACAAGACCGAGTTCAAGGCGTGGGAGGGCACGCCGTACTTCGATGGCTGCATGCCGATTGAGGTGATGGCGGAGCGCGGCCGCGACACGCCGCGCTTCGGCCCGATGAAGCCGGTCGGGCTGACCAACCCGAAGACCGGCCGGCGGGCGTGGGCCGTGGTGCAGCTGCGGCAGGACAATGCGCTCGGCACGCTGTGGAACATCGTCGGCTTCCAGACCAAGCTGAAGCACGCCGAGCAGGTTCGCGTGTTCCGGACCATTCCGGGGCTCGAGCGCGCCGAGTTCGCCCGGCTCGGCGGCCTCCACCGCAACACCTTCATCAAGTCGCCGGTGCTGCTCGACGAGCAGCTGCGGCTACGAGCCGAGCCGCGGCTCCGCTTCGCCGGGCAGATCACCGGCTGCGAGGGCTATGTCGAGAGCGCCGCCGTCGGGCTGATCGCCGGGCGGATGGCGGCGGCGGAGGCGCAGGGCGATAGCCTCGCCCCGCCGCCGCCGACGACCGCGATCGGCGCGCTCCTCGGCCACATCACCGGCGGCGCGGCGGCGGACAGCTTCCAGCCGATGAACGTCAACTTCGGCCTGTTCCCCCCGCTCGCGCCACCAGTCCACAAGAGCGTCCGCAAGCCGGCAATGGCGGCGCGGGCGCGAACCGATCTGGCGACATGGCTGGCAGCGGCCGGACCGGCCAGCGCGCGAAGCGACGCCGCCGCACCGGCACCCCGCAACGATGCCTTCCCGAGGTTCGCACAGAGCGCCAGTCAGTGAAGAATACGAAGTTTCACTGCCCCTCCGCCTCGTCGGCGGGCGGTGCCGCGGCCGTCACAACTTCCGGCGGACACACCGCCTTGGTTCGCGGCTTGCGCTTGACCGCCGTCGTCGCGAACTCGGCCGTGGTCAGCGTGCCGTTGTGGTCGGCGTCGGCGGCGTCGAACTTGGCGACCGCCTTGATCGACCATTCCTCGAAGCTGAGCTTGCCGTCGTGGTTGGTGTCGAGCTTGGCGAACGCCTTGTGCCGGCTGGCGAAGTATTCGTCGCGGGTGATCGCCCCGTCCTTGTCCTTGTCGTAGCGGGCGAAGCGCCTCGCCTCCTTGTCGGCCGGCGTGACGTCCGACCTCGGCGCGACGAGCGGGGCATCGGCCGGCGCGGCGGCGGTCTGCGCCGCGACCGGCGTGGCGAAGTTGAGCGCCCCGGGCTTTGGCCCGCCCTGGTGCCACAGCAGCACCGCGAGGACGAGCAGCGCCACCACCACCGTGCCCGCCAGCCATTTCGGTACGATCATCGCGCTCCCCCGCCCTGCCTCGCCGATCTAGCAAGGGCGACGGAAGCTGTCAGTTCCCAAGGGATTAACGCCCCGTCGC
>CAHJWP010000081.1 GCA_903642255.1 Sphingomonadaceae bacterium | reverse complement strand
GCCCTCGACCGGTCGGGCGATGACCGGCGTATTGAGCAGGATGCCGGCGTCGATCGCCATCTTCGGGACCAGCGTCAGGCCGAGACGGTTGGCGACCATCTGGACCATCGTGTGGAGCGACGTGCCGAGGATCGCCGCGTCGGCCCGCAGGTCGGGGCGGCCGCACGCGGCGAGCGCGTGGTCCTTGAGGCAATGGCCGTCCTCGAGCAGCAGCAGGCGCGACGCGTCGATGCTCGCCGGACGCACGCTCGTCGGCGGATGGGGCAGATCGTCGGGATGGAAGGCGAGGTAGAAGGGATCGTCGAACAGCCGCTTCGTCGTGACGTCGCCGCAGTCCCACGGCAACGCCAGCAGCACGGCGTCGAGCTGGCCGCGGGCCAGCGCCTCGCACGCCGCGCCGCTCGTCTCCTCGCGGAGGAACAGCTTGAGGTCGGGATAGGCGGCGCGCAGGCCGGGGAGCAGCCGCGGCAGCAGGAACGGCGCGATCGTCGGGATGACGCCGAGGCGCAGTTCGCCACCCAGCGGCTTGGCCGCGGCGCGGGCGAGTTCGGCGAGTTCGTCCGCCTCGCGCAGCACGATGTACGCTTTGGCGACGACGCGCTCGCCGAGCGGGGTGAAGCGGACGACGCGGCGGGTGCGCTCGACCAGCGTCACGCCGAGCAGCGTCTCGAGCTCGCGCAGGCCGGCCGACAGGGTCGACTGGGTGACGAAGGTCGCGCTCGCTGCCCGGCCGAAATGGCCGGTCTGGTGGAGTGCGGTGAGGTACTGGAGCTGCTTGAGCGTCGGTAGGAACGTCATCGGGTCAGTCGATCAATCCATCATAGATAATTCATTGGATCACTAGCCCGCGCTGCGCCACATAGCCACCACCGCATCAACTCTCGGAGAACATCCATGCTCAGCGTCGGCGACAAGCTGCCCAACTTCACCCTGTCGGTCCAGCAGGGCACGTCCGCGCTGCCCGGCGGCGAGACAGTCGACATCACCACCCATGCGCCCGGCAAGTGGAAGATCCTGTTCTTCTGGCCGAAGGATTTCACCTTCGTCTGCCCGACCGAGATCATCGGCTATAACGACCTCGCCGAGGACTTCGCCGACCGTGATGCGGTGCTCGTCGGCGGCTCGACCGACAGCGACTTCGTTCATTACGCATGGCGCAAGTCGGACCCGCGGCTCGCGGCGTGCGACTTCCCGTGGATCGCCGACAACAAGCACGAACTGACCCGCGCCCTCGGCATTCTCGACAAGGACGCCGGCGTCGCGCTGCGGGCGACGTTCATCGTCGATCCCGAGAACGTCATCCAGCACATCACCGTCAACGGCCTCAACGTCGGCCGCAATCCGGCCGAGACGCTGCGCATCCTCGATGCGCTGCAGACCGACGAGCTGTGCCCGTGCAACTGGCAGGGCGGCGAAGAGACGCTGCACCCGATGGCGGAGGCGGCGTAGGCGCAGCGCGGCCGCGCAGAACGAGGGAACGCTCTTGCGTTCGTGAGCTATGCGTGGACTCGCGCCAGCCCGGCGGGCGGGGCGGCTGCTCTCGGGCAGCCAAACCCGGCCGACGAAGCGCTGGCTTTGCCCGCGCCCCCACCCCGGCCTCCTCGCTCTAGGTTCATCCGCTGACGTTGGGGAGGGAGAAGGAACCCGACATGACCCTCAACGATCTCGCCCGCACGCTCCCCGATTATGCCAAGGACCTGCGGCTCAACCTGTCGTCGCTGCTCAACGAGCAGGGGCTGACCGACCAGCAGAAGTACGGCACGATCGTCGCCTGCGCCCATGCCGCGAGCTATCGCCCGCTGATCGTCGCCGCCGAGGAAGAGGCGGGCGCGAAGATCGCCGCGACGGCGTTGACCGCGGCCAAGGCGGCGGCGTCGATCATGGCGATGAACAACATCTACTACCGCTTCCTCCATCTCTCGTCGAACAAGGATTATGCGACGCGGCCCGCGAAGCTGCGGATGAACGTCATCGGCACCCCCGGCATCGACAAGGCGGATTTCGAGCTGTTCTGCCTTGCGGTATCGGCGATCAACGGCTGCGGCATGTGCATCGACGCGCACGAGAAGGTGCTGCAGGCGGCCGGCGTGTCGCAGGACACGATCCAGACCGCTGTGCGGATCGCCGCGGTGGTGCATGCGATCGCACGGTCGCTGGCGGCGCTGCCGGAGGCGGTCGATCAGCCCGTTGCGGCTGCAGCGTAGAGCGCTAAGACGACGATTAATAGTGTCATCCCCGCGCAAGCGGGGATGACATAAGAATAGTGTGGGCGGCGGCCGAAGCTGCCACCCACCCCTCACCCTCAGAAGTTGCGGTTCGCGCCCATGCCGGTCGAACCCAGTCCGCTCGACCCCGCGCCGGTCGTCGAGCCGATCGCGTCGGCCGCTTCGATCCCGGTCGAGTTGCGCGCGATGCCCGACGTGCGGATCGCATCCGCCGCGCCGACCTCGGCCGACGCCCCGCGAGCGATGTCGACGCCGTAATAGTCGTCCACCTCCTGCGCGCGGCGGCCGCCGTCGAAGCTGTCGACCTCATCGCGGCTGTAGTTCGGCGCCTTGCGCAGGTCGTCGGCCGAATGCTCGATGTTGTAGCCGCCCTTGTCCTGGTCGTAGGTCAGGACGTTCCATGGCAGCGGGTGATAGCGCTCGCCGATGCCGAGGAAGCCGCCGAACGACATCACGGCATAGGCGACCTTGCCCGACCGCTTGTTGAGCATGATCGAATCGATCGTGCCGAGACGTTCGCCGGAGGCGTCGTAGACCGCCGTGCCGACAACCTTGTCGGCCGAGATCAGCGTGCCGCTCTCGTCAGCGGTGACGTCGGCGGTGCGGTCGCGGCCGGCGCCATCGCGATTGTCGCCGAGGTCGCGGCCACGCTCACCGAGACCGGTGCTGCCGGCGAGGGCCGACGATCCCGGTGCCGTCGTTTCGGTCCGCGGTGCGGCGCTATGCGTCGTGTCCTGAACGGTCAGGCCGTCGTCGTATTCGGGGCTGCGGCCGGTCGCGGTGCCGGTCTGGCTCGTGCCATAAGGATTTTCGGTGGTCATGCTGTCCTCCTCAATCTCTCCCTCGCATCGGCGAGGGGGAGCCCATGCGGGGCTACCGAAAGAACGGGTGGCCGTGACGCTCGTTCCGGTGCTTCGTCGCACTGGCGCGCCGCCCTGCAGCGGTTTATGAGCCTTGCTCGAAACGAATCGGCTGAATCCCGCGCAGACGGGCGACGCCGCCGGAGAATCCGATGACGCGGTTGCTGAACTATCTCGATGCGGTCAAGGCCCGCGACCCCGCCGCGCGGTCGCGCTGGGAGGTGCTGCTGTATCCCGGCGTCTGGGCGCTGGCGTTCCACCGCGTCGCCCACGCGCTGTACGGCGCGCGGCTGTTCCTGCTCGCGCGCATCGTCAACCACACCGGGCGCTTCCTGACGGCGATCGACATCCACCCCGGAGCGACGATCGGGCGCAACTTCTTCATCGACCACGGCTTCGTCGTCATCGGCGAGACCGCCGAGATCGGCGACGACGTGACGATCTATCAGTGCGTCACGCTCGGCGGGACCGATCCGGCCGGCGGGGTGCCGGGCAAGCGCCACCCGACGCTCGGCGACGGCGTCATTATCGGCTCGGGCGCGCAGGTCCTCGGCCCGATCCACGTCGGCCGCCGGGCGCGGATCGGGGCCAACGCCGTCGTCACCCGCGAGGTGCCCGAGGGCGCGACGATGGTCGGCATCCCAGCGCGCCCGACGCTGGTCGAGGCCGGCACCTATGCGCGGACGTTCATGCCCTACGGCACGCCGTGCAGCCAGAAATACGACCCCGAGACCCAGAAGCTCGAGCTGCTGCGCTGCGAGATCGAGGCGCTGCGGGCGCGGCTCGATGCGCTGACGGCCGGCGAGCCCGAGCCGGCATCGCGCCAGATCCAGGGCTGACCGCTTGGGGGTCGTCGTTCCGCTCACCGTCCCGGCCACCGGGCAGACGGTGTTCGACCGCGCCGAGCTCAACGCTATATTGAACGTCTATGGCCGGATGGTCGCCGCCGGCCTGTGGCGTGACTATGCAGTCGAACTCGGCCGCGAGCAGGCGGTGTTCTCCGCCTTCCGCCGCGCCGCCGAACGTCCCGAGATACAGGTGCTCAAGGTCCCCGCACTGCGCGCCAAGCAGGGCATGTATGCGCTGCTCGGCGAGGCGGGCGCGATCCTGAAACGCGGCCACGACCTGCGCGTCGTCCTCGCCCCGCTCGAGCGCCGGCTGATGAAGGTCGTCGACGGCTGACGCGGGCGGCGTCCGATCCGCCCGGTCGCCCCTTTACGCCGCGACAACCACGCTGCCCTGTCCGCGCCGGCGGAGGGCGAAGCCGACTGACCCGAAGCCGGCGATCATCAGCGCCCATGTCGCCGGCTCGGGGACGGCGATGGTGATGACATAGGCCCCGGTGTTGTCCGAGAACATCCCGTCGCTGACGCCGAAGTGGAGCTTCGTCGGCGTCGTCGCGCCGGTGTCGAGGATGAAGCTGTAGACATGGCTCGCTTCGTACGCCGGCAGCCCGCCTTCGATGAAGTTGGTGGCGTCGTACAGGCGCTGCCGGTGACCGGTCAGGGTCGACGTGCTGAACGTCAGCTGGTTGTAGACCGGGTTGTGCGAGATCGGCAGCGGATAATAGCCGTAGAAGGCATCGTTGTAGCGGCGGCCGACCGACTGGCCGACGCCGGAGACAGTTACCCTGATGCTGCCGGAATAGCTGTCGGCGGTTACCCCGCCATCCGGCGTCGTAAAGGTTGCGGTAAGCGTTTCGACGGCAAATACCGGAGACGCGGCGACCAGGGCCAGCGCCGCGGTTAGCAAAGACATCGTCTTCATTGACAGTCTCCCACGATCGGATTGATCGCGGAATATGCTTCGCAACATTCGTGCCACGTGGGATTGGATGCTGCAGCGCGGCATTTACACCGCCGATTGTAAGATATTCCGACAGTTGGCGTTTGGACGCCGTATGTCGAGTTTAACGACGTCTATATTGCCGCCATCGGCAGCCGTGCCGACACCTGCGCCGGCAGCAGCGCCACCACCCGCCCGCGGATCGGCCGCCACGCCGCCGACAGCAGGACGAGGAAGCCGCCGATGACCAGCGCGGTCAGTGCCAGTGAGGTGTCGAGCGCTCCGCCGGCCGACACGAGCGACTGGATCGCGTAGATGACATAGGCGAGCGCCGAGACGAGCAGCGCCCGCCGGTCGATCGCCAGCGCAACGAGCGTCAGTCCGGCGTAGACGAGGATGACGGCGACCGCCGCGCCGGGTGCGGGGTTGCCATGGAGCAGCCCGGCGAGGGCGAACACCGGATGGACGATCATCGGCGCGGCGAGCAGGTGCAGCCAGAACGCGACGTCCGACCACCGCGTCACCCGCGCCCGGTCTCGGGAGTCGAAGGCCATGGCGAGGGCGAAGGTCGCTAGGCCGGCGATAAGGGTAAAAGCGAGGAGCAGATTCGTTTGTGGCCCAAGCGCAGCAGCCATTGTTCCGACGACCGCAAGCCCAAGCGCTGCCGCTCCTGCCGCGACTGTGATCGGAACCATGAAGCGTCGCCAGTGAGCATAGGCCGCGACGACCGCTGCCACACCGGACAAAGGCAATACCCACGGCAACCGGCCATAAGTGCGCGCCTTATCGGCCGCGTCACCCACTGTGTAATCTCCGAACAATGCCATGACGGCGAACCCGACGCTTGCCACAAAAGTTATGAGCAAGACGATGCTCGGTAATGCCATTCGCTTCTTGCGCGTGAAATACTCAGCAAATCCCCAACTAATGAAAGCCACCACAACATTGCAGACCACGGTATGCTCTCGCCAGCCGAGCGCAAAAATTGCAGATATCACGAGGCCGATGGCGATCGTCACGAAGATGTCGTTGAACCCGGTCAGCAAGCGGAACGCCTCCTCGTCGGGGCCGGCGACGCCGCGGCGGTAATCGCGCGTGAAGTCGACCAGCCGCGCCGCCGTCGCCGCGTCGACGATCCCCGCCCCGACGGCGGCGTCGAGGTCACGCTGTTCGATCATCACGTCTCTCTTGCTGTATTGCGTTTATAATACGGCAGTGCGGCGGTGCCGTCAACGTCGCCGGGTGGTGATCGAATGACGGGCCACCGGCCTTGCGGTGATCGCTCGAGGGCGGCATTCTCGCGCTTTGAACGAGAGGATAGGGCGATGCGACGAGGGACTATCTCCGGGGCGGTTCTCGCGGGGCTCGTGGCGTTGCCGCTCGCCGCCGCGCCGATCGTCCACGGACCGCCGGCGACGGTGGCAGCCGTCCTCGCTGCCGAGAAGTCGTACTCCGATCACTTCGCCCGCGTCACCGTCGCCGAGGGGATGCGCGATTTCGTCGACCCCGCCGACGGCCTCGCCTTTGCCGGCGGCGATCCGGCGCGGGGCAGCGCCGCCGCGTTCGCCGCGTTCGGTGGGGCCGCCGCGCCGAAAACGCTCCATTTGACGTGGGTCCCGGCCGAGGTGTTCGCCGCGAGCGCCGGCGACATGGCGGCGAGCTGGGGCCGCTTCACCATGACCGATGCCGCCGGCAGGATGCCGCCGTTCACCGGCCATTACGTCACCGTCTGGCGCAAGGCGGCCGACGGCACGTGGAAGGCGCTGATGGACATCGGCAGCCCCGACGCGCCGCCCCCGCCGCCGCCGCCGCCGGGGCGTTGAGCTACATCCCGCCCAACGCCATCGTCGCCTGCGCCGCGCCGTTGTCGGGCACGACCTCGCCGGTCCGGTCGCTGATCTCGGCGAAGCGCGCGGCGACGGTCTCGGGCGACAGGTCTTCGGGCGCGACGCGGATGCCGCGGGTCATGGTGACGTAGCTGCGCTCGAAGCCTCCTGCCCCGGCGTTGACGATCGCGTTCGACGGCGCACCGTCGCTGACGAGAAACAGCGCCGCCGGCGTCACCGTTTCCGGCCCCATCTTCGCCAGTATCTCCGGGGGCATCAGGTCCTCGGTCATCCGCGTCGCGGCGACCGGCGCGATGGTGTTGACCCGGACGCCGTACTTCGCGCCTTCGAGGCTCAGCGTCTTCATCAGGCCGACGAGCGCCAGCTTCGCCGCGCCGTAGTTCGCCTGGCCGAAATTGCCGTACAGGCCGCTCGACGAGGTGGTCATCAGGATGCGGCCATAGCCCGCGTCGCGCATCGTCTCCCATACCGCCTTGGTCGCGACGACCGAGCCGATCAGGTGGACGTCGATCACCTGGCGAAAGTCGTCGAGGCTCATCTTGACGAAGGTCCGGTCGCGCAGGATGCCGGCATTGTTAATCAGGATGTCGATCCGGCCCCAGCGCTCCCTGACGAACGCGACCATCTTGTCTACCGCGGCGGCGTCGGTCACGCTCGCCCCATTGGCGACCGCCTCGCCGCCGGCGGCGACGATCTCGTCGACGACCAGCTGCGCCGCACCGATCGAGCTGCCCGACCCGTCGCGCGCGCCGCCGAGATCGTTGACCACCACTTTCGCGCCGCGCTTCGCCAGCTCGAGGGCATAGGCCCGGCCGAGCCCGCCGCCGGCGCCGGTAACGATGGCGACGCGCCCGTCGAAACGAATGGCGTCGAAGCGAGTGGTCATGTGATCGTGGGCTCCCTGAGATGCGGCGGCGGGTCTAGCGGGGAGTCGCTGCGGGGGGAAGGCTGTCGGGGCGGAAAGCAGCGCGGCAAAGCCGCCCCGTCGGTCGGGATGCTCGCGCACCCGCCGGCCGCCTTCGCGCGAGTCTGCACGCTGCTAACGAACGCGACGGGCGTTCGCTTCGCTGCGCGCAGGCGCGCTCAGGCCACCCGCTCCACCGGCATTTCGAGGTCGAGCGCGTACCCCGCCGAGCGCACCGTGCGGATCACGTCGGGCAGGTCGTCGCCGTTGATCGCCTTCCGCAGGCGGCGGATGTGGACGTCGACGGTGCGCTGCTCGACATAGACGTCGCGGCCCCAGACGGCGTCGAGCAGCTGCTCGCGGCTGAACACGCGCGCCGGATGTTCGAGGAAGTGGCGCAGCAGGCGGAATTCGGTGGGCCCGAGGGCAATGGCATGGCCGTCGCGCGTCACGCGGTGGGCCGAGGTGTCCATCGTGATGCCGGCATAGTCGAGGTTGCCGCCCGACAGCGCGGGGCGTAGGCGGCGCAGCACGGCGCGGATGCGGGCGACGAGTTCGCGCGGGGAGAACGGCTTGGTGACATAATCGTCGGCGCCGGTCTCGAGCCCGCGGATGCGGTCGGCTTCCTCGGCGCGGGCAGTCAGCATGACGATCGGCAGGCCGGCGGTGACGGGCGCGCGGCGCAGCCGGCGGCAGACCTCGATGCCGCTCAGGTTGGCGATCATCCAGTCGAGGATGACGAGGTCGGGCTTCTCCTCCTCGGCGAGCACCAGCGCCTCCTCGCCGTCGCCGGTGCGGATGACGTCGAAGCCTTCCTTCTCGAGATTATAGGTGACGAGTTCGACGAGGTTGGCGTCGTCCTCGACCAGCAGGATCTTGGGCTTCATCGGTTACTCACACTCAAACGGCGTAGGCGGTATCGTCGGTCTTCGTCCGCCCGGCGAAATGCTCACCGGTCGCGCTGAAATAGACCATCTCGGCGACGTTGGTGGCGTGGTCGCCGATCCGCTCAAGGTTCTTGGCGATGAACAGCAGGTGGGCCGACGGCGTGATGTGGTGCGGGTTCTCCATCATAAACGTCAGCAGCGAGCGAAACAGGCTATTGTAGAAATCGTCGACCGCCGCATCGCGCTGACAGACGGCAACCGCCTTGTCGGCGTCGCGGTCGACGAAGGCGTCCAATGCGTCGCGGATCATCTCGACGACGACGCGCGCCATCTGCGGAATGATGATCACCGGCTCGATCGGTGCGGTATTGGTCAGCGTCGAGGCGCGCTTGGCGATGTTCTTGGCGTAGTCGCCGATCCGTTCGAGGACCGCGCTGATCTTGAGCGCCGAGATGATCTCGCGCAGGTCGTTCGCCATCGGCGCGCGCAGGGCGATCATCGTCACGGCGAGCCGCTCGGCCTCGGCCTCGAGCGCGTCGATGCGGGCGTCGGTGTTGATCACCGTCATCGCGCCGTCGGGATCGCGGTTCATCAGCGCGTCGATCGCGCCGCTGATCTGCACCTCGCACAGGCCACCCATCTGGGTGACGAGCGAGCGCAGCTGGTTGATGTCGTCGTCGAACGACTTGACGGTGTGTGCGCCGAGTTCGGCCATGGTCATTCTCCTGCCGGGGAGCGCCCGGCTGCGACACCAGCGTGCCTCAGCCGAAGCGTCCCGTCACATATTCGCGGGTGCGCTGTTCGCGCGGATTGGTGAAGATCGCCGCCGT
>CAHJWP010000080.1 GCA_903642255.1 Sphingomonadaceae bacterium | reverse complement strand
GTCAGTTCGTCGAGGTCGAACGGCTTGGGCAGATAGTCGAACGCTCCGGCCTCGGTCGCCCGGACGGCCGTCGACAGCGTGTTCTGCGCGCTCACGACGATGACCTTGAGCCCCGGGCGGCGTGCGAGGAGCCCGGGCAGGCCATCGAGACCGTTGCCATCGGGGAACATCACGTCGCTGATAACAACGTCGCCGACGCCGTCGTCGATCAGCCGCGCGAGGCCCGCCGCCGTCTCCGTCGCGCGGACCAGATAGCCGGCCCGCGTCAGGGCGCGGCGGACGACGGTGCGGATCGCCGCGTCGTCGTCGGCGATGACGACCGTCGCCGCGCCGGGCGGAACCGCGGCGATGGGCACCGGCGCGTTCATGCCGTCGGCAGCAGGACGCGCAGGACGGTGCGCGGCGGATCGCTCACCCGCTCGTATTCGACGATGCCGCCATGGTCGCCGACGATCTTGGCGACGAGGGCAAGGCCGAGGCCGCCGCCGGCGCGCTTCGAGGTGACGAACGGCTCGAAGATGTGGCCGGCGACGGCGGGCGACGCGCCGAAGCCGGTGTCGATCACGCACACCTCGAGCGGCAGCGCGACGCGCGGCTTGGCCCCGTCGACGGCGACGCGGACCCCGTGACGATAGGCTGTAGTCAAGGTTATCGCCCCACCCGTGCCGCCGGCCGCGGCGACCGCCTCGGCTGCGTTCTTGACGAGGTTGAGGAACACCTGGACGAGGGCATCGTGATTGCCCGCGACCGACGGCAGCGACGGATCGTAGCTTTCGCGGATCGGAATCCCCTGCGCGAAGCCGCTCAGCGCCACCTTCCGGACGTGGCCGAGGATCGCATGGATGTTCTCCGCCCGCTTCGGCACCGGGCGCGTATCGGTGAAGCCTTCCATCCGGTCGATCAGCGCTGCGACGCGGTCGACCTCCTGCCGGATCAGCGTCGTCAGCTCGCGCGCTTCGGGGTCGGCGCTGTCGCCGAGTAGCTGCGCCGCGCCGCGGATGCCCGACAGCGGGTTCTTGATCTCGTGGGCCAGCATCGCCGCAACGCCGATCGCCGACCGTGCCGCGCCTTCGCTGACCCGCGCGCGGTCGACGAGCGTCGGCACGCTGCGCGCCTGGAAGCTGACCATCGTCGCGCCGCTGCCGTCGGTCAGCGGCGTGACGAACACATCGGCGCGAACCATGGCGCCGCCGGCGAGGACGACTTCCGTGTCGTACGCCGTCACCGTATTGCCGGCGACCCGCGCATGGTCGATCAGCACGGCCGTGGGCGTGTCGGGGGCAAGCGCGGCGGCGAAGCCCCGCTCGCGCAGCGCCCATAGACTGGCGTTGAGAAACCCCTGCGCGGCGACGTTGGCGAACGTGACGACCCCGGCGGGATCGAGAACGACGATCGGCATCGGCAGCGCCGCGGCCAGCGCGGCTGTCGCGTCGGGCAGCGTGGCCGTCGCGCGCCGCTGCATCGGAAAGACGCTCATGCGGCGCGTCGGATGACGGCAGGCTCGAGCAGCGGTTCGTAGAAGGCCGCGAGCATCGCCCGGACGCGGTCCGGCCGCTCCTCCTGATTGACCGCATTGCGGAACTCGGCCGAGCCGGGCAGCCCGCGCGTATACCAGCCGAGGTGCTTGCGCATCAGGTTGACGCCTATATGGCTGCCATAATGGTCGAGCATGGCGGCGTAATGCTCGGTAATTACGGCATATTGCTCGTCGATCCCGGGCTCCGCCGACCGCTGGCCGGTCCGCAGATAGCGCAACACCGCGCCGAGCAACCACGGCTTGCCATAGGCCCCGCGGCCGATCATCACGCCGTCGGCCCCACTCGCGTCGAGCGCCGCATCGACGTCATCGAGCGTACAAATGTCGCCGTTGACGATTACAGGTACTTGCACGGCATTTTTCACGCGCCGCACGAAGCCCCAGTCGGCCTCGCCCTTGTACAGCTGGCACCGTGTCCGGCCGTGGACGGCGATCATCGCGACGCCGAGATCCTCGGCGATGCGGGCGAGTTCGGGCGCGTTGAGGCTGGCGTGGTCCCAGCCCATCCGCATCTTGAGCGTCACCGGCACGTCGACGGCCGCGATCGTCGCCGCGATCAGCGCCGTCGCCAGCGGCAGGTCGCGCATCAGCGCCGAGCCCGCGTGGCCGTTGACCACCTTCTTGACCGGGCAGCCCATGTTGATGTCGATGATCGCCGCGCCGCGGTCGGCGTTGAGCTTCGCCGCCTCGGCCACCACCCGCGGCTCGCAGCCGGCGAGTTGCATCGACACCGGTTCCTCGGCCGCGTCCCACGCGCATTTCTGCAGCGACTGGCGGGTCGCGCGGACCATCGCTTCGGACGCGATCATCTCGGTCACCGTCAACCCTGCCCCGTAGCCCTTGACGATGCGGCGGAACGGCAGGTCGGTGACGCCCGTCATCGGCGCGAGAATGACGGGATCGAGCCGGTGCGGGCCGACGGCGAGGGGCGGAAGATGACGCAAGAGAGGTGCCTAAAAAAAGGGCACCAGCGATACCGCGTTCGCTGCGGTGCGGCAAGCGGCCCGACCAATGATGCGGCGCGAACTCGTCGACGGTCCCTGCCCTTGCCGCCCCGGACGGGCAGCGTATAGGCGGCGCGTGATCGTCCATGTCCTTATCGTCGCCGGCGGCCGCGGCGTCCGCGCCGGCGACGGGATCCCCAAGCAATATCGGGTCGTCGGCGGTAAAGCGGTGCTGCGCCACGCCGTCGAGGCATTCGCCAGCCATTCAGCCGTCGCCGCCGTGCAGGTCGTCATCCACCCCGACGACGCGACGCTCTACGCCGCCGCGATCGACGGGCTCGACCTGCCCGCGCCGGTCGCCGGGGGCGCGACGCGGCAGGCGTCGGTCCTCGCCGGCCTCGCCGCACTGCACAGCGCGACCCACGTCCTGATCCACGACGCCGCCCGGCCGTTCGTCACAGCAGGGATGATCGACCGCGTCGTCGCCGCGCTGGCGACCTACACCGGCGCAACCCCCGCTCTGCCGGTCGTCGACTCGCTGCGCAGCGGCGACGCGACGGTCGACGGCGAGGTCGACCGGTCACGCCTCCACCGTGTCCAGACGCCGCAGGGCTTTGCGTGGCCGGCGATCTTCGCCGCGCACCGGGCGGCCGACGGGCCCCGCGCGCCGGGTGCGCAAACCACGGACGCGAGCGACGACGTCGCCGTCGCCCGCGCCGCCGGGATCGACGTCGCTCTCGTCGCCGGCGACGAGGCGGCGTTCAAGCTGACCACCCCGCAAGATTTCGCCCGCGCCGAAGCCATGCTAGCGGCGCGCATGATCCCGCGCTCGGCCTCCGGCTTCGACGTCCACCGCTTCGGCCCCGGCGACCACCTGTGGCTGTGCGGCGTCCGCGTGCCGCACTCCCGCGGTCTGATCGGGCACAGCGATGCCGACGTCGGTCTCCACGCGCTGACCGACGCGCTGCTCGGCACGATCGGCGCGGGCGACATCGGCACCCACTTTCCGCCCAGCGACCCGCAGTGGCGCGGCGCGAGTTCCGACCGCTTCCTCGCCCACGCCTGCACCCTCGTGCGCGCCGCCGGCGGGATCATCGACCACCTCGACCTGACGATCATCGCCGAAGCTCCCAAGGTCGGCCCGCACCGCGCCGCCTTCGCCGCCCGCGTGGGCGAGATAACCGGCTGCCCGTCCGTCAGCATCAAGGCGACGACGACCGAGGGCCTCGGCTTCACCGGCCGCAGCGAGGGGATCGCGGCGCAGGCGGTGGCGAGTGTAAGGCTGCCGGGGTAAAGCTGCGTTCAGAGGATCATGCGTGATGTTCGACGACACCCTCCTCGACCACGCCCGCCGCGTCATCGACGCCAACCGCGCCGCGGGCCTGCGCATCGTCACCGCCGAATCGTGCACCGGCGGCCTCGTCGCCGGACTGCTGACCGAGATCGCCGGCTCGTCGGATGTCGTCGACTGCGGCTTCGTGACCTATTCGAACGAGGCGAAGATGACAGCGCTCGGCGTCAACTCCGACATCCTCGACACATTCGGTGCAGTGTCGGTCGCCGTCGCCTGGGCGATGGCGCAGGGTGCGCTGAAGCACAGCCACGCCGACACCGCCGTCGCCATCACCGGGATCGCCGGGCCGGGCGGCGGATCGGCTAGGAAGCCAGTCGGAACCGTCGTCTTCGCCGTCGCCCGGCGGGACGATCCCGAGTGCAAGATCGCCGACACCAAGAACTTCGGCGATCTCGGCCGCAGCGAGGTCCGCCGTCAGGCGGTGCTCTGCGCGCTCGAACTGCTGATGCCACGCGCCGCGGGCACGCCGTAAAGTTCCCCCGCGCGCTTCTCGAAGCTCGCCACCATCCGGCGGAACGCCTCGCCGAAGAACACGCCGGCGAGTTTCTCGAACAGGCGCGACTGGAACTCGAAATCGACGGCGAAGTGGACCGTGCAGCCACCCGGCGCGGGCGCGAACCGCCAGTCGTTGCGCAGATATTTGAGGGGCCCCGAAATATAGTCGACGTGCAGCGCCGTCGGCCGGTCGAGCGTCACGCGGCTGGTGAAGCGCTCGCGCACCATCCTGAAGCCGACGACCATGTCGGCGACGACGACGTGCCCGTCGTTCGACGTGACGCGCATCGCCTGGACCCACGGCAGGAACTCGGCGTAGCGCCCGATGTCGGCGACGAGATCGAACATCTGTTCCGGCGTGTACGGCAGGAAGCGGTCTTCGACATGGCGCGGCATCAGGCGGTTACGCCACCCGGTGCGGCTGGGACCGTGCCCTGCCCTGCCGCCCCGCCCGGCGTCCCTACAGACAGCGCCGCTGCCCGTTTCGCCCGCATCGCCGCGAAATCGGCTCCGGCGTGATAGCTCGACCGCGTCAGCGGCGAGGCGGCGACTTGCAGGAAACCTTTCGCCCGGGCGATCGCGGCATAGCTGCGGAAGATGTCGGGCGTGACGAAGTCGACGACCTTCGCATGGCGTGGCGTCGGCTGGAGATACTGGCCGACCGTCAGGAAATCGACATCGGCCGAGCGCATATCGTCGAACACCTGGTGCATCTCCTGCCGCTCTTCGCCGAGGCCGAGCATCAACCCAGACTTGGTGAAGATCGAAGGATCGAGCGTCTTGACCCGGTCGAGCAGGCGCAGCGAGTGGAAATAGCGCGCCCCCGGCCGGATCGTCGGATAAAGCCGCGGCACCGTTTCGAGATTGTGGTTGTAGACGTCGGGCCGCGCCGCGACGATCGTGGCAACGGCACGGTCGGCCTTATTGCGGAAGTCGGGCGTCAGGATCTCGATCGTCGTCGCCGGCGCATGACGCCGCAGTGCCTCGATCACCTTGACGAACTGCCCTGCCCCGCCGTCAGGCAGGTCATCCCGGTCGACCGACGTGATGACGATATGCTCGAGCCCGAGTGCGCCGGCCGCCTCGGCGACGTGGAGCGGCTCCAGCGCGTCCACTGGCCCCGGCATGCCGGTCTTGACGTTGCAGAAGGCGCACGCCCGCGTGCACGTGTCGCCGAGGATCATCACCGTCGCGTGCTTCTGCGTCCAGCACTCGCCGATGTTTGGGCACGCCGCCTCTTCGCACACCGTCGTCAGGCCGAGCCGGCGCATCAGCGCCCGTGTCTCGGCAAAGGCGGGCGAGGTCGGCGCGCGAACGCGCAGCCAATCGGGCTTGCGAACCCGCTGGGTCGGCACGAGGGCGGCATCAGTCATGGGGCCTAGATAGGCTTCGCGCGCGGCAAAGCCAACGCGGATCGGCGCGGCGCATCGGCGCTATCCTACGAGCGCACGCGCATGATAGTCACACCGCCGAAAGGAGTCGTGCCCCATGTCGACCGCCGTACCGCCCGTTGCCCGCCGACCTGTGTTTCCCGGCCCCGTCGCCTGCTCGCGACAAACACCTTCCGATCTCCAAATCACTCACAGAGCGTGGCCGAGTGAAGAATGCGAAGTTACGCGGGCGGCGGGGTACTAGCGGTGGCTGCCTTCGACTCTTTGATCGACGGCTATCGCCGCTTCCGCGCCGGACCGTACAACGACCAGCGGGCGCGCTTCGACGCGCTCGCCCACGTCGGCCAGTCGCCGGCCGTGATGGTCATCGCCTGTGCCGACAGCCGGGTCGACCCGACGCGCATCTTCGACTCAGCCCCCGGCGAGATGTTCGTCATGCGCAACGTCGCCAATCTCGTCCCGCCATACGAGGCTGACGGCGCGACTCACGGTTCGTCGGCGGCGATCGAGTTCGCCGTCACCCAGCTTGAGGTCGAGCACATCGTCGTCCTCGGCCACGCGCGCTGCGGCGGCATCACCGCGTCACTGACCGGCAAGTTCGACGCCGCCGCCGAGGGGCACGGCGCGTTCATCGGCCGCTGGATGGCCAAGATCGACCCGGCCCGTGACCAAGTGCGCGCCGCCGCCGCGATCAGCCCCGACATCGATGCTCAGCAGGCGCTTGAACTAGCCGCAATCCGGCTGAGCCTCGACAATTTGCGAACCTTCCCCTTCGTCGCCGAACGTGTCGACGACGGCCGGCTGGTCCTGCAGGGCGCACACTTCGACATCGCCGACGGCATCCTGCGCATCCTCGATCCGGCAAGCGGCCGATTCGAGGCCGTTCCGCTCGACTGGACCGCCGCGGCCTAGCGCGCGGCTTTTTCCGACCGCCGGACTTCGGCCTCGGTCAGCGGCACGCCGCGAGGCTTGTCGGGGGCACCGGGCTCGCCGCGCTCGGGCATCCGCTCACCGGCGTTGCGGTTCGACGGCTTGCGCATGAAGTAGACGAATGCGGCGATCGCGATCAGCAGACCGATAGTCAGCAGCGTCAGGTTGAGATGGCCCACGGGAGTCTCCTACTCGATGATCCCCACCCGCTGACAACCGAGCGAATTCCCGGACGTTCCTGCGACATTTCGGTCACTTAGCGAATAAGGGACCTCGACCATCGGCCGCACCGGCCTTCTGCAGCGCCCACCGGTTATGCTTCTGGAAGCCGCATCCCATCGCCCCGGTCAAGC
The DNA here is from genome assembly GCA_903642255.1 of Sphingomonadaceae bacterium. GTDB lineage: Bacteria > Pseudomonadota > Alphaproteobacteria > Sphingomonadales > Sphingomonadaceae > Polymorphobacter_B. The sequence goes on along the minus strand of CAHJWP010000080.1, from coordinate 2,503 downwards.
CGACCGCCGAGCAGGTCCCGCTGCCGCCGGCATCATAATCGAACAGGCCGTTGCGCTCGGCCGACACGCTCTGCGCCCGCGGATCGCCGACCTCGTACTCCGACGGGATCGGCGACAGATAGCGGCTGCGCTCGCCCGGCACCTCGCGTCGCCCGCAGACGGTGATCTCGCCTTTGTCCGGCGGCGGACACGGCGCGACACTGGCGTGGATCGCTGCGTCGAGCGGGCTGAGCGCGGCGGCGGCGAGGAGCAGCGCCGCCAGCATGACCTAGAAGTGGATCGCCCGGCCATAGGCGCTCAGCACGCCCTCGTGCATCATCTCGCTGAGCGTCGGATGGGGGAAGACCGTCTCGATCAGCTCGGCCTCAGTCGTTTCGAGCTGCCGGGCGATGACATAACCCTGAATGAGTTCAGTTACTTCCGCGCCAATCATGTGCGCGCCGAGCAGCTGGCCGGTCGTCGCGTCGAACACCGTCTTGACGAAGCCGTCGGCCTCGCCGAGCGCGATGGCCTTGCCGTTGCCGATGAACGGGAACTTGCCGACCTTGACCTCGTGCCCCGCCTCGCGGGCGAGCGCCTCGGTCAGCCCGACGCTCGCCACCTGCGGCCGCGAGTAGGTACATCCCGGTATGTTCCAGATTTCAAAGGGATGCGGCTCCAGTCCGGCGATCTTCTCGACCGCGACGATCCCCTCGTGGCTTGCCTTGTGCGCGAGCCACGGCGCGCCGGTGACGTCGCCGATCGCCCACAGGCCGGCGACGTTGGTTGCGCCCCACGGGCCGACCTTGATTCGCCCGCGGTGCTGCTCGACGCCGAGCGCCTCGAGGCCGATATTCTCAAGGTTCGAGACGATGCCGATCGCGACGATGACATGGCTGTAAGTGTCTGTCTTCGCTTGGCCGTCACCGGTCGTGATCGTCGCCGCGACACCGTCGGTGCCGGGCTTCACGTCGGACACTTTGACCCCGGTGACGAGCGTCATCCCCTGCTTCGTCAGCGCCTTGGCCATGTGGGCCGAGACGTCGGCGTCCTCCACCGGCAGGATGCGGTCGAGCATCTCGACGACCGTCACATTCGCGCCCATGTCGCTGTAAAAGCTGGCGAACTCGATGCCGATCGCGCCCGAGCCGATGACCAGCAGCTTCGTCGGCATCTCGGGCGGGACCATCGCGTGGCGGTAGGTCCACACCCGCTTGCCGTCGGCCGGCGTGTCGGGCAGGTCGCGAGCGCGGGCACCGGTGGCGACGATGACGTTCTTCGCGTCGAGCACCCGCTCCTGATCGCCCGTCTTTACAGTCAGTTGCGTCGCGCCGGTCAGCCGCCCCTCACCCTCGACGACGGTCACCCGGTTTTTCTTCATCAACCCCTTGACGCCGGCGTTGAGCTGCCCCGCCACTTTACGTGATCGGTCAACGACCTTTGCCAAGTCGAAGGAAACATTGGCCGCGCTCAGGCCATAGGCGTCGGCATGCTGCATGTAGTGGTAGATCTCGCTCGTCCGCAGCAGCGCCTTGGTCGGGATGCAGCCCCAGTTGAGGCAGATGCCGCCGAGGCGCTCACGCTCGACGATCGCGACCTTGAGGCCGAGTTGCGCGGCGCGGATCGCGGCGACGTAGCCGCCGGGGCCGGAGCCGAGGATGGCGAGGTCAAACGTCTCGCTCATGCCAGCATTCCCAAGGGGTTCTCCACCAGCGCCTTGAACGCGCCCATGAACTGCGCGCCGACCGCGCCGTCGATCGCGCGGTGGTCGAAGCTGCCGGTGGCGGTCATCACGGTGGCGATTGCCAGAGCATTATCAACGACATAGGGGCGCGGCTCGCCCGCTCCGACGGCGAGGATGAGGCCCTGCGGCGGGTTGATGACGGCGTCGAACTGCTTGATGCCGAACATGCCGAGGTTGGAGATCGACGCGGTGCCGCCCTTATACTCCTCAAGCTTCAGTTTCCCGTCCTTCGCTCTTACCGTCAAGTCCTTCATTTCACTAGCGATTATGCTCAGCCGCTTGTTGGCGGCGTCGGTGATGACCGGGGTGATAAGGCCGCCGGGGATGGCGACGGCGACCGAGACGTCGGCGCGGCCGAATTTGTACAGCGTGTCGCCGGCGAACTGGACGTTGGCGTCGGGCACCTGCGTCAGCGCGAGGCCGAGCGCCTTGATCAGCAGGTCGTTGACCGACAGCTTGATTCCAGTGGCTTCGAGCGACTTGTTGAGGTCACCGCGCAGCTTGAGCAGGGCATCCAGCCTGACGTCGACGGTCAGGTAGAAGTGCGGGACGGTCGCCTTCGACTCGGCCAGCCGGCGGGCGATCGTCTTGCGCATGTTGGACAGCTTGACGGCTTCCATCGGCACCCCGGCGGGCGGTGGCAGCGCGGTCGCGCCCGCTACCACGCGCGGTACCGCGCCCGCATCCGGCGCGGACATCGCCGCGTCAGCGACGCTCCCGCCCCGCGCCGGCGGCGCGGGGGCTTTCGGCGCGGCGGCGGGTGCCGCGGTCGCCGGTTTC
>CAHJWP010000079.1 GCA_903642255.1 Sphingomonadaceae bacterium | reverse complement strand
GCTATGCGCTGCTCATCGTGCCCCTGCCGCTGGCGATCGTCGCACCGGGGCCATGGGCGGCGGCGGCGGTGATCGGCATCGGGCTGTTCGCCCATCAGGGGTTCTCGACCAATGTCTTTGGGCTGGCGGCGGATGCCATCCCCGTGGCGCGGGTCGGCACGGTGGTCGGGGTCGGCGCGGTGGCTGGCAACCTGTCGGGGGCGGCGATGATTGCGTTCGCGGGCTGGAGCCTCAGCCATGGCGACGGTTACTGGCCGATGCTGGGCATGGTCGCGGGGGCGTATCTCGTCGCACTCGCGTGGGTGCAGGGGTGTATGCCGGTGATCCGGGCAGCTCACCTTTAGCGGCCGCGGCGACCGGCCAGACATAACCATGACGGCTCGTTTTGTCGGGACTGCGTTGCGGTCGATCACGGTGGAAGGTCACACGACGGCGGGTAAAAATTCGCTCCGTCAGTTCGGCGAAAGCTCACATGTCCTATACGGCCGATCCTACAGGATTTAACCTATCCGGCGTAAACAGGTCGCGGCTCCGTTGTGGCGACCCTTGCTGCGACGACGATGAGAAAGACCATCGGGGCGTTCAGCCACGGTACGCACGACCCTTAGCGCACGATCATCGTGTAGGACAGCACGGCCTAGAAGTTCACCCGTCCCGTCACCCCGTAATAGCGGTCGGCATCGCGCGGGATCTGGTAGCGGTACGAATTGAGCACCCCGCCGTTGGCGATCGCCGCGGCGAAATGCTCGTTCGCCACGTTGCGCACGGTGAAGGTCAGCTTGTAGCGGTCCTTCACGTCGAGTACGGCCGCGCTCAGGTTGACCAGCCCGTACGCGCCGATTGTGCCGGCGGCGCGGTCGACGGCGCTGGCGACGAACAGCGACAGCTCGCTCGACTGGTACGACCCCTGCGCGCCGAGCTGGACGTCGACCGGGCCGCCGGTGCGGACGCGGTAGTCGACGCCGAGATCGCCCTTCCACTTCGGGGCGAAGCCGAGCGGCGTGCCGGTCGGGATGACGCCGGTGTTGTTGCCCTGCGGGATCAGGAACGCATCGACGTGGGCGTCGGTATAGGCGACGCCACCCGAGATGCTGAGGTCGCGGACCGGACGGTACAGCAGGTCGGCCTCGCCGCCGCGGGTCGACACTTCGCCGGCGTTGGTGAAGCGGGTGGTGACGACGCCGTTGACGACGTCGGGGTTGTTCGCCTGGAAGTTGTGATACTTGGCGTAATAGGCGGCGAGGTTGAGCGTCAGCTTGCCGCCGAGCAGCGTGTTCTTCAGGCCGATCTCGAAGGCGTCGGAGTCCTCGGGCGCGATCTTGTTCGTGCCGGTATACGACAGGTTGTAGAAGATGTTGTACGCTGGCCCCTTATAGCCGCGCGAATAGGTTGCGTACGCCACGCTCGTGTCGCTGACGTCGAACTGCGCGCCGGCCTTGCCCGAGACGTTGGTGTTGTTCGCCCGCGCGGTGAACGGGATGCCGTTCGACACACCGCCGCCCAGCCCATTGTTGTTGACGCCTGAATCGAAGTTGCCGCCGATGCCCGGCCCGGCGAGCGCCGTCACCCGGCTGTGGAACACGTCGAGCTGGTCGACGGTGAAGCGCACGCCGCCGATCAGGCGGAGGCGCGGGGTAAGGTGGAACACGCCTTGGCCAAACAGTGCAATGTTGCGGAAGTCCGAGCCGAAGTCGGCGGTGCCGGTCGGAAAGGTCGACGGCCCGGCGAGCGGGCTCGAGCACGGGATCAGCACCCCGGCCGGCGCCACCGCGCCCGGCGCGAGACCGCACACCTGATCGTTGCGGGTGAAGATGCGCTCCGACTTGGCGTCGGAGAAATAGAAGCCGGCGACATAGGTGAAGAAGCCGGTCGCCGGCGACGTCAGGCGGAATTCCTGGCTGTACGTCTCGCCCGTCTGCGGGCCGAAGTCGTGGAGCTGCTGGATGCCGACATAGGCCTGCGGCAGCCAGTCGCCGTCGCGGATCTCGGTGTTGGCATAGTTGCGATAGGCGCTGATCGAGGTGAAGGTCACCGGCCCGGCGTCGACGTCGGCCTGCAGCGAAAAGCCATAACCCACCTCGTCAGTGTGGGTGACGAGGTTCTGGTCGATCGTCCGCGTATTCGCCCCCTGCAGCGTCGGCAGGACGCTCTGGATTTGCGCGAGCGCCGCGGTGTTGACCGCGCCGGTCGTCTGGCTCAGCGGCGCACCGGCGATGATCTCGGCGCAGCAGTCGTCGTTGTTCTTGTGATAGTCGGCGATGAAGGTCAGCTTGATGCGCTCGTTGACGTCGCCCTCGACGATGCCGCGGAAGCCGTAGTGCTTGAAGCCGTTGACCCGGCGGTTGACGTTGGGCGCGTCGTTGAAGATGTTGCCGTCATAGTGATCGTAGAAGCCGGTCAGGCGGGTGCGGATGCTCTTCGACAGCGGCAGGTCGATCGCGCCGCGGACGCGATACTCGTCGCCGTTGCCGCCGAAGAAGCCGCCCTCGACATAGCCGCCGAGCGTGTCGCCGGGCTTGACCGAGACGATGTTGATGACGCCGGCCGAGGCGTTCTTGCCGAACAGCGTCCCCTGCGGCCCGCGCAGCACTTCGAGGCGCTCGATGTCGACGAGGTCGCTGAACGCCTCGCCCGAGCGGCTGAAGACGACGCCGTCGAGGACGGTCGACACCGACGGCTCGCCGGCGATCGAGAAGGTCGCGGTGCCGACGCCGCGCAGGAACAGCGACTGGTTGAGCGTCGTGCCCGACTTCAGGAAGTTGAGCGTCGGGACGAGATACTGCGCGCCCTCGAGGCTGACCTTGCCCTGCGCCGCGAGGGTGTCACCGCTGACCACAGTCACCGCGAGGGGCACGTCCTGCAGCCGCTCCGACCGCTTCTGCGCGGTGACGACGATGTCGGCCGGCGCGTCGTCGACACCGGGCGCGGTCCCGGCACCACCCTGCGGCGCGACCGGCGCGGTCTGGGCGGCAGCCGCCGACGCGAGGGTCAACGCGACTCCGGCGAGCATGATCGAGCGCAGCGGCATGGTGATCCTCCCCTGTGACCGGCGGCTGGGGCGCGAAGCCCTGCCGACCTGATCTGCGATGCCGCTTTGATCGCCCCGAGTCGCGAAAGCAATTCGCGGGCGTGGGAAAGCCGATCTTAAGAGCGGGCTGTCGCTAAAGGGTCACACTCGATCCTCCCCGCGAGCCGGGAGGACCTCAGAGACCCAGCTCGCTCATCTCGACCACGCGGTGCTCGCGCGCGCTGGTCTCCGCCGCCAGCCCCATCGCCACCGCGCGCAGGCCGTCATCGGCGGTGACCAGGACCGGCCCCTCGCCCCGTACCGCGGCGGCGAAGGCGGCGTGCTGGTAGAAGGTCGCGCCGTGATGCTGCCCGGCGTCGAGCGCGGCGGCGTCGACGGCGACATGACGGCGCTCGACGGCTTTGGGATTGCGGAAGCCGACGCGGGGGTGGAACACGATCTCGCCGGCCGGGATCAGGCAGTCGAGCCGTGCCGCATCGCCGACCGCGACGATCTCCTCCTGGTTCTCGGCCCCGTCGGCGAACATCGACAGATCGAGCATCGCGCGCACCCCATTGGCGAAGTCGACCGTGGTGAAGCTGTTGTCGATGATGTCGGGGGTATGGCCATCATAGGCTTCGTCCCGGTGGTTGACGTCGACCCCGCCGGAGCAAAACACCCGCACCGGCTCGGCACCGACGATGACGCGCATCAGGTCGAAGAAGTGGCAGCATTTCTCGACCATCGTACCGCCGGTATTGGCGTTGAACCGGTTCCAGTCGCCGACCTTGACGAGGAACGGGAAGCGATGCTCGCGGATCGACAGCATCCGCAAGCTCCCGACCTTGCCGGCGTGGACCTGCGCGATGAACTCGGCTGCCGGCGGCATGAAGCGGTACTCCATGCCGGTCCAGAATACGCTGTCATATCCCTCGACCCGCGCCGCAATGTCGGAGGCGTCGGCGAGCGTCGTCGCCAGCGGCTTCTCGCACAGGATATGGAGCCGCGCGTCGATCAGCGGCTGCAGCACGTCGTGGTGGGTGAAGTTGGGCGAGGCGACGAGCACGGCGTCGACGGTCCCGCTTGCCGCCAGCGCGGCGGGCGACTCGAATACCCGAGCCTCGCCGCCGACCGCGGCCTCGGCGGCGGCGATCGACGCGGCGACCGGATCGACCAGGCCGGCGATGACGCTGCCGGGTGTCAGCTTGAGATTGGCGATATGTTCGAGCGCCATCATGCCGGTGCCGACGATGCCCCAGCGGATCGTATCTCCCATTCGTCGCGTCCCTGTGCCAAACAGCCGTGCATGACTGAAATCATCCTGTCGCCCGAACCCCGCCTCCTCGGCAAGTCGGGGATGCTCGTCAGCCCGCTTGCCTGGGGCATGTGGCGCTTCGCCGGCGACGACGTGGCCGCCGCGCGGGCGCGTGTCGAGGCGGCGTTCGACGCCGGTATCACCCTGTTCGACACCGCCGACATCTACGGCCCCGACAACGACGAGCCGTTCGGCGCGGCGGAAGTGCTGCTCGGCCGCGTGTTCGCCGATGCGCCGGAACTGCGCGACCGCATGGTGCTGGCGTCGAAGGGCGGGATCCGCATGGGCGTGCCGTACGATTCGTCGCCGGGGTATATCGCCGCGGCGGTCGAGGCATCGCTCAAGCGGCTGAAGACCGAGCGCATCGACCTGTGGCAGATCCACCGCCCCGACCTGCTCGCCCACCCGGCCGAGACGGCGGCGGTGCTCGAGGAGTTGGTGCTGCAGGGCAAGATCGTGTCGGTCGGCGTGTCGAACCACACCCCGGCGCAGACCGGGGTGCTGGCGTCGTACCTCAACATCCCGCTCGTCTCGACGCAGCCCGAATTCTCGGCGCTGGCCACCGCGCCGCTCTTCGACGGGACGATGGACCGGGCGATGAAGTACGGGCTGGCGGTGCTGGCGTGGTCGCCGCTCGGGCAGGGGCGGCTGGGCGGCAACGATGCGGCCGACGACCGGACGACGGCGGTCCGCGCCGCGCTCGACGTCCACGCCGAAAAGTACGGGGTCGGTCGCGCGGCGGTGGCCTATGCGTGGATCATGGCGCATCCGGCGAAGCCGATCCCGATCGTCGGCAGCCAGAACCCGGCACGGATCGCCGAGTCGGCCGATGCCTTCAAGGTGCGCTTCGAGCGGGTGGAGTGGTACGCGATCCTCGAGGCGAGCCTTGGCGAGAAGCTCCCTTGAGTTGCGAGGTCAGCTGGTTCTCGGCGCTGTGCGACGATGACTATGAGTTCCTCGGGGTCCCCGACGCGCAGCTGAAGTCGAGCTGGGAGCATTGCCGCGACATCGTCCTCGCGGCGGAAACCGGCGGCTTCGACAACATCCTGCTGCCGAGCGGCTATGCGCTCGGCATCGACACGACCGCCTTCGCCGCGGCGATCGCCGTGCTGACGCGGCGCATCCGCCTGCTGATGGCGGTCCGCGTCGGCGAGACGTGGCCGCCGCAGCTGGCGCGCCAGATCGCGACCCTCGACCGGATTGCCGGCGGCAGATTGACCGTCAACATCATCTCGTCCGACGTTCCCGGCGCGACGCTGGCGTCGGCTCCGCGCTATGCCCGCACCGCCGAGGTCATGCTGGCACTGAAGTCGCTGCTCGGCGGCGCGCGGACGGCGCTCGACAGCGAACATTACCGCTTCGACGTCGATCCGCCCGGCGTGACGACGCTCAGCGGCCAGTGCCCGCCGCTCTACTTCGGCGGCCTCAGCCCCGATGCGCGCGACGCCGCCGCGCAGGCCGCCGACGTCTACCTGATGTGGCCCGACACCATGCCCGCCGTCCAGGCGATCCTCGACGACATGCGGGTGCGGGCCGCAGCCTACGGGCGCACCCTCAAGTTCGGCTACCGCGTCCACGTGATCGTTCGCGACACCGAGGCCGAGGCGCGAACGGCGGCGTCGCGGTTGCTCAGCAAGCTCGACGCGGCGACCGGCGATGCCATCCGCAGCAAGTCGCTCGACGCGCAGTCGGAGGGTGTTCGCCGCCAGGCCGAACTCCGCGACGCGGCAGGCAACGAGGGCTATGTCGAGGACAATCTGTGGACCGGCATCGGCCGCGCGCGCTCGGGCTGCGGCGCGGCGATCGTCGGCGACCCCGACCAGGTGCTGGCCAAGCTGCAGGCCTATCAGGCGATGGGCATCGAAGCGTTCATCCTGTCGGGCTACCCCCACGCCGCCGAGGCCGACCTGTTCGCGCGGCATGTGCTGCCGAGGATGGCGCATGGGGCACTGACCCTGTGATCTTCAAATCCGTCGCTATCGTCGGCGCGGGCTTCTCCGGCTCGCTGCTGGCGATCAACATCCTGCGCCACGCCGGGCCGCATGCGACGCTGATCGAGCGGCGCGCGGTGTTCGGCCGGGGCACGGCGTACAGTGCGCCGCATCCGTCGCACCTGCTCAACGTGCGCGCCGGCAACATGAGCGCCTTGAGCGACCGCCCGGCGCATTTCGCCGACTGGTGCACGGCGCGCGGGCTCGGCGACGGCGGCAGCTTCGTCCAGCGCCAGCAGTATGGCGAGTACCTCGGCGAGCTGCTCGAGCACTCGGCGGCGCGGGCCGGCGAGCGGCTGGCACTAGTGCAGGACGAGGCGGTGGCGGCGGCCGTCGATGACGACGGCGTGACCGTGCGGCTCGCCGGCGACCGCGAGGTGCGCGTCGATGCGCTCGTCGTCGCGGTCGGCAACCTGCCGCCGCACGCGCCGCCGGGGCTCGACCCCGCGGCGCTGCCCGGCGACGTCTATGCCCCCGATCCGTGGGATCCGGCAACGGTCGACGGGCTGACGGCGGACGACACGGTGCTGCTGATCGGCACCGGGCTGACGATGGTCGACGTCGCGCTGTCGCTCGATGCGGCAGGGTTTCGGGGGAAGATCGTCGCGCTGTCGCGGCGTGGGCTGCTGCCGCGCCCGCATGTCCCGCCGGGCCCAGCGGGAAATCGCAACGAGAAGCCGACGACGGTGGCGTCGCACCTCCTCGCCGAGATTCGCGCGCGGGCCGAGGCCCTCGGCTGGCGCGCCGCCGTCGACGAGCTGCGGCCGTTCACGCAGGGCCTGTGGCTGTCGGCGACGCCCGAGCAGCGCGACCGGTTCCTGCGCCACCTGCGGCCGTGGTGGGACGTCCACCGCCACCGCCTCGCTCCCACGGTAGCGGCGAAGATCGAGGCGATGATCGCGCGCTGCCAGCTGACGATCGTCGGCGGCAAGCCGAGCCGCTATGTGCCGGAAGGCAACGGCGTCGCCGTGACCTACCGGCCGCGCGGGGCGAACGCGTCGACCACCCTCAGGGTGCGGCGGATCGTCAATTGCACCGGGCCGCAGGGCGATCTCGCCCGGTCGAGCGAGCCGGTGCTGCGGTCGCTGATCGAAGCCGGCCATGCCCGCGCCGACCCGGCGCGGCTCGGGCTCGACGTCGATGCCCAGTCGCGGCTGGTCGGCGCGAACGGCGTCGCCCATCCGCGGCTTTTCGGCCTCGGCCCGATGACGCGGGGGGCGTTCTGGGAGATCGTCGCGGTGCCCGACATCCGGACGCAGGTATGGACGGTGGCACGGCGCCTGGCGCAGGCGCACTGGGTGGGAGGCGAGGGGTTGTAAGCCTTCGCCTTACTGCGGCAGGGTCAGCCAAAGACCTCGGCGAAATGCGCCGCCATGGCCCGCCACGAACGGCGCGCGGTCCGTTCATCATACTTGATCCCCGGCATCTGCGATCCATCCGCTTGCTCGTTGGTGAAGCTGTGGACCGCGCCGGTGTAGGCGATCGTCTGGCAGTCGGCGCGCGCGTCGGCCATCTCCTTGAGGAACCCGGACAGCTCGGGGGCCACCAAAGGATCCTCGGCCCCGTGGCAGACGAGGATCCGTGCGCTCATTGTGCTCGCCGGCAGCGGGGCCGACAGACCGCCATGGAAACTGACGACGGCCACGATGCCGTCGGCGTTGGCACGCGCCAGCTCCAGCGCAGTCGTGCCGCCGAAACAGAAGCCGATCGCCGCCAGCCGGCCGTCGCAGCGCGGGTGGGCGTGGAGCGCCCCGAGTGCCGCCTCGGCCCGCGCCCGCAGCCGCGGGCGGTCGGCGAGGTAGGGTCCGAGCAACTGCCGGCCCTCACCGAAGTCGGCGGGAACCTTGCCCTCCCCGTACACGTCGGCGGCGAGTGCGAGATAGCCGAGCTCCGCCGCGATGCGGTCGGCCCATTTCATCGTGTGTGCGCCGACCCCGCCAATGTCGTGGAAGACGGCCACTCCCGGTACCCGCCCCTCGCCGCCGGGCAGCGCCAGCGCGCCGCGGCAGGTAACGTCGGCATCGGGATAGTCGAAGGGCTGGGCCATGGCGGGTCTCCTGAGAAGCGCGCCCGATCTAGCTTTGCGACCGCCCCCTCGACAAGCCGCGCCGACAGGCACACAGTCGGGCGATAAGATCGTGACGCGGTTCGGCCGCCGGAGCCATCGCCAACACGGTCCACCCCTTGGACTGGAGACTGAGCGATGAGCCTTGCCCCGACGTTGACGACCGCCGACGCCGTGCCGGAGGTGCGGCACCTGACCACCGCCGACCTGACCGCCGCGCTGCGCAAGGGGCTCGACGACTTCAAGCTGATGCCGACCTACCTCGTTCTGCTGACCCTGATCTACCCCGTCGTCGGGCTGATCGCGGCGCGCGCGGCGCAGGGCACCGACGTCGTGCCGCTGATCTTTCCGCTGGTGTCGGGGTTCGCACTGGTCGGGCCGCTCGCCGCGGTCGGGCTCTACGAGCTCAGCCGGCGGCGCGAGGCGGGGCTCGACACGCGCTGGACCCACGTCTTCGACGTGCTCAAGGCGAAGTCGCTCGGCACGATCGCCGGGCTCGGCGTGATCCTCGCGATCCTGTTCGCGGCATGGCTGGCCAGCGCGCTCGCCATCCAGCGCTGGGCGATGGGGCCGGGCAGCATGGGCGACATCGATACCTTTCTGGCCAATGTGTTCGGCACCGCGGGCGGCATCAGGCTGATCGTCGTCGGCAACCTCGTCGGCTTCGTCTTCGCCGCGGTGACTCTGGCGATCGCGTCCTTCTCCTTCCCGCTCGCGCTCGACCGCGACGTGTCGCTGCCGACGGCGGTGATGACCTCGGTGCGGGTGACGGTCGCCAATCCGGTGACGATGGCGCTGTGGGGGCTGATCGTCGTCGGCGGCCTGATCCTCGGCGCACTGCCGGCGCTGGTCGGGCTGGCGATCGTCATGCCGATCCTCGGGCATGCGACGTGGCACCTGTATCGCCGCGCCGTGGTGTAGCACCCCCTAGGCGCGCGCCCGCGCCATGCTACACCGCTCCCCATGACCAGATATTTCCCGTTCTCCGCCATCGTCGGGCAGGAGGAGATGAAGACCGCGCTGCTGATCGCCGCGGTCGATCCGCGGATCGGCGGCGTCATGGTGTTCGGCGACCGCGGCACCGGTAAGTCGACCGCGGTCCGGGCGCTTGCAAGCCTCCTGCCGCCGATCCGGGTGGTCGCCGGCAGCCGGTTCAACGCCGACCCTGACCGGCGCGATGATTACGGGGCCGATCCCGCCGCCGCGTCAGGCGAAGC
>CAHJWP010000078.1 GCA_903642255.1 Sphingomonadaceae bacterium | reverse complement strand
AACATGAGAGCGCTCCATTGATTGCGCCGACGTAACGCACGACACCGTACCCGGTCGCACGGTTCACAGCATATTGTGGCGCTTCAACGCATGGCGCAGCTGGTCGTAGGTCAACGCCAGCGCCGTCGCCGTCGCGCGCTGGTTGTGGCGGCACTTGTCGAGGGCGGCGGCGAGGATGTCGCGCTCGTAGGTCGCCACCGCGACGCGGAGATCGGCGACGTTGCTGTGGTCGACGACCGGCGCGGCGGGCGCAGGCAGTACGGTGGGTGCATCGCTGGCGGCGATGATCAGCGGCGCCGTGCCCCGCGAGGCCAGCGCGCCCGGCCGCCACGGCGAGTCGAACGCGTCGAGGACGATCCGGCCGACCGGCATCTCGGCGTCGCCCCAGCGGTACAGCGACCGTTCGACGACGTTCTTCAACTCGCGGACGTTGCCCGGCCACGGATGGCCGGCGAGCTGCGCCGCGGCGGCGGGAGTGAAGCCGGCGAACCCCGCCCAGCCGAGCTCGACCGCCATCCGCCGTCCGAAATGGCCGGCGAGCAACGGGATGTCGTCGGCACGCGCGCGCAGCGGCGGCAGGGTGACGACTTCGAAGCTCAGCCGGTCGAGCAGGTCGGCGCGGAACGTCCCCGCCTCGGCGAGCGCCGGCAGGTCCTCGTTGGTCGCGCCGACGACGCGGACATCGACCCGGATGACGCGGTTCGAGCCGAGGCGCGTCAACTCGCCGTATTCGACGACGCGGAGCAGCCGCTCCTGCGCCGCGGGCGATAGCGTCGCGATCTCGTCGAGGAACAGCGTGCCGCCATCGGCATCCTCGAAGCGGCCGGGTCGTGCCCGCGACGCGCCCGTGAACGCGCCGGCGTCGTAGCCGAACAGTTCGGCGTCGAGCAGGTTCTCGGGCAGCGCGGCGCAGTTGATCGTGACGAGCGGACCGCCCCACCGCGGGCTGAGGCGGTGAAGGCGTTCGGCGATCAGTTCCTTGCCGGTGCCGCGTTCGCCGATGACCAGCACCGGCCGGTTGAGCGCCGCAGCGGCCGACGCGCGCTCGACGGCGTCGAGGAAGCTGGCGGCGGAACCGATCAGGGCGGCGGGGGCGGGCATAAGTCGTCTGCAACTTCCTCTTGATCCTCCCCGTCGTCGGTGAGGACCTCCGCGCTTGCGGCAATCTAGTGGAAATCACCAACAGTTCGCAACGGCCGTGTCGGTCAGCGGCACAGCCTTCGTGGCGGCGAATGCATTATCAATGACTTGTCGCTCCACTTCGACTTGGCACGACTCCTGCAAAGCTTCTTGCATCACCGGGGATCGTCCCCGCCAGTTCAAGGAGACCATCGATGACCATCCGTTTTTCCCGCGCCGCCATCGGCCTCGTCGCTTCGGCCCTGCTCGCCAGCGGCTTCGTCGCCGCCGCCGTCGCCCCAGCCTACGCAGCAACGCCCTACGCGGCCCCTGTCAATGCCGTTCAGACCGTCTAAAATCATGGCTTCACCGGAGACCTTCCCCATGAGCATCTTCTCGCGCACCCGTGACATCGTCGCCGCCAACGTCGCCGACCTCCTCGACCGTGCCGAGGACCCCGCCAAGATGATCCGCATGATCATCATGGAGATGGAGGAGACGCTGGTCGAAGTCCGCGCTGGCGCCGCCCGCACGATCGCCGACCAGAAGGAGATGCGCCGCGCCGTCGCCCGCGCCGAAGCCGCGCAAGCGAGCTGGGCCGAGAAGGCCGAACTCGCGCTGTCGAAGGGCCGCGAGGACCTCGCCACCGCCGCGCTGCTCGAGAAGGCCAAGGCGAAGAGCTTCGCCGACGCGACGCTCGCCGACATCGCCCAGCTCGACGACGGCCTCAACGCCAACGAGGAGGACATCCGGCGGCTCGAGGGCAAGCTGCGCGAGGCGCGCCAGCGGCAGAACACGCTGCTCACCCGGATCGAGAACGCCAACACCCGGTCGCGGATGCGCGCGATGTATAAAGGTCCGCGCATAGAAGACGCCTTCGCCAAGTTCGAGGTGATCGAGCGCCGCGCCGATCTCGCCGAAGGCCACGCCGACGCCTATGAGCTCGGCGGTCCCGGCCGGACGCTCGACGACGAGTTCGCCGACCTGAAGCAGGACCACGGCATCGCCAGCGAACTCGCCGCGATGAAGGCCCGCCTCGCGAAGAACGAAGGATAAGCCGTCATGGAATTTTCCGAAGGGTTCGTCGCCACCGTCGCAATGGTATCGCTGTTCATCGGGCTGCCGTGGATCATCCTCCACTATATGTCGCAGTGGCGGCGCGCGAAGGGCATCTCGATCGAGGACGAGAACCTCCTCGACGATCTCCACGACACCGCCCGCCGCCTCGACGCCCGGCTCGACTCGATCGAGCGGATCATCGCCGCCGACAATCCCGACTGGAAGGCCGGCGCGCTGGGCAGCGTCCCGACCGACCGCCTGACCGATCAGGCCTCGCGCCTGACCGCCCGCCGCTGAGGGGAGCCATCATGTCCGACCGCCGCACCAGTTACTATCTCGACAAGCGCAACGCCAAGGTCTCGGGCGTGCTCGCCGGGATCGCCGACTATTTCGACGTCGACACGCTGTGGGTCCGCCTCGGCTTCGTGATGACGATGCTATTCCTCTTCCCGCCGATCTTCTTCGCCTATTGGGTGGTGGCGTGGACCGCGACGCCCAAGCCGTACTCGCTCTATGCCGAGACGCCCGACGAGCGCGAGTTCTGGAAGAAGGTCCGCGTCGCGCCGCAGCGGACGATCCGCGACACGCGGTCGAGCTTCCGCGAGACCGAGCGCCGGCTGCGCGACATCGAGGCCTACGTCACCAGCTCGAACAGCCGCCTCGCCAGCGAAATCGACGGCCTCAAGTAAGCACCGGCCCGAGGAGTATCCGCGATGTCCCACAGCACCATCACGCGCGACGCCGACGGGAGCGTGACGATCACCAGGAGCGACGACGGTCCGCCGCCCGCGCCGCCGGCGGAGTTCGAAGCCGGCATCGTCCGGAGCGGCACCGGCTATACCGTCGGGGTCCACTCGCACCGGCCGTTCAACGGCGGATCGTTCACCGCCGGCCTGATGCTCGGCATGCTCCTGCTGTTCATCGTCCAGAGCGCGATGAAGTTCTACGCCCGGCGTGCGGCGCGGAGCCGCCGCGACGCCGCCTCGATCGGCCCGGCCGAGGACCGCATGGCGGCCGAGGTCGCCGCCCTCGCGAGGCGGACCGCAACGCTCGAGACCATCGTCACCGACCCGGCCCAGCGCACCGCGCGCGAAATCGAGGCGCTGCGCTGACCGCCCTCAACAGGAGACCCGCGATGACCCCCGACATGCTGTTCGCCCTCATCCCGATCACCGCGCTGATGATCCCGATCGCCGTCACCGCCGGCCGCACGGCGCAGCGCTGGATCGGCCTGCAGGAGACGAAGGCGCAGCTGGCGATGAAGGTCGCCGACAGCGAGGCCGCGAGCCACAGCGCCAAGATCGAGCGGCTGGAGGCGCACGTCGCCGTCCTCAACCGGATCGCCACCGACCGCGCCAGCGGCCTCGCCCACGAGATCGACGCCCTCCGCGGCCCGGTCGCGCCGCTCAACTGACCCGCGGCCCCGCCGCACCGCCCAACCGAGGAGACCTGTCATGCATCACTGGGGTGAAATCTGGGTCCTGATCCCGCTGTGCGCCATCGGTGCCGGCGTCGCCAAGAAGTGGATCGACCTGAAGGACCGCCAGCTCGACACCGCGGCCAAGGTCGCCGGCGAGCAGGCGGCACAATACGCCGCCAAGATCGAGCGGCTGGAGGCGCACGTCGCGGTCCTCAACCGCATCGTCACCGACCGCTCGGGCCACCTCGCCGAGGAAATCGACGCGCTGCGCAAGCCCGCATCGCTGAACTAATCGCTCCCGACCAACCCGCCGACACAGGAACCCGCGCCATGAACCCGTGCGAGATGGTCGTCGCGATCATCGCCATCGTCACGCTCGGCAAGGTGATCAGCGCGCGCTACGGCGTCAACGCCTGGGGCAAGCGCAGCCGCCGCGACCGCAACTTCGTCGCCCTGCCGCAGGATGTCGTCAGCCTCGAGGACGGCGCGCGGATGAAATCGGAGATCGACCGCCTGGCGCAGCGCGTCCAGGTGCTCGAACGCCTCGCCACCGACCCGTCGAAGCGCCTGTCGGACCAGATCGACGCGCTGGGAAAAGATCGCTGACCCGCTGACTGCACAGGAGGTTGTCATGATGCCCGCCGACTCGCTCGTCATCCTCGCCGCCAGTGCGCTCATCGGCCTCGCGCTCGTCGGCACCGTCTTCGCGTGGAGCTGGAAGGCATGGCTCGACCTGCGCCGCCACGCGCTCGACACCGGCCTCGGCCGTCACGGCGGCGACGTCCCGGCGGTCGCCAACCGCATCGACCTCGCCGACTTGCGCGAGCGGATCAAGAAGCTCGAGGCGATCGCCGCGGGGGTGGAGTTCTAGGCGGCGAGCGGGACGGCCCGGTCCCCGGGCCCGGCATCCGTCGCCGCGGCGTGCAGCACCAGCGGCGTGACCATGACGATCGAGCGCGGGATGCCGCGGCTCTCGTCCTGGGCGAAGCGGATCGCCTCGGCGCGGCTGACGAACGCGCCGCCGATCTTGCCGTGGTTCTCGCAGACGCAGTAGCGGCCGCACAGGTCCTGGCCGACGAGGATGATCGTCGGGTCGAGGTCGAACGATTGGGCAGGCGTCATGGTCCTCCGGCGTCGCCGCGCGCCGGGCATCCGGTGCGTGTTGCGCGACGACAGCGACATGGGCTTTCCCGCGTAAGTTTGCCGTGTGGAACGGTCGGGAGCGCGACACGGCGAAGTTAAGATCGCCTTACTCCAGCGCCGTCGCCACTTCCGGCGAGCCCCACTTAAGCGGGCCGTTGACGCGCCACTTCTCGCGCCCGTCGGCGCCGTACAGGATCGACACCGGCAGCCCGGCGACGCCGAGCTTGACGGCGTAGTTGCCGGGCTGGTCGACCCACGTCGTCAGCGACGGGAACCTGGCGGCGGTGAAGAACTTCGCCACGCCGCGCCAGCCCTCGAGGTCCTCGCTGACCGGCAGCACCGTCAGTTTCGCCGCCTGCGCCTTGGCCAGCGCATCGAGCGCCGGCATCTCGGCGCGGCACGGCACGCACCACGTCGCCCACAGGTTGACCAGCACCGGCTTGTGCGCCGCCGCGACGAAGGCGGCGACGGTCGTCTTGCGGCCGTCCTGCGCCTCCAGCGCGATCGGCGGAGCGGGCTCGCCGGCGTGGGACCGGTCGATCTGGCCGAGCTTGTGCGGTTGCGACGCGGCGGCGTTCCCGCTAGTCGCGAGCATGCCCGCGGTAACCGCGAGCCCGAGCAGGATTCTTCCGATCACGACAGGCAACGATCAGTCCAATTCGCTGTGGGGCGGCCGCTTCGCCGGGGGCCCGGCGGCGGTGATGCGCGACATTAACGCCTCGATCCCGTTCGACAAGCGGCTGTGGCGTCAGGACATCGCCGGCAGCCGCGCCCACGCCGCGATGCTGGGCGCGCAGGGCATCGTCGAGGCCGCCGACGCCGCCGCGATCGACGCCGGATTAGCGACGATCGCTGCCGAATACGAAGCCGGCGGCGTGCCAGAGGACCTCGCCCTCGAAGACATCCACATGACCGTCGAGACGCGCCTCGCTGCGCTGATCGGCCCTGCCGCCGGGCGGCTCCATACCGCCCGATCGCGCAACGATCAGGTCGCGACCAGCTTCAAGCTGTGGGTCCGTGACGCGATCGACGCGATCGACGCGGGCCTTGCGGCGTTCGTCGCCGCGCTGCTGACCCGCGCCGAGGAGCACGCCGCGACCGTCATGCCCGGCTTCACCCACCTGCAGATCGCGCAGCCGGTGACGCTCGGGCATCACCTGATGGCCTATGTCGCGATGGCGCGGCGCGACCGCGGCCGCTTTGCCGACGCGCGCGCGCGGCTCAACGAGTGCCCGCTCGGCAGCGCGGCGCTTGCCGGCACCGGCTTCCCGATCGACCGCGCCGCGACCGCCGCGGCGCTCGGCTTCGCCCGGCCGACGGCGAACTCGCTCGACAGCGTGTCCGACCGCGACTTCGCGCTCGAATTCCTGTCGGCCGCCGCGCTGACCGGGCTGCACCTGTCGCGCCTCGCCGAGGAGATCGTCGTCTGGGCGTCGCAGCCGTTCGGTTTCGTGCACCTGCCCGATGCGTTCTCGACCGGCTCGTCGATCATGCCGCAGAAGCGCAACCCCGACGCCGCCGAGCTGGTCCGCGGCCATGCCGGGCGGCTGATCGGCGACCTGACCGCGCTGCTGGTGACGATGAAGGGCCTGCCGCTGGCCTATTCGAAGGACATGCAGGACGACAAGCCGCCGGTGTTCGAGGCGTACGACCTGCTCGCGCTCAGCCTTGCGGCGATGACGGGCATGGTCGAAACGCTGACCTTCGTCCCCGACCGGATGGCGACGGCGGCGGGAGCCGGCTTCTCGACGGCGACCGACCTCGCCGACTGGCTGGTGCGTGAGGCGCAGATACCGTTCCGTGAGGCGCACCACATCACCGGCCGCGCCGTGAAGGCGGCCGAGGCGGCCGGCACCGGCCTCGCCGACCTGCCGCTCGTCGACCTGCAGGCGATCGATTCGCGAATCGATGCGCGGGTGTTCGACGTGCTGACCGTCGCGAAATCGGTCGCCAGCCGGACGAGCTTCGGCGGCACCGCCCCCGACCGCGTCCGCGCTGCGATTGCCGCCGCGCGGGCCGCGGCGTGAGGGCGGTCAGCCTTGTGGCGCTCGCGCTCCTCGCCGCGTGCGGCAAGCAGGGCGAGCTGATGCGCAAGCCGCCGCCGGGGCAGCAGGCCGCGGTCGACGCGACGAAGCCGCCGCCGTCGACGCTGCTCGAAATACCGACCCAGGCCGAGCCATCGCGCGTCGACGACCCGCTGCGCCGCTCGGAGGAACGCCGCGACGACCGCTTCAACCTGCCGCCGCAGCGCTAGACCGGATGGACCATTTCGCCGACCGCAACGGCCGCCTGTTCGCCGAGGACGTCGACCTGGCCACGCTCGCCGACGTCGTCGGCACGCCGTTCTACGTCTATTCGACCGCGACGCTCGTCCGGCATTTCACCGTGTTCCGCGACGCCCTCGCCGGGCTGGCGAGCCCGGCCGGCGAGGCCCCGCTGGTCGCCTATGCGGTCAAGGCCAACCCCAACCTCAGCGTCATCGCCACGCTCGCCCGGCTCGGCGCGGGGGCCGACGTCGTGTCGGAGGGCGAGATGCGCCGCGCGCTCGCCGCCGGGGTGCCGCCGGAGCGTATCGTGTTCTCCGGCGTCGGCAAGACGCGCGGCGAGATGGCGGCGGCGCTGGCCGCGGGCATCTACCAGGTCAACGTCGAGGGCGAGGCCGAGCTGCACGCCCTGTCCGAAGTCGCGACGGCGCTGGACACGACCGTCGCCGTCGCGCTGCGCGTCAACCCCGGCGTCGACGCGAAGACCCACGCCAAGATCTCGACGGGCGGCAAGGAAAACAAGTTCGGCATCCCGCTCGACCGCGTGCCCGCCGCCTATGCGCTGGCCGCGTCGCTGCCGGGTATCGATCCAGTCGGCGTCGGCGCACACATCGGCAGCCAGCTGACCGACCTCGCGCCGCTCGAGGCGACGTTTGCGCTGCTCGGCGACCTCGTGCGGACGATCCGCGCCGGCGGGCTGCCGGTCGAGCGGGTCGACCTCGGCGGCGGGCTCGGCATCCCGTACCGCGCCGGCGATCCCCCGCCGCCGACCCCGGCGGACTATGGCGCGCTGGTGCGCCGGGCGACCGCCGGCTGGGGCGTCCGCCTGCTGTGCGAGCCGGGGCGGATGATCGTCGGCAACGCCGGGGTGCTGGTCAGCCGCGTCGTTACGATCAAGCCCGGCGACGCGGCGACGGGCACGCGCAGCTTCGTCGTCGTCGACGCGGCGATGAACGACCTGCTCCGCCCGTCGCTCTACGGCGCGTGGCACGACATCCGCGCCGTCGCTCCGACGGGGGACAGGATGGTCGCCACCGTCGTCGGCCCGGTGTGCGAGACCGGCGACACGTTTGCCGAGGACCGGACGATCGATGCCGTCGCCGCGGGCGATCTGATCGCCTTGATGACTGCCGGCGCCTACGGGGCGACGATGGCATCGACGTATAATTCGCGGCCGCTGGTCCCCGAGGTGCTGGTCGACGGCGCGGCGTGGGCGATCGTCCGGCCGCGCGAGGAACTGGCGGCGCAGCTGGCGCGCGACCGGATCGCGCCGTGGCTGGACGGCACGGAAAATGAGCGACGATCAACTTGATCCTGTCACTTCATCGGGAGGAGCATCCATGACCCACAAACCGATCCGCAAGGCGATCTTCCCCGTCGGCGGGCAGGGGACGCGCTTCCTGCCGGCGACCAAGGCGGTGCCCAAGGAGATGCTGCCCGTCGTCGACCGGCCGCTGCTGCAATATGCCGTCGACGAGGCGCTCGCTGCCGGCATCGAGCAGATGATCTTCGTCACGGCGCGCGGGAAAGCGGCGCTCGAGGAATATTTCGACGTCGCCGGCGAACTGGTCGCCAGCCTGAAGGCGAAGGGCAAGGCGGCCGAGCTCGCCGTGCTCGACACGACGCAGCTCACGCCCGGCCGGATCGCCTATGTCCGCCAGCAGGAGCCCGCCGGCCTCGGCCACGCCGTGTGGTGCGCGCGCCTCATCACCGGCGACGAGCCGTTCGCCGTCCTGCTGCCCGACGAACTGCTGTGGAACCCGGCCGCGCCGGCGCTGAAGGAGATGGTCGGCGTCTACGAACAACGCGGCGGCAACGTCATTTCGGTCCTTGAGGTGCCCGAGGCGCACACCAGCCGCTACGGCATCGTTCGCCCCGGCACCGTCGACGGGCTGGTGACTGAGGTCCTCGGTCTCGTCGAGAAGCCGGCGGCGGGCACCGCGCCGTCGCGCCTCGCCGCGATCGGCCGCTACATCCTCCAGCCAGAGGTGATGACGGCGCTCGCCGCCCATAAGCGCGGGGCCGGCGGCGAGATCCAGCTGACCGACGCGATGGCCGAGATGATCGGCGTCCAGCCGTTCCACGCGCTGACCTTCACCGGCGTCCGCCACGACTGCGGCGACAAGGCGGGGTTCATCACCGCCAACGTCGCGCTGGCGCTGGAGCGGGCCGACGTGGGGCCGGCGGTGCGGGAATATCTGGCGACGCTGTAATCCTCCCCCCGTCGGGGAGGATCAGGTAGGATTGCCCATGGACGCCCTCCCCGTCTTCCTCCGCCTGCGCGGCCAACGCGTCCTCGTCGTCGGCTCCGGCCCGGCGGCCGACGCCAAGGCCCGGCTGATCGCCGGCGCGGGCGGGATCGTCGTCGCCGACCTGCCGGCGCGACTTGCCTTCGTCGCCGTCGACGACGCGGCCGAAGCCGAAAGCGAGGCCACCCGCCTCCGCGCCGCCGGCCTGCTGGTCAACGTCGTCGACCGGCCGGCGCTGTGCGACTTCACCGTGCCGGCGATCGTCGACCGCTCGCCGGTGATCGTCGCGGTCGGCACCGGCGGCGCATCGGCCAGCCTCGCCAAGGCGTTGCGGGAGCGGCTGGAGGCGCTGCTCCCCGCCGGCCTCGGGCGGCTGGCCGAGGCGATCTTCGCCGCCCGCGCGCGCGTCGCCGAACGCGCTCCGACGGT
>CAHJWP010000077.1 GCA_903642255.1 Sphingomonadaceae bacterium | reverse complement strand
AGCTCTATTCGGACAGTAATCTGAATGTATCCGATCATGCGATATAGCACGCCAGGGCGAACTAGCACGCTGTATGAGCTAGACTTTTTCGCGCGATCGGCTATGTGATCGATATCGGCCCCAGAAACCCCGAATTTGACTTAACCGTTCTAGAAACCGTTCTAGGATTTGTCGATGTCACCCTCAGATTCTCGGCTTTTGTTCTCTGACCGCGCACTCGCCGCCATTCCGCTGATGGCGGCGGGACAGCGGGTCGTTCGCGATGCCGAGCTGCCCGGCTTCTTCATTCTGGTCGGCAAGACCACCAAGACCTTCATGGTTCAGGGCGATCTGCGCAGCGACGGCAAGCGCCAGAGCATGCGCGTCAAGGTCGGCGAAGTCGGCAAGCTGCAGACCCGCGAAGCGCGCGCCAAGGCCAAGCGAATCCTCGGCGCGATTACAGATGGGATCGATCCGCGCCCGAAACAGCCGGCGACAAAGACGGTCGCGGCGCCATCGTCCGATCCGACACTGCGCCACGCCTGGACGACCTATCGAGACAGCCACATGCGCCGGAAGGGGCGCAGCGAAGGCACGGTCGCTAGCTACACCGATCATTTCGAGCGACTGCTGAAGAACTGGCTCGATGAACCGCTCTCGAAGTTCGGCAACGACCCGGGCCTGCTGAAACAGCGCCACGATCAGCTGACGATTGATAACGGCCCCTATATCGCCAACGGCGCGATGCGGAGTTTTCGGGCGATCTATAACCACGCCCGCAAAACGGCGCGCACATTGCCAGTAGAGAACCCCGTGCTCGCCGTCGATTGGAACCCGGAGCGACGGCGCGACACAGGTATGGGGGTTGCCGACCTCGCCGTCTGGTGGGCGGAGTTGCAGGCACTCGATAATCCGGTCCGGCGTGAGTTTCATTTGTTTCTGTTGCTCTCGGGGAGCCGCCCCGATCCGATCAAGCGAGCACGGTTCGATCACGTCGATCTTCGACAGCGAATCTTGCACGTGCCGAAGCCGAAAGGCGGCGAGGAGCGGGCATTCGACATTCCGCTTTCTCGCGAGATGATCCGATCTCTAGTCCGTGCCATCCGCTTTGGTCGTGCGATTTATCCGGAGCAGGCGCGGACATGGTTATTTCCTGCTGACAGTGAGGCCGGCCATCTTGTCGAGCATAAGGAAAATCGCAAGGATCTCTCGAAATGGGGTGGCGACCTTCGACAGACCTATCGAACTATCGGCCAAGCGGCGGGAGTTAGCGAGGTGGACATGCACCTTTTGATGAATCACTCACTGCCAAATGTAAATGTCGGCTACATCACGCGCCACAAGCTCCTTCTCGACCACCTTCGTAAACAGCAACAAGCGATCAGTGGTTTGATATTAAGATCGGTTAACAACGCCCGGTGTAAGGTCGCCAGCTAGATAGGCAATTTGGACCGAGCGGCGATGATGCGAAAGCGAAGTGACCGCAGGTGCAAATCGGGGGCTCGGGGGCTGGTTAGTCGACGTTGTGGGCTGGCGGGCCATCTTCTACCTTAACTTCCCCGTCGCGGCGGCGGCGATCGTGATCGTGCTACGCTACGTCGAAGAGAGCGCTGAGGAAGAGGGAGCACTCGACTGGCGGGGCGCGACGCTAGCGACCGCGGCGCTGGGGGCGCTGACACTGTGGTCGACCTCCCACGTGACGAACGCTCCAATATGGATAGGCCTCGGCGCCGGGCTTGCGCTGCTGGCGCTGTTCGCCTGGACCGAGTGGCGGCTGGGCGATCGCGCGATGATGCCGCTGGCGCTCTTCGCGTCGCGCCCCTTCGTCGGGCTCACCGTGATGACCTTGCTGCTCTATGGCGCGCTCGGTGGCCTGATCCTCCTCGCGGGCCTACTAGCGTTGCAATAGGTTGAGGGCGGCGGCAGGACGACGGACTAGTGGCCCATCAGTTCTTCGTTTGCGGCATTTCGCGGTCTCGCTCTTGTCGATCCAGAACCTAACCTAGGCCTGCAATCGCCTTCAGTCGCTTTACGAGATCCAGACCGAGGGCGGCGCGAGGGGTCTAGAGACCGCCGGCAACGCCAGCGCCCGGCGGGCTCAGTGCCGTCTCGACGATGATCCGCGCCGTCGACCCGTAACCGGGGTCGCGGTTGCGGGCGACGACAACACGGACCTTGCGACCGTCCGGGAAGGAGCCAATGAACGACAGGTCATACCATCTCGCATCGCGTTCGGGCCGTCAGGGCGGCCGCCGCGGCGCCGACCATGATCTCAGTTCTGGCTTCCGTTTTATCCTCCTTCAAAGGTGGTCACCTACAGCGGAACAATGATACATCGCCCGCTGGAATCAAACGCTACGCCGCGACAGTTAGCACCATGATGAACAACATGAGAATGCGCGACGCATCGTCTGACAAGAGCCTCATCACAGCTTGTCGATCACGTCCTTCTGCTTCGCGCGCGCAGCACGCGCCATATTGCGGTACGTGCCGTCGAACACCGTGTTCGTTGACGACACCCACCGCGTGCCTTCTGCAAGCCGGTCGCGGTTGGCAGCCAGCCGGCGTGCGCGCATCTCTCGCTGCGCCGCCTCTTCCTCGGACATCGGCTGGAGGTCGAGGTTAGGATCGGCGGGAATTACCACGAGGCAGATAAAGGGCTCCCCTCTACGGAAGATGTGCGTCACGCCGGGCGGGGGTGCTTTGAAGATGCAGAAAACGTCATCGGCCACCAGTCGGAGCGGATCAGCGCCGGGACAGCCAGCGCTGTCGTGTTCGTGGCGTTGGTGAAATAGCGCGGATGGGACTCGGTCCTGATCGCCCATCGCGGCGGCACCTCGACGTCGAGCGACAGCTGATAGGAGTAATAGTCTTCGCCGAATGTTCGGAACGGCGGCCACATCGTGTCGTCGTCAGGCGGCTCACCCCAGTCGGCGTCCAGCCGGATGCGGCCGTCGACGCTTGTCACGCGCATCTCGTCGTCGAACGGATAGACGATATCGAGGCCGTACAGGGCGTATTCCGAGAAGGGGATGCAGTGCCACGCCTGTTCATGATTGCCATCAGCCCGCGGCTCTTTTGCGCCGCCCCACCCCAGGACATCGAGCCTGATTCTTTGGGGCGACGGGCGTTGGCCATGCCAGCGGACCTTGACGATGGGCATATCACTCTCTGGTTCGAAACCGACACTCCCACCGCTAACACGAACCGGCTATGAGCGGATCCTCAATGCGCCGATGTTGTTGTCGTTGACAGGCACCCCGATGACGGGAAACCACAGAGCTACTTCCGCCAAAGCCTCTTCCGACAGCTCCTGGCACGTCGTCTTATTCGCGTAGAACCAAGCCTCAACGGCGTCATCGTCAACGACTAAAGCATTCATGCGATGCCCCACTCCGATTTTCATTTGACCGTTTCCTAGGCCCCACAAGCTCGTCCACTCGGCGTCATTGCTACACCTAGTGATTGCACGCACCGCCAACACAGCATCACACAGCCGTAACGAAGTCTTAATGATCACCCTAGAAAGATGGTTCCAAGCGTACGGCACGTTGTGGTGGATCCGTCTCGGAGACGACGTTGACCAAGAGCAGCATCCGGGCAGTGACCCGGCTCCGGGAGGCGGCCAGCCCCAGCCACCTTCAGAGCATCGTCGCCAACCTCGATGAGGGGATCATCCTCATCGCGCCGGACGAAGCAATCCTCTGGGCGAATGACGCCGCGCTCGCCATGCACGGCGCCAGGACGCTCGCGCACTTGGGGTCGAGCGTTAGCGACTTCCGGAAGCGATTCCAGCTGAATCTCCGCGGGCATGCCCCGCTCGAACACGGTGAATATCCGATCGACCGGGCGATGGCTGGCGAGGCATTTGCCGGTGTTACGGTCGAGGTCACCCGGGCCGGCAAGGTCGGGCCGGAGTGGGTGCATCAGGTCCGCAGCCTCGTTCTAACCAACGGAGAAGGCGCGCCGGAGTGCCTCGCGTTGATCATCCGCAACGACAGCGCTCAGATGGAAGCGGAGCGGGATTTCGAGCAGGCGTTCACCGCGAACCCCGCGCCGGCGCTGATCTGCCGGCTACATGACTTACGCTTCCTGCGGGTCAACGCGGGCTTCCTACAGATGACCGGCTACACTGAGGACGCAATCGTCGGCCGCTCGCTCTATGAGTTCGACATCTTCAAGCACGCCGAGGATCGCGAAAAGGCCAAGCGCCACCTCGCCCAAAGCGAGACCATCCCTCAGATGGAAGTCGAGCTCGAACTACCCGACGGCGGCGTCCTACTGGTGATCATCGCCGGCCAGACCATCGTCCTTCATGACGAGCCGTGCATGCTCTTCACCTTCGCGGACCTCGAGCCCCGCCGTAGGGCGGAGAAAGCGCTGCGGCACAGCGAGGAGCGCTTCTCCAGCGCGTTCCAGCTGGCTCCGGTGGCGATGGTCGTCGCGTCGCTGAAGGACCATCGTCTCCTCAACGCCAACGCTGCGTTCCACGACATGACCGGACACGACGCGAGCCGCGCGGTCGGTCAGACGCCCGGCGAATTGACGCTTTGGGATAGCGCCGCCACGCGCCGCCGTCTCGAACACGACTTGATCAGCGCGGGCCGGCTCAACAAGGTCGATGCCCGCGTCAGCACGAAAGATGGCAATCTGCTCGACTGCCTCGTGTCAGCGTCACCGATATCGATCGGCGACGATCCCTGCGTATTGTGGGTGATCCAGGATATCACCGAGCGACGCCACTCCGAGCTTGAACTCGTCGCCGCACTTGACGCTGTGATGCAGGACGCCTCGTGGTTCAGTCGCAACGTGATCGAGAAGCTCGCGACGCTTCGCGCGCCCAACCTGCGCTCACAGGACAGGGAGGCCGACGAGCTCACGAAGCGCGAACGCCATGTCCTCGAACTCGTCTGCCGCGGGCTAACCGATGACGATATCGCGGGTGAGCTTTCCCTCTCGCGCAACACGGTGCGCAATCACGTCGCCCGCATCTACGCCAAAATCGGCGTCAACAAGCGCGGTGCGGCAATCGTCTGGGCCCGTGAGCGAGGCCTGGCGCACGGCACACCTCAGCGGAAGTGATCTGCCAAGAGGCACCGATCGGCTCCAGATCGATGGCCGATAAATTGTTGTTTGATCGATTTGTACTAGTCTGCCTGATTAACTTGCATCTTTGTGAGCCGTCAGCCTGGGCCTATCTCGCGGCAACACAGACATGCTGGAGGCTCATTATGATTTCACTTCTCATCTGGCTGATCATCGGCGGTGTCGTCGGCTGGCTCGCTGGTCTGATCATGCGCGATAATAACAGCGTCATCGTCAACATCATCGTTGGCATCGTCGGCTCGTTCCTTGGCGGCCTGATCCTGTCGCGCGGCGACATCAACAACGCGCCGCTGACCATCGGTACGTTCGCCGTATCGCTGCTTGGCGCGGTGATCCTGCTCGGGATCGTCAATCTCGTGCGGCGCGGTTCAGTTCGCAACTAAGATGCGCGCTCGCCGCTGCGTGGCTCAGGTTACCCGGCGGTGCCTTGCCACCGCTGGGCACCATCGTCCTGCATAACCGCGAGGGGTCGTCGTGGAAGCTGAAGATCGCCAGTCATACTTTCTCGGGAGGGCGCGGGAGGCGCGGGCCCTTGCTGAGCAAGCTACCGACGATCGCGTCCGCACGGTCCATCTCGAGATGGCCATTCGGTATGAATTGCGTGCCACAGGAGCTGCGACTTCCAGTCCCGCTGACGACGAGCTCAGCGACGACGAGGACTGAGCGGATCCCGAACTTGCGACCCTTCGGCGAGATCACCGCCGACGGTTTCGCGGATCAACATGTCCGCCCGCGATGTGGCCTAACCCCGGGGCAGCATCGTTCAACCGACTTCACAATGGAGTAGACCCATGCGTTATCATCTTCTCATAGCGAGCGTCATCGCGCTCGCCGCCGGGCCAGCGTTTGCCCAGGCTACAAACAACGTCGGTAATCCGGCGGTCAAGGACAGCGCACCGCGTACGACGACGTCGGCGACCAAGGGGCGCAATTCTTTCACCGAGAAGCAGGCGATCCACCGGCTGGCGAAGGCTGGCTATACCACTTCGAGCCTGACCAAGGATGCCGATGGCGTGTGGACCGGCTCGGCGACAAAGGGCGGCAAGACGGTCACCGTCGGCCTCGATTTCAAGGGCAACATCACCGAGCGCTAAGCGCTGTTTCCTGGGAGAGAACCAATGACCAAGACCCTGACACGACTGTTCGACCATTATAGCGACGCCGAAAACGCGGTGCGCGATCTCGAGGCGATGGGCGTCCCCCACAGCGACATCAGCATCGTCGCGAACGGTTCCGCGGGCACCCATAGTGCTGCCCTGACCGGGCACAATGACGTCGGCACCAGAGCCGCTGTTGCCGGCCACGAGACGGCTGACGCCGTCGGCCACGCGGATGATCGCGGCGACGTCAGCCGCGGCGCGACCACGGGTGCCTTGGTCGGTGGTGCCGGCGGGTTGTTGGCGGGTCTCGGCTTGCTGGCAATTCCGGGCTTGGGGCCAGTGGTCGCCGCGGGCTGGCTACTGGCGACCGCAACCGGCGCCGGCATCGGTGCCGCTGGTGGCGCGGCCACGGGCAGCATTGTCGGCGCACTGAAGAACTCGGGCCACACCGACGAAGAGGCCCACGTCTACTCGGAGGGCGTCCGTCGCGGCAGCACATTGGTCAGCGCCAAGGTCCCCGATACGATGGCCACCAGCGCGGTTGACATGTTCAGTCGCTACAACGCGGTCGATGCTGCGACCCGCGGACCGGCCTATCGTGCCGGCGGCTGGTCCGGGTTCGACGACCGGGCACCGGCCTATTCGGCGGATGAGACGATTGCCGAGCGGTCCCGCTACAGCAGCCGAATGTAGGCAGTCTTAGATAGCGGCCGCGGCCTCGGCGGGTGACCGCCGAGGCCATTTCCACGTGGATTGCGGCTGCTGCCAGTCGCGATCTATGGACCGTCTACTCCGATGGTCGAGCGTTCGGGTCGACTACGCTGCCCGTCTGGCAGACCAACGTTGGTGCTTGCGACCGTACAGAAGAAACGTTCTGACGATACCGACTAGCGTCCCGCTCGCGATCAGCGCTGTCTCGGTACCTGCCGAAAATTTCAGGCTAGGGCCAACGCAAATATCCGCTGGTGGTCGGTAAATGTAGCCTGGGGCCTCGCCGTCGCGACGGTGCCGTTCGGCGAACTCTGAGTTGCAGGCGCAGGCGACTAGATTAAGAGAGTCACCCAGGCGGGATAACCAATGCTATGATCGCCATCGACCTGGCAGGAGATGGCCGGAGCAATAACAAAGTACCTTATCTCCTTCCCCAGTGAAGCCATGCAGCTCAGTGAAGACGAGCTCGCGCGCGCCGCGGAAGACGCACATGCAGTGATCGAGCAGGCGAAGGTCGCGAGTGTCTACGTTTTCGGCGGCGGCATCAATGAAGACGTTAAATCGGTGCCGGTCTCGGCCGCTGGCGAGGTGACCTCTGGCACTTATTCCGGCACCAATATGACCTGCCGGTTCGCCGTCTTGGAACTGCCAACGCGGCGTGACGCCAAGGAATGGGCAAGGAAGATCGCTGTCGCCTGCCGCTGCTCGCAAGAGCTTCGCGAGTTTATGCACGATCCGGCCACCTAGTTGCCGATCGATGGCCGCAATTGTCTGCGTCGCCAGGGTAGATGTCGCGACGCGGTGGTTGAGCGCAGTCACGAAGCCGCGATCGGACTTCAGCTGTTCGTTCCAGATGCCGTCCTTAGCGCTTGACCGAGCGGTGAAGTAGAGCTCGTTGACCGCGGTTTGATAGCGGACCCACCGATAGCGCTCGGCTACCGCGGCATGACCCCAGAAATGCAGTGGCAGCTCGGGTTCTGGAAATTGCCGGCTCGGTCGGGACGCCGAAATGGAGTAGGTCGAGGATCGGCGTGATGCTAGGCGCTGGCTCTCCGCCATGACGAGATCGGCGACAGACCAGTCGAAACGCCCCGGGCCGAGATGGATGCGGTGATACGGCAGGCCGTTGTAGCACCTTCAGCCTGAGGTCGCGGCCAAGCGAGGTCCTCCTGCCAGTGAATCGTAATGGCCGCGCTCCGCCAGCGGGCCGCGCGCAGCGATCCACTGTGGATCGTCGAATCTGAATTCTCGATGCCGGTTGCGAACATGAACGGGCCCGCAGTTCCCGTCGGCTGACCCATGCCCGTCGCGCCGGCCGCGCCGCCATATTCGTCACCCGCCACCGCGCCATGGCCGTCCGAGCGCGGATCAGATGAGGAACCGCGTGTTAGTAAAGTGCTCCAGCGCGAGCGCGGGCGAGGAAGCGGTCGCCGGTCCGCAGGCTGAGCGCCATGATCGTCAACGCCGGGTTCGCCGCCAGCGCGCTCGGAAAGGTCGAATTGTCGCTGATGAACAGGTTCGGGATCTCGAAGCTGCGCCCCTCAGCGTCAACCACGGCGGTGTCCCCGTCGGTCCCCATGCGGCACGTGCCGATAGTGTGGGCGTTGCGCTGGAAAGCCCAGACGTCGCGCGCCCCGGCGGCGTCCCAGATCGCGCGCATGACGCGGTCGGCGTGCGCCGTCAGGCGGCGTTCATTGTCCTGCACCGAGAAATAGATGCGGGGCTTGCATAGGCCGCGGGCGTCGAGCTCGTCCGACAGTTCAAGATAGTTCGCCGGCGACGGCAGGCATTCGCCGAGGATGTCGATGCCGGCGATGTGGTTATAGTGCTGCAGATGGTCGACCAGCGCGCGGCCCCACAGCCCACGCTGCCGCGCCGCCTGCGAGGCATAGGTCACGGGCATGACGCCGATGCTCTGGAGCAGATAGCCGCCGGCGAAATCGGCGCCGGCGGGGCGGTGCGTGTCTTCGGAGATCAGCGCGCCGGGGATGCCCTTGTACGGATGGACCGGCTCGGCGAATGTCCCCCAGATCTGCAGACCGGTATGCGCCATGAAGTTACGCCCGACTTGCCCGCTGCCGCCGAGCAGCCCGTGCATCAGCAGGAAGCGCGGGGTCTCGATCGCCCCCAGGCACAAGAACAGCGCGCGGGTGCGCTGGCGGTGGGACACGCCGTCCTTGACGTAGACCACGGCGGTGACGCGGTTACGGTCGTCGCGCTCGATCCCGGTCAGATACGCCTCGGTCCGCAGCTCGGCCCCGGCGGCGAGCGCCAAAGGCACGAAGGTGACGTCGACGCTCGCCTTCGCCCCGGTCGAGCACCCCGCCTGACAGAAGCCGCGGTTGGAGCACGCCGGCCGCTCGGGGATGCCGTCGACCGCATAGGCGCGCGACGCCGCGGCGTTGGGCGCCGGCGCTGTGCGGATCCCGAGGGCAGCACAGCCGCGCGCCATCAGCTGCGCCGCGCCGTTGAGCGCCAGCGGCGGCAGCGGGTAATCGCGCTGCCCCCACGGGTACGCCGCCGGGCCGGAGACGCCGAGCACGCGTTCGACCTGGGCATAATAAGGCGTCAGTTCGTCGTGTCCGATCGGCCAGTCGACGCCGACGCCGAAGTCGCGGTGCAGCCGCAAGTCGTCGGCCTGCGCGCGTGGGACATAGGCGGTGTAGTGCAGCGTCGAGCCGCCGACGCCGATCCCCGAATTATTGTTGCCGAAGGCGACCGGGTCGGCGCCGGCGCTGAGGCGTTCGTCGCGCCAGAACAGCTTCGCCTGCGCCGCCTCGTCGGTCGCGAAGTCGCGCGCCGGC
>CAHJWP010000076.1 GCA_903642255.1 Sphingomonadaceae bacterium | reverse complement strand
ATCGGCGCGGTCAACCCGACGCTGACGATCATCGCCAACGCCATGCGCGTGGCGGACCATCTGAAGGCGCGGATGGGGGTGTGATCTTTCGCGGCGCGGATGAGGCTGTCCTACAGGCGAGCTTTCGGCCTAGGATGATCGTCCGAGTCGCCGGCGCGTTCCTGAACCGGCAAGGTTCGTCTCTTCCGAGGAAAGGGCCTGATCTTCGCCCTTCGTCGTGGGAGGTATGTGATCTTCCAACCTCTATATCATGGCTTATCAAGCACTTGCCCCGAGTCGCGGGTAGGAAAGACCAGCACCAATAGCAGCGCAATCCCCGCCATCGCCGCTCCCGCCACCGACACCCACGCATAGGACAGGCCCAGCGCGATGATCGCTCCGCCGAGCGCCGCGCCGGCCGCATTGCCGAGGTTGAACGCGCCGATGTTGACCGAGGCGGCGAGGTTCGGCGCGTCCTTCGCCACGGCCATGACCCGCGCCTGCAGCGGCGGGACCAGCGCGAAGGTCGCCACTCCCCATGCGAAGATCGTCGCCACCGCCGGCACCGCGCTCCGCATCGTCACGGCGAACAGCAGGAGGAGGACGACGAGCGCGACGAGGACGACGATCAGCGTCCGGCCCAGCGCCCGGTCGGCAAACTTGCCGCCGAGCGCGTTGCCGACCGTCAGCCCGACGCCATAGACGACCAGCGCGACCGTCACCGTCTCCGGCCCGACATGGGTAACCGACTGCAGGATCGGCGAAATATAGGTGAAGACGGTGAACATCGCCGCCGAGCCGAACGCCGTCGTCAGCAGCGCCAGCACCACCGGGCGGCGCAGCGTCACCCGCACCTCGGCGGCGACGTCGACGACCGCGGTGCTGGGCATCGCCGGCAGCGCCAGCGCCAGCGCGGCCATCGCCGCGACGCCGATGCCTGCGATCCCGCCGAACGCCACCCGCCAGCCGACATGGTCGCCGACCCACGCCGCGAGCGGCACGCCGCCGATGTTGGCGACCGTCAGCCCGGCGAACACCGCGGCGACCGCGCCGGCCGCCTTCCCGTCCCCGGCGAGCTTCGCGGCGACGAGCGACCCGACGCCGAAGAACGCGCCGTGGCACAGCGACGTCACGACCCGCGCCGCCAGCAGGGTGCCATAGCCGGGCGCGACCGCCGACAGCGCATTGCCGACGGTGAACAGCAGCATCAGCCCGATGAGCAGCGTCCGCCGGTCGAGCCGCCCGGTCGGCAGCGTCAGCAGCGGGGCCCCGGCAACGACGCCGAGCGCATAGCCGGTGACGAGCAGCCCCGCCGTCGGCAGCGACACGCCGACCCCGGCGGCGATCACCGGCAGCATCCCCATCGGCGCGAACTCGGTCGTGCCGATGCCGAACGCCCCGAGCGACAGCGCGAGCAGCGGCCAGTTGGGTTTCATGCGGCGGGCCTCCGGGCTAGGCGCGACAGCCGGCACCGGCTACCGGGAGGCGAACGCCTGGAGGGCTCGAATGGACCAGCCGCTGCGGATCGCCGGCCTCGGCCTCGTCGTCGCCGACGTCGCGCGGTCGACCGCCTTCTATGCCGCGCTGGGCTTCACGGGCGTCGCACCCGGCCGGCTGGCGTTCGGCGGGGTCGACCTCCGGCTGACCGCGGCGATCGGTGCGCCTTACCCCGAGCCCCGCGCGGCGAACGACCCGTGGTTCCAGCACTTCGCGCTCGCCGTCGCCGACATCGATGCCGCGGCGGCCACCGCGCTCGCCGCCGGCGCGACACCGATCTCGACCGGCGGCCCGCAGCTTCTCCCGCCCAACACCGGCGGCGTCACGGCGTGGAAGTTCCGCGACCCCGACGGCCACCCGCTCGAACTGTCGTACCTGCCCGGCAGCGCGTGGTCGAAGGCCGCCGCGCCCGGCGCGGTGTTCCTCGGCGTCGATCACACGGCTGTCGCCGTCGCCGACCTCGCCGCCAGCACGGCGTGGTACGAAGCACTCGGCTTCGTCGAAGCCGGCCGGTCGACCAATACCGGGCCCGAGCAGGACCGGCTCGACGGCCTCGACGGCGTCATCGTCGACATCGTCGCGCTGAGCCCGCCGGGGGCCGGACCGCACCTCGAGCTGCTGGCCTACCGCTCCCCGGCCCCCGTCCCCCCGCGCCCGGTCGCCGACGGCGATGTCGCCGCGACAGTCACGCTGCTCGGCGGCGACGGCGCGGGCGCCCGGCGCGACCCCGACGGCCACCGCCTGTCCTTGACCGACTCGGCCGCGCACCCCTATTGAGCCCGACGCGCCGCGCACGGCGACCATAGCTCAATCGGTTAGAGCGCCGGTTTGTGGTACCGGAGGTTGCGGGTTCGATCCCCGTTGGTCGCCCCAGCCGGCAGCGCGACGGCCGGCACGGGGGTGCGACGATGGACCAGAGCTTCCGCCTGCCGCTGTCGGGCAACGTCACCCAGACGATCAACCCATGGACCTGGGCGTTCACCGGCAACACGGTGTCGCTGTTCAGCGTCAACCTCGGGCGTTCGGCCGACCCCGACATCGAGACCGCGGTGCTCGACCGGCTCGGCTCCTACGGACGGCAGATCGGCCGGATCGGCGAGGCGCTGGCGGTGGTGCTCGCCCATGTCGATCTCGGCACCCTGACCCCCGACGAGACCCGCGCGATCGACGCGCTGCAGCGTCAGCTCGCCGACATCGCCGCGATCAAGGCCGGGCGCCGCGCGCCGAAGGCAATCGCGGGCTGACCAGCGGGTCGATCAGCTGTTCGTGGAGCCGCGCCGGCACCGGATGGTCGGTGCCATAGTCGGCCGGCCATTCGCGTGGCACGTACCACGTCCCGAACAGCCGGTCGACGAACGGCAGCATCGCCGCATAGTTGCGGTCGATATGGTCCCGCCGCGTGTGGTGCCAGTGGTGGAACGCCGGCGTCGCGACGACGCTCTCCAGCCAGCCGAAGCGCCACCGGACGTTGGCGTGGATGAAGAAGCCCCAGAACGTCCCGACGATGATGACGACGAAGCTGACGACGTCCGGGCGTCCCGACAGCGGGTTGGCCAGCCCGAGGACGTAGAGCGGGACCAGTCCGACGAACTTGCCGAACACCATGTCGACCGGGTGGGCGCGGGTATTGACCAGCCAGTCGAGGTGCTCGGCCGAATGGTGGAGGGCGTGGAAGCGCCACAGCAGCGGGACCTCGTGGCTCCAGCGGTGGCCCCAGTAGAAGCCGATCTCCCCGACGACGAGCGCCGCGGCGATCCGCAGCGGCAGCGGCAGCGACTGGCTGAACGCCTGGACCTGCCCCGGCACGACGCGGTGGACACCCCACGCGACGAGCGCCATCGGCACGCCGAGCAGGATGCCGGGCAGCAGGCTCGACAGGAAGTACCAGAACAGGTCGGTCGCCCGGCCGCCGCGCCGGCCGTCGTGGCGACGCAGCGCGAACAGCCGCTCGAGCGGCACGAAGACGACCGCGAGCAGGACGAGCCAGACCGTCAGATGGAAGACCTGGCTGGCGATGGCGCTGAGGTTCGACATGGCGGGCGCACCCTAGCCGATCGGAGTCGGAAAAGCGACGGCCGCCGGGCAGGACATCGCCTGTCCGGACGCCGTCAGTGTCGCATTCTCCGGCGGCGGCGACGCCGCGACGGCGCGCAACGCCTCGGGCTGCGAGGCCATGGGCATCGGCACCCAAGGTCGGCAACGAACTCGACGCGCTCCTTCATCCAGCCGCTCAAGCCATAACGCACCGCCCCGCCGCCCACTGGAACCCGTCGCGACAGTTTACCATCGTGCAGCATCCGGAACCTTCCCGCGCCCGCCCGCTTTGACTGGCGAACCGTTTTCGGAGGGAGCATCGCGTGGAGCAGGTCGCCAACTGGGTCGCGCCGATCGCGACGACACTCGCCGCGGTGCTCGTCGCGGCCAACCTCGGGGCGCGGCTGACGGGGCTGGGGTTCGTCGTCTTCGCTATCGGGTCGATCGCGTGGATGGTCGTCGGCCTCGCCACCGGGCAGGGCAACCTGCTGTGGCAGAACGCCTTCCTGCTGGCGATCAACGCGCTCGGCGTGTGGCGCTGGTGGGGCCTGCGCGCGCGCTACGACAAGGGTGCCGCGGCGGCGACCCGCGCGACGGCGCGCCGGTGACCGGCCCGACCGGCAGAGCCGAGGTGGCGGCAGCGAGCGACGCCGCGCTGACGCCGTTCACCATGCTGCTCGGCGCGCACGTCGCGGGGACCGACGGCACCACCGTCGGCACCGTCGCCGATGTGATGATGGCCGCCGCCGAGGGGCGCGTCGTCTATGTCGCGCTGAGCGTCGGCGGGATCGCCGGCATCGGCGAGCGGCTGTTCGCCGTGCCATGGGCGGCGTTCGTCGTCGATCCGGTCGGCGGGGCGCTGTCGGTGAAGTTCGCCCGCGCCGCGCTCGACGGGTTCGACGGCTTCGACAAGGACGCGTGGCCGTCGGCCGCCGACGCACGGCTGGGCACGCTCTGACTTCCGCTCCGGCTCGGGTTCGTTTATTGCGCGGGCCTGCACGATAATTTCAAGGTCTTCGCGATGCTATTCGACGCCCCCGACTATGATGCGCACGAGGCGGTGCACTTCGTCGCCGATCCGGCGAGCGGCCTCCGGGCGATCGTCGCCGTCCATTCGACGCACCGCGGCCCGGCCGCCGGCGGCTGCCGCTGGTGGTCGTACGCCGACGACGCCGCAGCGCTGACCGACGCGCTACGCCTGTCGCGCGGCATGAGCTACAAGAACGCGATGGCCGGGCTGCCGATGGGCGGCGGCAAGGCGGTCGTGTTCAGGGACAGCGCGACGAAGTCGGAGGCGCTGCTCGAGGCGTTCGGCGCGGCGGTCGAGTCGCTCGGCGGACGCTACGTCACCGCCGAGGACGTCGGCATGTCGGATGCCGACATGACGGTCATCGCCCGCCGCACGGCGCACGTCTCGGGCCTGCCGGCGGCGGGCGGCGCGGCGGGCGGCAATCCGGGGCCGTCGACGGCGCAGGGCGTGTTCGTCGGGATGCGCGCCGCGGTGCGCCACGCGCTCGGCCGCGACGACTTCGCCGGGGTCCATGTCGCGATCCAGGGGCTCGGCAGCGTCGGCGGCGGCGTGGCCGAACGGCTCAAGGCCGCCGGGGCCGAGCTGACCGTCGCCGACCTCGACGAGGCGCGAGCCGCAGCCGTGGCGACGGCGCTCGGTGCCCGCCGGGTCGACGTGACCGAGATCACCCGCGTCGCGGCGGACGTCTTCAGCCCGAACGCGCTCGGCGCGGTGCTCGACGAGGCGACGATCGCCGCGCTCGACGTCCGCATCGTCGCCGGGGCGGCGAACAACCAGCTGGCGACGCCCGCCGACGGCGCGCGGGTCCAGGCGCGCGGCATCCTGTATGCCCCCGACTATGTCATCAACGCCGGCGGCATCATCAACGTCGTCGCCGAATATCTCGGCCGCGGCGACGCCGCGTCGGTGGCCGCGAGCATCGCCGGGATCGAACCGCGCCTCGCCGCGATCTTCGCCGAGGCCGACGCGACCGGGCAGGCGACCGACGCCGTCGCCGACGCGCAGGCCCGGCGGCTGATCGGCCGCTGAGACAATTCGACCGCGACCCGGACCGCCAGACACGCTAGGAAGGCGACGGCAGACGAGGCAGGATACGGATGAAGTCGAGGATCGGCCGGTCATCGCAGCGGGTCGTGGAGGCGCGTTCGCCGAACGCCGCCGGCCGCGACCCGTCCGGTGCAATCGAGAGGCCGTCCCGGGCGCGTCGCAAGGAGCCTGGCACGATGGGCCTGGCACGATGAGCCTGGCACAATTCTGGGCGACGCTGCGCGCGGCGCGGTGGTCGATCGTGCTGATGATGCTGGTCGCGTCCGGCGTCGCCTGGTTTCTCGCGGCGGACCTGCCCAAGCAATATACCGCCAAGGCGCGGGTGATGCTCAACATCGACAGCACCGACCCGACGCAATATGCCGCGCTGAAGCGCAACACCGAGCAGAGCTACATCGCCACTGAGATGAAGCTCGTCGTCGACGACAACGTCACCCGCGCGGTCGTCACCAAGCTCGGCTGGCCCGACAACCCGCAGGTCATCACCGCGTGGCAGCTGGCGACGGGCGGCGAGGGCGACGTGACCACGTGGGCGGCGAACCAGATCGCGCAGAGCATCGCCGTGCAGCAGCTCGAAGACAGCTCAATCATCGAGATCTACTACACCTCGTCGTCGCTCGAGGCGGCCAAGCAGATCGTCGCGCTGATCCGGGCTGCCTTCATCGAGCAGAACCTCAAGCTGCGGGTCGACGCGGCGCGGCGTGCGGCGGCGTGGAACCGGACGCAGGTCACCAGGGAGCTGACCGGCCTGCAACGGGCCGAGGCGGCGCGCGCCGCGTTCATGGCGGCGAACCAGATCCCGCTCGACACACCGCAGGGCGGCCTCGACTATGCGGCGCAGGCCACCGCCATGCAGCAGAGCGTCGGGGCGATCGATGCCGCGAAATCGGCGGCGGAGGCACCCGAGGATCCGGTCGTCACGAAGCTGCGCCGAAAGCTCGATGGGCTCGATGCCCAGCTCGCCGTCGTCCGGCTGCAGGGCGAAACCAATCCGGCGACGGTCGCGCTGACGGCGGAGCGGGCGAACGTCGCCCAGCAGCTGGCGCGCGAGCAGGCCGTCAGCCGGGCGGGACCGAGCGCCACGGATGCCCAGATCGGCGTCGTCCGGGCCCAGCGCGATGCCGATTATCTCGCCGCGCGGCTGCGCCTGATCGACCGCGCGCCGCTATACGACAGGCTCGCGACCCTCGACCGCGAGGTCAAGTTCAGGACCGTGCGCTATACCGCAGCGGCGGCGCGCGTCGCCGACTTCGATCAGATCGCCGCCGCCCCGACCGGTCTTGCGGTCATCGGCGACGTCATCGCCAGCGACGACCCGAGCTATCCCAACGTTCCGCTGATGGTGGCGATCGCGGCCGGGTCGAGCTTCGCCCTCGCCAGCGCGCTCGCCGTCGTTCGCGAACTCGTCCAGCGGCAGGTGCGCGGGGCCGAGGACCTCCGCTTCTTCGCCAAGGTCCCGGTGCTCGCCGTGATCGCCGCCGACGTGCCGCGCCGCAGCCGCTGGCGCGCGCTGCTGGCCCGCGTGCCATGGCCGAGATCGTGGCGGAGTCGGAGGGATTCGAACCCTCGGTACCGGTTACCCAGTACGGCAGTTTAGCAAACTGCTGGTTTCAGCCGCTCACCCACGACTCCGCAAGGGCGTGGCTATACGCAAGCCGTGCGGCGCTGGTCAACGCCCGACGCTGGTATAAGCGATGCCGCGCCGCGCCATCTCGTCGGGGCGGTAGACGTTGCGCAGGTCGACGACGACCGGCGTCGCCATGGCGGCCGCGAGGCGGTCCATGTCGAGCCCGCGGAACGCGTCCCATTCGGTCATCAGCACGGTGACTTCGGCGTCGACCACGCAGTCGTAGGGGTCGGCGGCGTAATCGACTCCGGCCAGGACCAGCTTGGCCTGTTCGATGCCCTCGGGATCGAAGGCGCGGACGTGCGCCCCGCCGTCCTGCAACGCCTGGACGACGGCGATCGCCGGACTGTCACGCATGTCGTCGGTGTTCGGCTTGAACGTCAGGCCGAGCACGGCGATCGTCTTGCCGCGGACCGACCCGCCGGCGGCGGCGACGACCTTCTTCGCCATCGCCCGCTTGCGTGCATCGTTGACCGCGGCGACGGTCTCGACGATGCGGATCGGCGCGCCGAAGTCCTGCGCGGTCTTGATCAGCGCCAGCGTGTCCTTGGGGAAGCACGACCCGCCATAGCCGGGCCCGGCATGGAGGAACTTCGACCCGATGCGGTTGTCGAGGCCGATACCGCGGGCGACGTCCTGGACATTGGCGCCGACCGCCTCGCACAGGTCGGCGATCTCGTTGATGAAGGTGATCTTGGTCGCGAGGAAGGCGTTCGCCGCGTACTTGATCAGCTCGGCGGTGCGCCGCGCGGTGAACAGCAGCGGCGACGAATTGATGAACAGCGGGCGATAGATTTCGGTCAGCACGGCGCGGGCGCGCTCGTCCTCGGTGCCGACGACGATGCGGTCGGGGAACTTGAAGTCGCGGATCGCCGCGCCCTCGCGGAGAAACTCGGGGTTCGACACGACGGCGAACTCGGCGTCCGGGTTGGCGTCGTGGAGGATGCGCTCGACCTCGTCGCCGGTGCCGACCGGCACGGTCGACTTGGTGACGACGACGGTATAGCCGCTGCACGCCGCCGCGATCTCCTTCGCCGCGGCATAGACGTAGCTGAGGTCGGCGTGGCCGTCGCCGCGGCGGGACGGGGTGCCGACGGCGATGAACACCGCCTCCGCGTCGACCACGCCCTGTGAGAGGTCGGTGGTGAAGGTCAGCCGCCCGGCACGGGCGTTGTTGCCGACCAGTTCGGCGAGGCCGGGTTCGTAGATCGGCATGACGCCCGCCCGCAGCCGGTCGATCTTGCCCTGGTCGAGGTCGACGCAGCACACGTCGTGGCCGAAGTCGGCGAAGCACGCCCCCGAGACGAGGCCGACATAGCCCGACCCGATCATCGTAATCCGCATCGCGTCCCACGCTCCCGCCAGTTGCTGCACCGCGGTAGCAGCGGCGTCGGACGTTGGGAAGGCGCTGCGATGGTGGACTTCGACCGCGTCGGCGGCCTAGGATTCGGCCGGGGGCGTGGGACTTGAGCGGAGGTTGACATGCGCCGGATGGCACTTCTCGTCGCGCTGACGTGCGCGATTCCGGCGGGCGCGCAGGAGGCGACCCCACCGCCGCCCGCCGCACCGCCAGCCGCCGACGCACCGCTGCCGACGCCGCCGGCCGACACGTACGAGGAGAAGGACGTCATCGCCGCCGCCGAAGGCGTGTTCGGCAAGGGAGCCGAGGGGGCGGCGAAGCTGGTCGAGAAGGCGTTCAAGGACCTCGGCCGGCCCAACGGCTACATCGTCGGGCGCGAGGCGTCGGGCGCGTTCGTCGTCGGCCTGCGCTATGGTTCGGGGACGCTCTATTCGAAGATCGAGGGCGAGATGCCCGTGTTCTGGACCGGGCCGTCGGTCGGCTTCGACGTCGGCGGCGACGGCAGCCGGGTGTTCACCCTGGTCTATCACCTCGACGACAGCGCCGACCTGTTCCGACGCTTTCCCGGCGGCGAGGGCAAGGCCTATTTCATCGGCGGCTTCACCGCGACCTACAACCAGCGCGACCGCGTCATCCTCGTCCCGATCAAGCTCGGCGTCGGCCTGCGGCTGGGCGTCAACGCCGGGTGGGTGAACTACACGCGCGCGAGCCGGCTGGCGCCGTTCTGATCCTGATCCCCGGGCGTGGGGCGGATCGGGCCCGTCACAGGAAACACTGTCCTACAGCCGCGCGAATCGCTTAGGGTGACCCGTCGATCGCCATCATGCGGGCGGCGAGGCTCTTTCTCATCGCCGGCACCCACCACGTTCTGTCGGCGCCGGGTCGCGAATGGGCAGAAATCACCCGCGTGAGCGTGAACTTCGTAAACTTCGCGTAGGATTGACCGGCCCGTCGCCGGCCCGCTGCTTGCCTTCCCGCCGCCGCACCCCCAGCTTGGGCCGATGCCCATCGCCCGCCTGACCGACCGCGCCGTCCTGCTAATCGGCGGGGCCGACGCCCGCGCCTATCTGCAGGACCTCGTGACCAACGACGTCGCCGCGCTCGCCCCCGGCAAGCCGCTGTGGGCGGGGTTGCTCAGTGCGCAGGGCAAGCCGCTGTTCGACATGATCCTGTTCGATGGCGGCGGCCTCGCCCCGGGCGCGGTTCTCGTCGATGTCCTCGCCACCGCCGCCGAGGGACTCGCCAGGCGGCTGACGATGTACCGCCTGCGCCGCGACGTGACGATCCGCGCCGAGCCTGCCCTGCATGTCTTCGCGGC
>CAHJWP010000075.1 GCA_903642255.1 Sphingomonadaceae bacterium | reverse complement strand
CGATCCGCTGCGCCGGCGTCGCGGTCGGCCGGGCGACGCCCTCGGCGCGCGGCAGCGGGGTCGAGGGAACGTAGGCCAGGCCGTGGATGCGGACGACTTCCTCGACGAGGTCGGCGGGGCCGTCCCAGCGGCTGCTTGCAGCCGTTCCACCATCGACGTCGCGCCGCCAGCTCGGCACCGCCACCTGCCAGATGTCGCCGCGGGTGACGCCGAAGCCGAGGCGCGTCAGGATCGCCGCCTGCTCGTCGTCGGGCACGTCGACGCCGGCGAGCGCCAGCGTCCGGGCGGGGTCGAAGGCGACGATCCTGTCGGCGACCGGCGGCGTCCCGGCGCGGGTCACGTCGCTCGCCGTCCCGCCGCACAGTTCGAGCACCAGATGCGTCGCGATCTCCAACCCATCGTCGAGGAAGGCGGGGTCGACCCCGCGCTCGAACCGCGTCCGCGCGTCGCTGGTCAGCGTCAGCTTCTGCCCGGTCCGGGCGATGCCGGCGGGGTCGAAATACGCGCATTCGATCAGCACGTCGGTCGTCGTCGCCGACACGCCCGATTCGGCCCCGCCCATGATGCCGCCAATGTCGTGGACGGAGGTCGCATCCGCGATCACGGTCATCGTGTCGTCGAGCGCATAGGTCCGGCCGTTGAGCGCCGTCACCGTCTCCCCGTCCCGCGCCTTGCGTGCCGTCAGCCCGCCGCTCAGCCTGGCGGAATCGTAGACGTGCAGCGGCCGGCCGAGATCGAGCATGACGAAGTTGGTGATGTCGACGAGCGCCGAGATCGGCCGCTGGCCGACCGCGCGCAGCTTGCGCTGCAGCCACGGGTGCGCCGCGCCGTTGACCACGCCGCCGACGGTGCAGGCGAAGAACGCCGGGCAGCCTGCGGGGTCATCGGTCCGGACATCGGGACTGGGGCCGGTCCGTGGCACGACGAAGGTGGCGACGCGATACGCCTCGGCGAGCGGCTTGAGCCGGCCTAGCCCCTTGGCGGCGAGGTCGCGGGCGATGCCGCGGACCCCCATGCAATCCTGGCGGTTCGGCGTCACGGCGACTTCGATCATCGGATCGTCGAGCCCGGCCCATGTGGCGTACCCCGCCCCGACCGGCGCGTCGGGGCTCAGGTCGATGATCCCGTCGTGCTCGTCGCTGAGTTCGAGCTCGCGCATCGAGCACATCATGCCGCGGCTCTCGACCCCGCGGATGCTCGCCACCTTGAGCGTCAGGTCGCTGCCCGGCACGTACGCCCCGACCGCGCCGAACACGCCCTTCATCCCCGCGCGCGCGTTCGGCGCGCCGCACACGACCTGGACGGGATCGCCGCTGCCGGTGGCGACGGTCAGTACCTGCAGCTTGTCGGCCTGTGGGTGCGGCGCGGCGGTCAGCACCTCGGCGATGGTGAACGCCGCCAGCTTCGCCGCCGGATCGGTGACGCCCTCGACCTCGAGCCCGCAGTCGTTGAGCGCGGCAAGGATCGCGGCGAGCGGGACGTCGGTGTCGAGGTGGTCGCGCAGCCACGACAGGGTGAATTTCATCGGATCAGTGCCAGTGCTCGGCGAGATGCTGGACGGCGAGGAACGTCGTCACGGTGAAGTACGGCAGCACGAGCAGCACATGCCACAGGAAAGCCTTCTCGCTCACGCCCCCACTCCTCCGCTCAAGGTCGGTACGTCGGTCGCCTTGAAGCCGTAGTGGCGCAGCCAGCGGGCGTCGCCGTCGAAGAAGGGGCGGAGGTCGGTCATGCCGTATTTCAGCATCGCCAGCCGGTCGATGCCGCAGCCGAAGGCGAAGCCCTGCCACTCGTCCGGATCGAGCCCGCACGCGGCGATTACGCGGGGGTGCACCATGCCGGATCCGAGGATTTCGAGCCACGATTCGGTGCCGCCGATCGACAGCGTGCCGCCGGCCCACGAGCAGCCGACGTCGACCTCGACCGACGGCTCGGTGAAGGGGAAATAGCTCGGGCGCAGGCGCAGCGTGACGTCGTCGACCTCGAAGAACGCCTTGACGAAGATTTCGAGCGTCCATTTGAGGTGACCGAGGTGGATGCCGCGGTCGATGACCAGCCCCTCGACCTGGTGGAACATCGGCGTGTGCGTCGCGTCGCTGTCGGAACGGTAGGTACGCCCCGGCGCGATGATGCGGATCGGCGGCGGCGTGCTCAGCATCGTCCGGATCTGCACCGGCGAGGTGTGGGTGCGGAGCAGGTGGCGCAGGATCGTGCCGGCGGGCGGACCGGCGGCGTGCCCCGCTCCTCTCCCTTCCGAAAGGAGTCGGTGGGAAGACGGCTCAC
This sequence comes from Sphingomonadaceae bacterium, assembly GCA_903642255.1. Taxonomy (GTDB): domain Bacteria; phylum Pseudomonadota; class Alphaproteobacteria; order Sphingomonadales; family Sphingomonadaceae; genus Polymorphobacter_B. The sequence goes on along the minus strand of CAHJWP010000075.1, from coordinate 7,733 downwards.
CGCCGACATGCTCGCCCTGCGCCATGTAGAAGGTGTCGTGCATCGCCCGCGCCGGGTGGGTCTCGGGGATGTTGAGCGCGGTGAAATTGTGCCAGTCGTCCTCGATCTCGGGCCCGTCGGCGACGGCGAAGCCGAGATCGGCGAAGATCTCGGCGAGTTCGTCCATCACCTGGCTGACCGGGTGGATGGTGCCGGCCGGCGCGGCGGCGACCGGCAGCGTCAGGTCGAGACGTTCCGACGCGAGGCGGGCGTCGAGCGCGGCGGCGTCGAGTTCGGCCTTGCGCGTGGCGATGGCCGCGGCGACCGCCTCGCGCAGGCCGTTGAGCCGCGGGCTGGCGACCAGCCGCTCGTCGGGGGCCATGCCGCCGAGGGTCTTCATCAGCGCCGTCACCGACCCCGCCTTGCCGAGCGCGGCGACCCGCACCGCGTCGAGCGTCGCGAGGTCGGGCGCGGCCGCAATGGCGGCGAGCAGGTCGGAGTGGAGGGCGGTCGTGTCGGTCATTGGTCCCCAAACCACCAAACCGTCATCCCCGCGAAAGCGGGGACCCATCTCCTGAAGCCTCGGGAGATGGGTCCCCGCCTTTCGCGGGGATGACACGTGGGAGCGTTAGCGCCGGTCACCGAATAACGAAAGGGCACCGGAAGCTGTCGCCGCCCCGCCCCGCTCGTCGGCGCGCCGCCGGCCCGCGCCAGCATCGTCACCGACCCGCCGCGGGCGCGCGGCTGCACCACGGACGATGCGGGCGCGGTACCGCGGAGTGTCCGCGGTGGCTCCGGGCAAATCAATGAGTTAGGCGGCGAGGGCCGGCTTGGCGTCCAATGCCGATTTGGCCTGTGCCGCGATCGCCCGGAACGCATCCGGTTCGTGCATCGCGATGTCGGCGAGCATCTTCCGGTCGAGCTCGACGTTCGCCAGCTTGAGGCCGTGCATGAACACGCCGTAAGTCAGGCCGACCTCGCGGACCGCGGCGTTGATCCGCTGGATCCACAGCGCACGGAAGTTCCGCTTCTTTACCTTGCGGTCGCGGTAGGCATATTGCCCTGCCTTCTCAACGGCCTGGCGCGCGACACGGATGGTGTTCTTGCGCCGGCCGTAATAGCCCTTGGCCTGTTCGAGGACCCGCTTGTGACGGGCGTGCGAGGTCGTCCCGCGTTTGACACGTGCCATGGCGGGTCTCCTAGCGCTTCAGGCCGTAGGGAGCCCACAGCTTGACCGTCCGGGCATTGGGCTCGGAGATCGTGTCGGCGCCACGGTGCTGGCGGATATACTTGGCATTATGGTGGGTTAGCCGGTGGCGCTTGCCGACCGCGCCGTGGGTGACCTTCCCCGACGCGGTGATCTTGAAGCGTTTCTTGACACCGCTCTTCGTCTTGAGCTTGGGCATTTCGTCTCCTGAAAGCACGCGAAGAACCGCCTCGGCAGCCCATTCAGCCGGGCGATCCAAACGTGGAGGCGGGCGACTAGCAGCATATGCCGTCGTGCGCAACCGGAACGACTTCGCTGGAACACGGTTGACGCAGGATGGACAGCATGACCGCACCCCGGCCGACCATCCGCGCGCGCCGCCCGCTCGACTCGGCGATCGGTGCGATCGTCGGTTTCGTCGTCACCCTGATCGGCCTGATCGTTCTCGCCTGGGCGATCCTGTTCGTCACCAAGGGTCGGTTTCTGAAGCCCACCTTCGTCAAGTACGCGAGCAAATATGCCGACCGCGCGGTGGCGGTCGACGGCGATTTCCAGTTGTATTTCAATCCGTTCCACCTCAAGTTCCTCGCCCAGGGTCTGACGCTCGCCAATCCGGCGTGGGCCAAGGATCCCCAGCTGTTCACCGCGCGGCTGATCGACACCGAGATCAGCACGTGGGATCTGATCTTCGGTCGCCAGCACGTCCTGTTCCTGAACCTCGACGGAGCCAACGCCGGGCTGGAGATCGACCAGGCGGGGCGCAACACATGGACCTTCGCCGGCGACACGCCATTCAAGGTGCCGCCGATCGACCGCGCCAGCGTTACCGGCAGCGCGCTCCATTATATCGACGCCAAGCACAAGGCCGACGTCCGCCTGACGTTCGGTGACCTTGCCGGCAACGTCAACGGCCGGGGGGCGGAGCAGGTCGCCGGACCGCTGACCTTCAAGGGCGGCGGCACCGCGCTGGCCCACCCGTTCACCATCCGCGGAGCGTTCACCACCCCGAACTCGACGATCACCGGTGGCCAGACGGGGCTCGAACTCCACGCCAATGCGGCCGAGACGAACGTCGACGTCACCGGCACGCTGCCCGGCGTGACGAAGATCGACGGGGCCGACCTCAACGTCGCGATCGCCGGTAAGAACCTGCAAACGCTATTCAAGCTCGCCGGTGCGACCGCCCCGGCGACCCGGCCGTACAAGCTCGCGGCCCACTTCACCAAGACCAGCGGCAATTATAAATTCGCGCGGATCAAGGGGCACTTCGGCGATTCCGACCTCGTCGGCAACCTTGATGTCACGACTGGCGGCAAGCGGACGAAGCTGGCCGGCGTCCTTCATAGCGATACGCTCGATGCGCTCGATATTGGGCCGTGGATCGGCTATTCGCCCGAGAAGCTCGATGCCAAGGGCGGCAAGGGTGTTGTCGAGATGGTCGACGGCCACCCGCGTATCCTGCCCGACGCGAAGCTCGACCTCGACGCGCTGACGGCGTTCGACGCCGACGTCAAATATACCGCGAAGCACATCCGCACCGGCAACGTGCCGATTGACAACCTTGTCCTCGACGTCGACCTCGACGATCGCAATCTCGCGCTGAAGCCGGTCGCGTTCGACATCGTCGGCGGCCGGATGACCGCCGACGTCGACCTCGACGCTCACCGCGAGCCGGTCGTCACAACGTACGACATCCGCATGACGCAGGTGCCGATCGGCAAGCTACTGACGTCGTTCAAGGTCGAGGACAACGGCACCACCGCAAACATCGGCGGGCGGGTCAAGCTGCGCGGGGTCGGTGATTCGGTCCGCACCTCGCTCGCCAGCTCGACCGGGCGGATCGCCATTATCATCAGCGAGGGGACGCTGTGGATCCGGAACATCGAGCTGGCCAAACTCGACGTCCAGAACTTCCTGCTCGCGGCGTTCGGCAAGGATCTGAAGAAGCCGCGCGACATCCGGTGCGGCGTCGCCGCCTTCACCGTCACCGACGGCGTTTCGGTGACCGATCCAGTAATCTTCGACACCGGCCGGGCCGTTTATACGATGAAGGGCCAGTTCAGCTTCAAGGACGAGTCGCTCGGTCTGGCGCTGCGTGGCAAGTCGAAGGAGATCAGCTTCTTTTCGGGCCAGTCGCCGATCGGCGTCGGCGGCTATTTCGCCGCGCCGAAGGTCAACCCGGTGTCGAAGGAACTGATCGCCCGCGCCGGAACCAGCGTCCTGCTCGGCATCGTCGGCACGCCGGTCGCGGCGATCCTGCCGTTCGTCAACCTCGGCACGACCAAGAACTCGAACTGCGCCGCGATCGAAAGTGCCAAGACGGCCGCCGAAGTCGCCGCCGCCCCGGCCGACCCGAAGGTCAAGAAGAAGAAGTGACGTGATCCTCCCCGCGAGCGGGGAGGATCACTCACGCCGTTCCCGCCGTCGCCGATAGATAGCCGACGTCGATCCCGAGCGCGGCGAAGGCGCGCGGCCAGCGCCGCTCGGCTGGGGTGTCGAAGACCAGCGCGTCGCTGCCGTCGATGCTGTGCCAGCCGTGGCGCAGCAGCTCGCCGTCGAGTTGCCCGCCGCCCCAGCCGGTGTAGCCGAGGGCGACGAGCCACTGCCGCGGCCCCTTGCCGTCGGCGATGGCGCGGAGCACGTCGGTCGTCGACGTCAGCCCCCAGCGGACGCCGCCGAGGCTGCCGACGTGGATCGTCCCCTGCCCGGCATAGTCGGGGCTGTGAAGGACGAAGCCACGGCCCGGCTCGACCGGGCCGCCCTGCATCACCACGGCCGAAGCGGGCGTTGCACCGGGCGGCACGTCGAGCTGGACCATCAGATCGCGCACCGTCAGCGTCGGATGCGGCCGGTTGATCATCAGGCCGAGCGCGCCGTCGTCGTCATGGACGCACATCGCGATCACCGAACGCTCGAAGCGGGTATCGCCGATGCCTGGCATCGACAGAAGCAGCTGGCCAACGAGAAAGCGCGGATCGGTCACTGGCAGTCCCTTCGGGCGGCAGCAGCCCGCTCCACCGCCCGGCCATCCTCGCAGAGTGGCCGGGCGCGGGAGCGGCCGATGCCACCTAACTTCATTCTACCCTCTCCCGCTGGACTGGGGCAATGCGCCCCGCTATCGCAGGCCGCATTCACGAGGAGACCGACGCATGACGATCAAGGTAGGCGACCACGTTCCCGCCGCGACGCTGATCAAGGCGACCGAGGCCGGGCCGCAGCCGATCTCGACCGAGGCGCTGTTCGCCGGGCGCACCGTCGCGCTGTTCTCGGTGCCGGGCGCGTTCACCCCGACCTGCTCGGCCAAGCATCTGCCGGGCTATATCTCGAACGCCGACGCGATGAAGGCCGCCGGCGTCGACGAGATCGTCTGCGTCAGCGTCAACGACGCCTTCGTCATGGGCGCGTGGGGGCAGAGCGCCGGGGCGGCGGGCAAGGTGACGATGGTCGCCGACGGCAACGGCGACTTCGTCACCGCGCTCGGCCTGACGATGGACGGCAGCAAGTTCGGCATGGGGCTGCGCGGCCAGCGCTTCTCGATGCTGGTCAAGGACGGCGTCGTCACCCAGCTCAACGTCGAGGACCCCGGCGCGTTCAGCGTGTCGTCGGCCGAGCATCTGATGAGCCAGCTGGCGTAGGGCAGCGACCCTCTTCGGCCAAGCGGGAGAGGGTCACCGCGCTACCAGCGGTGCGCCGCCGCCAGCAGGTCGAACAGCCGGTCGGGGTCGCCGCCACGCAGGGCGATCAGCCCCATTTCCGGCCCGCCGCCGACCGTGATTTCGCGCGTGCCGGCGGCGATGCTAGAAAGGATCGTCGCGGCGGCAACCTCGGGCGCGACGCCCGCGTCGATCGCGGGGTCGCTCCGCCCCCGCGTCGAGCCGTCGCCCTCGAGCGCATTGACCGCAACACTGGTCCGGACGAAGCCCGCGTAACGACGTGGACGGCGACGCCGTACTGCGCGATCTCGGCCCGCAAGGCGTCCGACCAGCCGATCATCGCGTGCTTGGCGGCGCGACAGCCGGTCCGCATCGGCGAGCCGAACTTGCCGGCGACCGAAGCGAGGTTGACGACGGCCCGGGCCCGCGCGGCGACCATCGCCGGCAGGACGAGCTGCATCAGCCGTAGCGGCGCGAAGAAATCGACCTCCATCACCGTGCGATAGACGCCGAACGACGTGTCGAGGGCGAGGCTGCGCTGCGAGATACCGGCGTTGTTGACGAGGATGGCGACCGGCCCGGCGTCCACCACGATGCCGGGCAGGCCGGCGAGGTCGGTCGTGTCGAACGCCAGGGTCCGCGAACCCGGACAGTCGGCGGCGACCACCGCCAGCGCATCGGCCCGGCGGCCCGGCGGCCCGACAGGATGACGCGCGCCCCCTCGGCGGCAAAGGCCCGCGCCAGCGCCGCGCCGATGCCCGACAACGCTCCGGTGATCCAGACGGTCCGGTCGACGAAGCTCATCGCGTGTTCCAGTGCTGGTCGGGGTCAGCGATCCGGCACCGGCCGCGGCGCGTAACTTCGCATGCTTCACTCGTTAACGCTCTGTGCGCGTCACGGAAAACGTCGGGCCGCCGCCCCTCGGGCGGAGTAGCGACGGCACGGTCGAGGCGGAGCGGATCGGTCTCATCGCGCGCCGATAACCACCGGGCCGGCCCTGTAGGACAGCGGACTCTGCTTGCCGGTCTCACGCCATCGCCCACAGGTTCGGACCGCCGGCGACCGGGTGGAGCGCGGTCGCGACGGCGAACAGCACGATCCCGCCGACCAGCGCGACCCAGCCCGGCATGGCGAAACCGCGGCCGAACGGCACGAAGCTCGTCGCCGCCTCGTGCACCGCCCACGCGTCGCCCATCTGCCCGCGCTTCTTGCCGTCCTGTGCCCACGCGCCGACGAGGGCAAGGATCAGGATCGCAGCGGACAGCGCGACGTCGCGGCCCGTGCCCCCGACCCCGGCATGAACCACCGCCCACAACGCGAAGGCCCACATCATCGGGTGGCGGGTGATGCGCTGGACACCGCGCTCGCGCCCGTCGGGAGCCTTGCCGCCCATTAGCGCGGGGTTCGGCGCGGTCATCGACCCGACGAGCAGGATGCAGGCGAACAGCATGACGACCGCCGCGACCAGCCAACCCCACGCCGGCGCGGCCCACCAGACGTCGACCGGCGCGCGCCGCCACTCGAACACCGCCCAGCCGAGGGCGGCGAAGGCGACGAGCGAATAGATCCCGGCGAACCCGCCGTCGCCGAGCCGGGCGACGAGCGGCGCGCGCAGCGGGTGCGACAGCAGGAAGTGCGTCCCGACGAAGGCGGCGAGGGCGACGACGAGGAGGGTCACTCTTCTCCCTCCCCCCACGTGAGCGAAGCGAACCGAGAGCGGAGAGGGCCGGGGAGGGGGAAGTCTGAGGCCGCCGTCGCCACTGGCCCCCACCCCGGCCCTCCCCGCTCTACCGCGCGAAGACGCGCGGTGGGGGGAGGGAGCAATTTTGTCACGGCCGGTACTGCAACGGCAACGTGTCGTGCTGCAGCCGCAGGTAGCGGTCGCGCAACTCCGTCTGACGCGACGTTACCGGCTGCGCCACCCCGTCGATCAGCACGGCGATTGGGGCCGAGGTCAGTTCGAGCGGGTCGCCGTCCCACACGACCAGGTCGGCGCGCTTGCCCGCCGCGATCGTGCCGGTGTCGGTCATGCCGAAGATTTCCGCCGGATTGCGGGTGATCAGGCTGAGCGCCTCGTCGCGGCTCACGCCGACGCCGCCGGGGAGCCGCCCCTGCGCGACGAGGTTGCCGGCGAACTGGGTGACGTTCCTCGGCTGGTTGGTCGATTCGCCTCCGCTCGTGCCGAGGCCGACGACGACCCCGGCGGCGACCAGCCGCCCGACGTTCGACTTGGTCGAGGCGAGCGTCTCGAACGCGTCGGGCAGGTCGTCGATCGCCGAGGTGATGACAGGGACGTGCGCCGCGGCGATGCGGTCGGCCACCGTCCACCCCTCGCGCGCGCCGAACAGGATCAGGTGGAGTTTGGGGAACTCGGTCCTGAGCGCCAGCACGCTGAGGATGTCCGACGCGCGCTCGACATGGACGACGAGCGGCTGGCGGCCGTCGGCGACGGCGACGAGCGCCTCGGTGTCGGCGCGCGGGTAGAGGTTCTCGCGGTTGCCTTCGCGCCCGTGGCCGCCGGCGAAGCGCTGCGCCTCGGCGAGCGCGTTGCGGAACGCGGCAAACGACGCGGTGCGGCTGCCGCCCGCCGCCTCGGCCCCCGCCTCGCCGAGCTCGACCAGCTGGAAGGCGCGGCCGCGGGTCACGATGTCGGGGCCGTTGGACAGGCGGATCAGCGCGCCCTGCCCGGCGAAGATGTCGCGGCTCGCTTCCGGCGCGACGACGGCACGGGTGACGCCGCCGGCGCGCGCCACGGCGATCTGACCGTCGCGACCGTTGATCGCCGGTACGACGTCGAGCGACGCGGAGAACGGCGACTTCGCCGCGCGGGTATCGTTCGCCTCGCGCACGCCCTCGACCTCGTCGATGCCGAGGTCGGACATGCCGACGACGAG
>CAHJWP010000074.1 GCA_903642255.1 Sphingomonadaceae bacterium | reverse complement strand
ATGCCCCCGGAGCGGGGGCCTAATTCGTTTGGGGATCGGCGTCCGCGCTCCTAAATGACCGCGATGCCACCCAAGCTCTCCATCGCCACGTGGAACATCAATTCCGTGCGCTTTCGCCTCGACATCGTCGAGCGGTTCCTGACCGAACATACCCCCGACATCCTGTGCCTGCAGGAGACCAAGGTCGTCGACGACGCCTTCCCCCATGCGCTGTTCGAGCGGCTCGGCTACCGCTACCGGCTGGTCTGTGGGCAAAAGATGCACCACGGCGTCGCGACGCTGTCGAAGGTGCCCCTCGCCGAGGAACGCCGCTTCGACTGGCAGGACAATGGCGAGGCACGGCACATCGGCGCCCGCCTGCCGAACGGGCTGCTGCTCGAGAACGTCTATGTGCCGGCCGGCGGCGACCTGCCCGACCCCGCGCTCAACCCGAAGTTCGCGCAGAAACTCGCCTTCGTCGACCGCATGACGCGCTGGTCGGACGCCTTGCGCGACGACAGCGTCATCGTCGGCGACTTCAACATCGCCCCGCTCGAATGCGACGTGTGGAGCCACAAGGCGCTGTTGAACGTCGTCAGCCATACGCCCGTCGAGGTCGACCGGCTCAACGGCCTCGCCGCAAGCCACGACTGGATCGACCTCGGCCGCCGCTTCGTCCCCCCGCCCGAGCGGCTGTACACGTGGTGGAGCTACCGCAACGCCGACCACACGGTGAACGACCGCGGCCGGCGGCTCGACCATATCTGGGCATCGCCCGCGGTCGGCCGCGCCGCGAGCGGCTTCGAGGTCGTCGAGGATGCGCGGCTATGGGGCAAGCCGTCGGACCATATCCCACAGATCGCGACGTTCGACCTGTGAGCGACGCCGCCACCGCCGTCACGCGCGCCGTCGACGAGCTCCGCCGCGGACAGATCGTCCGGGTGACGGGCGACGCGGCCGGGAGCGACCTCGACGTGCTGGCGGTCGAACTGGCTGACGAGGCCATGCTGGCGATTCTTGAATCTCCCCTCCCCTTCAGGGGAGGAGTCGGGGGTGGGGAAGGACCTGCGGGCCTCATTCCCCACCCCCCGGCCCCCTCCCCTGGGCCGGGGGCGGCGGAACGCCAACGGGAGGGGAAGGTGCGTGCCGGCCTGATCCTGACCCCGCGGCGCGCCGCCGTCCTCCACCTGCGCAACCAGCGCCCGGCGGCGGGGGCGGAGGTGGTCTGGGTCGAGCGGCCGCCGTGGCTCGACCTCGCCGCCTCGGTCGCAACCGCTGACCCGGTCGACGACCTGCGGACGCCGTTCAAGGGGCCGTTCCGCACGGTCGATCCCGGCCCTCGTGCAACGGCGGCAGCGGCCGGCGTGCGGCTGGCCAAGCTTGGCGGCGTGTTGCCGGCGGTGTTCGCGGTGGCGGCCCCCCGTGGCGATGTGAACGGCGAACCCCTGACGGTCGCCGCCGCCGCCGTCCTCGCCTACGCCCGCGCCGACCGGCTGCGGATCGTCACCCGCGCGCGGCTGCCGCTCGACGGGGCGCCCGAGACCGAGGTCGTCGCCTTCCGCCCGGCCGAGGGCGGGCCCGAGCATCTCGCGCTGCTCATCGGCCGCGACGCGACACGGCCCCCCGTGTTGACCCGCCTCCACTCGGCGTGCCTGACCGGCGACGTCCTCGGCAGCCTCAAATGCGACTGCGGCCCGCAGCTGCGCGCCGGCATCGCGGCGATCGCGGCCGCCGGCGGCGGCATCCTGCTCTATCTCCAGCAGGAGGGGCGCGGCATCGGGCTGATCAACAAGCTGCGGGCCTATGCGCTGCAGGACCAGGGATTCGACACGGTCGACGCCAACCTGCGCCTCGGCTTCGAGCCCGACGAGCGCGACTTCGCCGTCGCCGCGACGATGCTCCGCCTGCTCGGCGTCGACGCCGTGCGGCTGCTGACCAACAACCCCGACAAGGTGGCGAGTCTGGCGGCGCATGGCATCGCCCTCGTCGAGCGCGTCGCCCACGCCATGCCGCCCAACCCGCACAACGCCGCCTACCTCGACACCAAGCGCGACCGCAGCGGGCATTATCTGTGATTTTGCGGGTCGATACCGCCGCGCTGACGCTGACCGCCGACGGCGTGACGACGCCGTGCCGCATCGGTCGGAGCGGTCCGGTCGCGGCCGACGCCAAACGCGAGGGCGACGGCCATACGCCGCTCGGCCGCTGGGCCTTGCGCGAGGTGCTGCTCCGCCCCGACCGCGGGCTGGCGGTGCCAGTGCCAAGGAAAGCTGGCGCGCTGCCGTGGCGCTGGCTCACGCCCGACGACGGCTGGTCCGACGACCCGGCCGATCCGGCGTACAACCGGCCGGTCAAACACCCGCACGCCTTCTCGGCCGAGCAGCTGTGGCGCGACGACGGTCTGTACGACGTTATCATCCCGCTCGGCTACAACGACGACCCGCCGGTGCCGCATCGCGGTAGCGCGATCTTCCTCCATTGTACCGCGCCGGCGCATCCGGTGACCGCGGGCTGTGTCGCGGTGGACCGCGACGCGCTGCTGATTTTGCTGCCCTTTCTCGGCCCCGACGACTGGATCGACATCGCATGACGTGGCGCCGCTGGCTGTTCGTCCTCGTCCTGCTCGGCACGCTGGTCGCCGCGCTGCTGCCCAATGCCGACGCCCCCGACCTCGGCGACGGCGACAAGGTCAACCACATCGCCGCCTTCATCACGCTGAGCATCATGGCGGCATGGGCGTGGCCCCGCACCCGGCTGTGGGTGATCGCCGCCGTCATGTCGGCGTTCGGCGCGGCGATCGAAGGGCTGCAGGCCCTGCCGATCATCGCCCGCGACGCCGAATGGGCCGACTGGTACGCCGACACCGCCGCCGCGGCGATCACGCTGCTGATCGTCGCCGCCCTCCGCGCCCTGCGACGACGCGCGGCGTAGCGGGCTACTTCGTCCGCGCCGCGAGGATCGCGTCGAGCCGCGCCGGGCCGGTGCCGATCCGTTCGAGGTGCGGATAGCGCAGACCCCCGGTCCACGCGATGCGGACCGTGCGGAAGCGGTCGGCCGACTTGACGATCACCTCGAGCGGCGTGCCCGTCTTCGCCGCCGTCACCGCGCGCTTGAGCGCCTCGCCGCTGAACGCATCGCCGTCGACGGCGAGGATCGTCGTGCCGACGGTCAGCCCGGCGGCGAACGCCGGACCCTGCCACATGACCTGCGTGATCACCGCGTCGTCGCCGACGGTCAGTCCGATCGAATAGTTGAGGTCGACCCGCTTCGCCACGGTGTCACCCGCCTTGGCCATGTCGTTGATCTTGTCGGTGAACACCAGTCGGTAGCCGCCGCGCGCCAGTCCGTCGAGCGGCGCGCCGGGGCCGTGGCCGGTCAGCCGGTCGTGCAGGAACGTCGCCCAGTCATAGGGCTCGACCGCGTTCAGGTTGGCGACGACGTCGTCGAAGGTATAGCTCAGCTCGGTCCAGCTCCCGTCGTCGACGCCGAAGAAGCGCGCCGCGAAGTCGTCGAGCGACCGCTTGCCGCCCGACCGCTCGCGGATCAGCGTGTCGGCGTCGAGCCAGATCAGCGCGCCCTCGACGTAATAATCCTCGCTGCGCTGCCAGTTGCGCCACGGTTCGGGCGCGCGCGACGCGGTGATCGGGTCGTTGGTCGTGTCGATCAGCGGCTTCCACACCCGTCCGGCGACGGCGTCGTACGTCGCGGCGAAGCCGGCGAGCACGTCGAGGCCCTGCTGCCGGGTCCAGATGCCCGACCGCGCGCCGAGGATCGTCCCGAAATACTGCGTGCCCCCCTCGTACACCCACAACAGCGAGTTGCGCATCGGCACGTTGTAGTTCGGCGTCCACGAATCGGCCCCGCGGCGGAACTTGCCGTCCCAGCTGTGGCTGAACTCGTGCGGCAGCAGGCCGTGGGCGTTCGGGTTCTTGTCCCATTCGATGAAATAGCCGGGGACCGAGCCGTTCTCGCTCGACCGGTGATGCTCGAGGCCGATGCCGCCCTGCTTGTCGCTGAGCGCGAGGAGCAGGTCGTAATGATCGAAGTGCTTCGACCCGAACAGCGTCGTCGCCTCTTGCACGAGGTGGGCGTGCTTCGCGATCTGCTCGTCGGTCGCGGCGAGCAGGTCGGGCCGGTCGGCAACGATGTCGAGCGTCACCGGCCGCGACGAGGTGTCGAGCGGCACGCGGCGGACATAGCGCCCGGCGAAGATCGGCGAGTCGACGAGCGTCTCGAACGGCACGGTGCCATAGGTGATCTCGCCGGCCGACGCGCCGGCGACCGGCCGCAGCGCGGTCGCCGCCTGCCAGCCCTCGGGAAACTTGACCGTCGCCGACACCGGGATGTCGCGGGTGAAATAGCCGGCCGGGTAGAGGGTCGTCTGGTCGAATTCGAGGTTGAGCATATCGGGCGTGACGACGACGCGGCCCTGGTTGCCCGCGGTCGGCGAGACGAACTCGAAGTCGAGGTCGACCGTGCTCACTCCCGCCGGCACGTCGAGGTGGAAGGCGTAGACGTCGACCGGATCGCGCGTCCATTCGATCCGCGCCGCGCCGGCATGGACGATCAGCCCGGCGAGCTTGTCGACGGGCCCGCGCGGCGAATGCTTGCCCGGCAGCCACTGGGGATAGAGCAGGGTCAGCGGTCCCGGGCCGGCGACGGGAACGGTTTCGTGGACGGTCAGGATGCGCCGGTCGAGGTCGGTCGCGTCGACGTGAACCTTGATCGTGCCTGGGTAGGGCTTGTCGACCGGCGCGATGGTCGCCGGCGGCATGGGGACCGGCTGCGGTTGGGGCGACTGCGCCGCGGCGGCGGACGCGAGGAGGGCGGCGAGAGCGAGGCGGACCATCGGTGGCTGTTCCTAATCGAATTCACTCGAAGCAGTTTGTCATCCTGCGAAAGCGGGGACCCATCTCCTGAAATCTCGGGAGGTGGATTCCCCGCTGCGCGGGGATGACAGGAAGCTAATCGGTACCCGCGCCCGCCACCGGCACCGGAAATCCTTTCGCCCGCAGATAGGCATTAACGCTTGGATCGCGGCCGCGGAAGTTGCGGTAGGCGACAGCGGGATCGACGGTGTTGCCGACCGACGTGATCGTGTCGTGGAGCCGCTTCGCCACGGCCGGGTCGTATGGGCCGCCGGCTTCGGTGAACGCCTCGAACGCGTCATAGTCGAGCACCGCGGCCCACAGATAGCCGTAGTATCCCGCCGAGTAGCCGTCGCCCGAGAAGACGTGGCCGAACTGCGGGATGCGGTGGCGCATGACGATCTCGGCCGGCATCCCGAGGTCGGCGAGTTCCTTCGTCTCGAACGCCTTCGGGTCGATCGGGGTGCTGCCGGCGAGGTGGAGGGCGAGGTCCATGATCGCGCTCGCCTGCGCCTCGACGACGCCGAACGCGGCGTTGAACGTGTCGGCAGCCTTGATCTTGTCGACCAGCGCCGCCGGCAGCGGCTGACCGGCGCCGTTGACCAGCATCGCCTGGACCTCGGGCGTCGTGAACCAGTTCTCGTTCAATTGGCTGGGGAACTCGACGAAGTCGCGGACGGTGTTGGTTCCCGACAGCGTCGGATAGGCGACGTTCGAGTTGAGGCCGTGCAGCGCATGGCCGAACTCGTGGAACATCGTCCGCGCATCCTCGAACGAGATCGTCACCGGCGCGCCGGGCGCGGCCTTGATGAAGTTGGCGTTGTTCGAGACGATCGTCGGCACGTCGCCGGCGTAGGTGCTCTGCTCGCGCAGCGCGTTCATCCACGCGCCGCTGTTCTTGCCGGGCCGGGCGTACGGGTCGAAGTACCACAGGCCGACGTGTTTCCCGTCGCGGCCCTTGACCTCGTACACCGTGACGTCGGGATGAAAGACGCTGAGGCCATCGACTTTGGTGAAGGTGAAGCCGTAGACCTTGTTCGCGGCGAAGAACATCGCCTCGCGGACATGGTCGAGCTGCAGGTACGGCTTTACCTCGTTGAGGTCGAGGTCGTACTTCGCCTTGCGGACCTTCTCGGCGTAATAGCGATAGTCCCACGGTGCGATCCTGAAGCCGCCATGCTCCTGATCCACGACTGCCTGCATCACCGCGACATCCTTGTGGACCTGCGCCACCGCCGGCTTCCACGCGGCGAGTTCGAGCGCCATCGCCGTTTCGGGCGTCTTGGCCATGCGGTCGGACAGCACCCAGTGAGCGAAGGTCGGATAGCCGATCAGCTTCGCGTTCGCCGCCCGCAGCGCGAGGATCTGCGTGACGATCGCGTTGTTGTCGGTCGCGCCGCCGTTGTCACCGCGCATCGTCCACAGGCGGAAGCCTTTTTCGCGGCTCGGCCGGTCGTCGGCATAGGTCAGGAACGGCTCCATCGCCGACCGCGTGTTGGTGATCAGCCACTTGCCGGCCTGCCCGCGCTTGACGCCTTCCGCCGCCGCGGCGTCGATCTGCGCCTTGCTCAGCCCCTTGAGCTGCGCCGGCGAATCGAGCGTCAGGACGTATCTCTCCTCATCGGCCAGCTCGTTCTGGGCGAATTTGGCATACAGCGTCGCCAGCTTTTCGTTGTTGGCGCTGAACGTCTTCTTGTCGGCCGGCGACAGCTTCGCCCCCTGCTGGACGAAGCGCCGCCAGTAGACCCAGACCAGCCGCTGCTGCTCGGCCGTCAGCGTCGCCTTCGCCGGCGAGTTGTAGACCGCATCGATCCGCGCGAAGAGCTTCGGGTTCTGGGTGATCGCGTCGCCGAACGCCGACAGCTTCGGGGCCATCTCGGTCTCGACGGCGGCGACGTCGGGCGTCTTGAGGTTGCTCGACCAGATGCCGAAGATCGTCTGGACGCGGGTCAGCGCGTCGCCCGCCTTCTCGAGCGCGACGATCGTGTTGTCGAAGGTCGGCGCGGCGGGATTGTTCGCGATGGCGTTGATTTCGGCCATTTCGCTCGCCATCCCGGCCTCGAGCGCCGGCTTGAAGTCGGCGACGCGGACGGCGGCGAAGTTCGGCTCGCCGCCATAGGGTCCGGTCCACGGCGCGAGCAGGTCGGCCGGCGCAGCGGCGGCGGACACGGCGGCGGCGGCGAGGCACGCGCCGGCCAGCAGATGAAGCTTCATTGGTTTCTCCCCGGGATTGTCGCCGCTCTAGCCGGTTTTATCGGCTGCCGGATAGTCCCGCGCGCCGAACAGCGCACTGCCGACGCGGACGCACGTCGCGCCGAGTTCGACCGCCGTCTCGTAGTCGCCCGACATGCCCATGCTGAGCCCCGCGAGGCCGTGGTCGCGGGCGAGCTTCGCCAGAAGGGCGAAGAACGGGGCAGGCTCGATCCCCTCGGGCGGCACCGCCATCAGCCCGACGACCGGCAGGTCCGCCGCCCGCGCCCGGTCGAGCAGGTCGGCGAGGTCGCCGAGCGCAACCCCGCCCTTCTGCGGCTCGTCGCCGATGTTGACCTGCAGGTAGCAGTCGGGCCGCCGGCCCGTGGCGACCATCGCCGCCGCCAGCGCATCGACCAGCGACGGCCGGTCGACGCTGTGAATGACGTCGAACAGCATGACCGCATCGCGCGCCTTGTTCGACTGGAGCTGGCCGACGAGGTGGAGGCGGACAGCGGGATAGGCGGCGACCAGCGCAGGCCACTTCGCTGCCGCCTCCTGCACCCGGTTCTCGCCGAAACTGCGCTGGCCGGCGGCAAGCAGGGGCTCGATCGCGTCAGCGGCGTGCGTCTTCGATACCGCGACGAGGTCGATCGCCGCCGGATCGCGGCCGGCCCGGCGCGCCGCCCGGGCAATCGCCGCGCGGACCTCGGCCAGCCGTTCGGAGGGCGCGGAACCCAAGCGGCTAGAAGGTGAAGGCGGTGCCGAGATAGACCGCCTGGTCGCGGCGCAGCGGATCGGTCGGGCTGAGCGTTTCCTTGTACTTGAGCCCGCCGTTGACCGACAGCCGCGGCGTCAGCAGATAGGCCCCGCCGACCTCGACCGAATAGCGCCGCTCGACCAGCGACGGCGTCGGCGACGCCAGCGGGCTGAGCAGCAGCGACGGGCCTTCCTCGGCGGCGATCTGCAGGCTCGTCTTCCAGCTCGCGCCGCGATAGCTGACGCCGGCGTCGACCGCCTCGCGCCGCGGCGACGCCAGCGACAGCGACAGCGCCTGCGGCAGCGCGCCGAAGGTGTCGCTACGGGCATAGCCGCCCGACACCGCGAAATTGTGCCAGCCGACGGCGAGATCGACATTATATGCCGCGGGCACCGTCGGCGTCGCCTGCGCGACCTCGACCGGAACGGCGGCGGCGCGGCTGGTGTCGACCACGGGGGCGGTGACGCGCGAGGTGACGCCGACGCTGAACGCCCGACGGCTGTCGACCTTGCCCGACGGGGTGAAGCGGAAGGCGCGCTCGGCGGTCGCCAGCCGGGCATTGGCCGGTGCCGCACCCGGCGCGGTGAAGCTGAACTTCGACGAGTCGATCACGCCCGGCGCGAACGACGACAGGGTATTGGCGCGCAGATGCTCGACGCTGCCGTCGACGTCGAGGGTGAGCGTCGCCGGCGGCACATGCTTGGCGACGACGGTCTTGGTCACGGCGAACGCCGGGCAAGCCGCGGCGGCGGCCAGCAGCAACGCTGCCGGCACGATCAGGCGGGTCGTCCCCGCTGCACTGATCCCGCCCGTCCCCATGATTCGTTGCCCAATAACAGTCCAACCGGGCAGCGCCCAGCCCCCGGTCAACGTGACTAGCGGCGAATCGCTTCCCATTTGTTGCGAAGTTACGGTGTCGCAGCGGCTTTTCACCCGTCCCGCGCGCGATTCACGCCGTGGTGTTGCCCAAGTGCATCGCCCTTCCCGTGTCGCCACCGGCCCCCTATAAGGACGCCGCAATGACGCGCGGAGTGGATTGATGGGTTCGGTCGGACGGGTGGGCACGCCGCGCGCGGTGCTGATGGCGGCGGTGCTGTCGGCGGCGCTGCTCGGCGGGTGCAGCCATCACCGCGGCCGCGACAAGCACGCCCGCGTCGCGCCGGTCGCCCCGGCGCGGCTCGCGACGATCGGCGTCAATTCGTACCTGTGGCAGGCGAGCCTCGACACCATCGCCTTCATGCCGCTGGCGACGGTCGATTCGAACGGCGGCGTCATCGTCACCGACTGGTACGTCAGCCCGGCGACGCCGAACGAGCGGATCAAGGTGACGATCGCCATCCTCGACACGGTACTGCGCGCCGACGCCGTGCGCGTCTCGGCCAACCGCGAGCAGCTCGGCGCCGCCGGCTGGGTCGAGGTGCCGGTCCGCGCCGGGACCGTCCAGAAGCTCGAGGAGACGATCCTCGGCCATGCCCGCGACCTGCGCCGGGCATCGATCCCCGGGTGACCGCGCCGCCGGCCGAGCGTCGGGCTGGCCCCGCCGCGGGCCAGAAGTTCGACTTTGCCGCCGCCGAGGCGCGGTGGCAGGCGGCGTGGACCGCGGCCGGCACGTTCCGCGCCGACGACGCGAGCCCGAAGCCCAAGACGTACATCCTCGAGATGTTCCCCTATCCGTCGGGCAAGATCCACGTCGGCCACGTCCGCAACTACGTCATGGGCGACGTGCTCGCCCGCGTCCGCCGGGCGCAGGGCTTCGAGGTGCTCCACCCGATGGGCTGGGACGCGTTCGGCATGCCGGCGGAGAACGCGGCGATCGAGCGCGGCGTCCACCCCGGCGACTGGACGCGGGCCAATATCGCGACGATGCGCGGGCAGCTCCAGCGCCTCGGCTTCGCGCTCGACTGGAGTCGCGAGCTGGCGACGTGCGAGCCCGACTATTACGGCCACGAGCAGGCGCTGTTCCTCGACCTGATGGCGGCGGGGCTGGTCTATCGCAAGCAGAGCGCGGTCAACTGGGACCCGGTCGACCATACCGTGCTGGCCAACGAGCAGGTCATCGACGGCCGCGGCTGGCGGTCGGGCGCGCAGGTCGAGCGGCGCCAGCTGAGCCAGTGGTTCCTGAAGATCACCGACTTCGCCGACGAGCTGCTCGCCGGCCTCGGCACGCTCGACCAGTGGCCCGACAAGGTCCGGCTGATGCAGGAGAACTGGATCGGCAGGAGCCAGGGCCTGCGGTTCA
>CAHJWP010000073.1 GCA_903642255.1 Sphingomonadaceae bacterium | reverse complement strand
CGCTTGCGGCGCGGACCGCGGCATCGTCCTCGACCAGCAGGACGGTCTCGCCGGCGCACGCTCCCGCGACGGTGGGAGGCCCCGCCGCCGCCGGGACGATCTCCTCGTGCGACCGCGGCAGGCAGAGCGCGACCGTCGTGCCGCAGCCGACCGTGGAACGGATCGCGATATAGCCCACCGATTGCTTGACATAGCCGTCGACCTGGCCGAGCCCGGTGCCGCGGCCGACCGCCTTGGTCGTGAAGAACGGCTCGAAGGCGCGGGCGACGTATCGGCGGGCATGCCGGCCCCGGTATCGGCGACGGTCAGCCGGACGAAGTCGCCGCGCGGGCTGCCGGCATCGGCGGCGGCGAAGGCGTCGTCGAGGACGGCATTGGCGGTGGCGATCGTCACCACGCCGCCGTCGGGCACGCGTCGCGCGCGTTGACGCACAGGTTGACGATCGCGTTCTCGAGCTGGGCGGGATCGGCCCGCGCCGGCCACAGGTCGGGCGCGAGGTCGACGTCGACGCGGATCGCCTCGCCGATCGTCCGCCGCACCAGCTCGGTCGTCCGCCGGGCGAGCTCGCCGACCGCGATCACCGTCGGCTGGAGCGGCTGCTGCCGGGCGCTCACCGGTCGCGATCGACGTGGTCCAGCGCACCAGTATTTCGGGCAGCCGCGCCGGATCGTGGACGATCTGCCAGCCCCAGCCCGCCATCGCCGCCGCCGTCGTGCCGCAGTAATCGTGCCAGCGGCGGTTGCACCAGATGATCGCGCCGTCGTCGTCGGCGATCCAGCACAGCGTCGGCAGCTTCGGCGAACAGCCGGAACTCGGCGTCGGTGATCGTGTCGCCGGGCCATGGCCGGCCGGCCGGCGCGGACGCCGACGGACGCCGCGCGACGTCGTCGTTCGCCTGATCGCCCCGGGTCCCGACGGGCCGGTTCGATCATGTAACGTTCAGGCGATCAAGCGGCTTTCTTCAGGTGCCGCCGGCCGAGCAGCTCGGCGATCTGCACCGTGTTCAGCGCCGCGCCCTTCCGCAGATTGTCGCTGACGCACCACAGTAGCAGGCCGTGCTCGACGGTCGGGTCCTTGCGCACCCGGCTGACATAGGTCGCATATTCGCCGACGCTTTCGAGCGGGGTGACGTAGCCGCCGTCCTCGCGCTTGTCGACGAGCATGACGCCGGGGGCCTCGCGCAGGATCGACTGCGCCTCGGCGACGGAGAGCGGCCGTTCGAACTCGACGGCGATCGCCTCCGAATGGCCGACGAACACCGGCACGCGGACGCAGGTCGCGACGACGCGGACCTCGGGGCCCATGATCTTGACCGTCTCGGCCGCCATCTTCCATTCCTCGCGGGTGAAGCCGTCGGCCATGAAGCTGTCGATGTGCGGGATGACGTTGAAGGCGATCTGCTTGGTGAACTTCGACGACGTCTTGGCGTCGCCGACGAACACGGCGCGGGTCTGCTCGAACAGCTCGTCCATCCCCGCCTTGCCGGCGCCCGAAACCGACTGATAGGTCGAGACGACGACGCGCCTGATCCCGGCGGCGTCGTGCAGCGGCTTCAGCGCGACGACCATCTGCGCCGTCGAGCAGTTTGGGTTGGCGATGATGCGGCGCTTTTCGTAGCCGTCGATCGCGCTTGGGTTCACCTCGGGGACGATCAGCGGCACGTCGCGGTCCATGCGGAAGAGCGAGCTATTATCGATGACGACCGCGCCGGCGGCGGCGGCGATCGGCGCATAGCGCTTGGCGACGTCCGACCCCGCGGCGAACAGCGCGATGTCGGTCCCGGCGAAGTCGAAATGCTCGAGGTTGGCGACCTTGAGCGTCCGCCCGTCCTCGCCGAAGTCGATGACGTCGCCCTGGCTCCGCCCCGAGGCGAGGGCGTGGACGATATTCACCGGAAACTGCCGCTCGGCGAGGATGTTGAGCATCTCCCGCCCGACCGATCCGGTCGCGCCGACGACGGCGACGGTGTAGGCCATGTGTCAATCTCCTGTGGGGCGGGGGATTAGCGGGGTGCGGGCCGTGGGGCAACGTCCTTGATCCTCCCCGCTCGCGGAGCGATCAGAGGTGCGCCAGCACTGCGTCGCCCATCGCCGTCGTTCTCAGCGTCCCGCCGAGGTCCGCCGTCCGCGCGCCGGTGTCGAGCGCCGCCGCGACCGCCGCCTCGACCCGGTCGGCCAGATCGGCGCGGCCGAGGCTGTAGCGCAGCGCCATCGCCAAGCTGAGGATCGCCGCGCACGGGTTCGCCACACCCTTGCCCGCGATGTCCGGCGCGGACCCGTGGATCGGCTCGTACAGACCCGGCGTCCCCGCTTGCCCCAGCGCCGCCGACGGCAGCATGCCCAGCGAGCCCGTCAGCATCGCCGCCTCGTCGGACAGGATGTCGCCGAACAGGTTGTCGGTCAGGATAACGTCGAACTGGCGCGGGTTCTTGACCAGCTGCATCGCAGTGTTGTCGGCGAGCATGTGGGTCAGCGCGATGTGCGGGTATTCGGCGTCGCGCAGGGCCTGCACCTCCTCGCGCCACAGCAGCCCGGCCTCCATGACGTTGGCCTTGTCGGCGCTGCACACCCGTCCCGACCGGCCATGCGCGAGGTCGAAGGCGACGCGCGCGACGCGGCGGATCTCAGCCGCGGTGTAGACGTGGGTGTTGACCCCGCGCCGGGCGTCGCTGGTGCCGGTGACGCCGCGGGGCTCGCCGAAATAGACGCCGCCGGTCAGCTCGCGGACGAAGAGGATGTCGAGCCCGGCGACGATCTCGGGCTTGAGGCTCGACGCGTCGACCAGCGCGGCGAAGGTCCGCGCCGGACGCAGGTTGGCGAAGACGTTCATGCCGGCACGCAGGGCGAGTAGCCCGGCTTCGGGACGTCTGTCATAGGGTTGCCCGGCCCATTGCGGGCCGCCGACCGCGCCCATCAGCACGGCGTCGGCGGCCTTCGCGGCGGCAAGCGTCGCGTCGGTCAGCGGCACGCCGTCGGCGTCGATCGCCGCGCCGCCGAAGCGGGCGGTCGCCGTGGTGACGTCGAGGCCCGCGACGGCGTTCAGCCGCTCGACGACGCGTGCCGCCTGTGCCGTCACTTCGGGGCCGATCCCGTCGCCGGGGAGGAGGAGGAGGGTCTGGGTCATGCCCCTCCCTAACCGGGACGGGCGGCGAAGGCCAAGCTCCCCAAAGCGAAAGGGCGGCCCATCGCTGGACCGCCCTCGCAAAACGTCCTGGTGGCTGGCTCAGGCGGCGACCGCTCCCGAGCGGCGGCGCAGGCCGAGCCCGACGAGGCCGAAGCCGGCGATCATCATCGTCCACGTCGCGGCTTCCGGCACGGCGTCGGCGGTGCCCGAGACGACGACGTTGACGCCGGTCGGGCCGGCGCCGCTGTTGAGCGCGGTGAAGGTCAGCGTGTTGACGCCGGCGACGAAGCCGCTGCCGATCGTGAAGTTCGTGCGGAACGAAAAGCCGCCCTGGTTGGCCGCGCCGACCTGGACGCCGTTGAGGAAGATCGTCGCGCTGTCATCGGCGGCGAAGGTCCCGCCGATGCTCGCCGTCGAAGCCTTCAGACCCGTCAGGTCGAACGTGGTCGAAAAGGCGAAAGTTGAAACCGCATTGTTGTCGGCGGCATTGGTCGTCGGCGTGATCCAGCGCGACGTTGCGTCGTCGGCGATCCACGGGCCGATCGGGAACTGACCGTTGGTGCCGCCGGCGTAGGCCGGGCCGCCGGCGAGGGTCCAGTGGCTGTCGGCCCCGTTGCCGACGACGCCGGCACCGGTGTTGTACAGGCCGGTGATCGTCGCGGCCCCGGCCGGAAGCGCAGCGGTGAGAAGGGCAACGGCAATCAAGCTACGAACGAACATATGCAACGACTCCAGTGGTTCGCAGTTTGATAAGCAAGTGTCGTGCCAGCCGTCCCGTCGAGGAGAAAGCACGTTCCCGGCGGGCAAAGTGTAAAGCCAGCCGACACTTTTCGCGCGTCGGCTACTTCGGCCGTCCCGCATACCCCGCCGCGCTCCGCGGCGCGTCGGCGTCGAGCAGCTGCCGTCGAGCGTGACAACGCGGGTGTGGCGGAGGTCGCCGATCGCCGTCGACGGGTCGCCCTCGACGAGCACGAGGTCGGCGATGCCGGTGGCGAGTTCGTTCGCCGGGACGATGGCGACGTGCATCGCGCCCGGCGGCGGCGTGGCAAGATCGGCGGTGGCGACCTGCGCCGGAGCGGTGGTCGCCAGCAACGCGGCAACGCCTGTAACGGCAACCCGGATCATCGTCTGCTCCCCCGATCGTGACAGGGAGACGAGCCGCGGGGTATGCCTTAGCAAGATATGCTGGCGGCCTTACGCTGCTCGCGCCGCCCCGCCGATCCACGGCCGGTCGGCCGTCAGCCGCGCCTCGTACGCGCGAATCGCCGGCGCCATGGTCAGCGTCAGGCCGATCTCGTCCTGCCCCCTGAGCAGCGCGTCCTTGCGGAACGGGTCGACCGCGAAGGCGAAGCGGTCCTGGTACGCCGTGGTGACGACCTGGTTCTCGAGGTCGACGGTGACGTCGGCGTCGGCCGCGGCGACCAGCAGCCGGTCGATCTGCTCCTGCGGCAGGACGACGAGCAGCATGCCGTTCTTGTACGCGTTGCCGGCGAAGATGTCGGCAAACGACGGCGCGATGACGACGCGGAAGCCCATGTCGGCGAGCGCCCATGGCGCGTGCTCGCGGCTCGACCCGCAGCCGAAGTTGTCGCCGGCGATCAGGATCGGCGCGCCCGCGTTGCGCGGCGTATCGAACAGGTTGCCGGGGTCATCGCGCAGCGTCGCGAACGCGCCCGCCCCAAGGCCGGCGCGCGTGATCGTCTTGAGGAAGCGCGCCGGGATGATGACGTCGGTGTCGACATTCGCCGCGCCGAACGGCACGGCGACGCCGGTCAGGGTGGTGAAGGGGGTCATGGGCGACGATTAGCGCGGTGTGGCGACGGCGTCACGCCACATCGACGACGGTCACGCCGGCCGCCCGCGCCGCCGTGGCGAGCGCGGCATCGAGCGTCGCCAGCGGCAGGTTCCGCCGCATCGCCAGTTCAAGGTAGGCGGCGTCGTAAATTGTCAGGCCGTACTGGCGAGCCAGCGGCAGCAGGGATTGCGTCGCCGTCATCGCACCCTCCGTGTCGACGACGGTTGCCAGCAGCCCAAGCCACGTGACGAACCGTGTCGCCTGAGCATCGTTGGATCGCTTCCGCCGTTCACCGACAAGGACGCCGTTGGCGACTTCGGCGAGCCAGTGGGCAGGCACATACAGCGTCGCGTCTTCGCATTCGGCGCGGAAGGCGTCGATGATGGCGGTTGATTCGTCCTCGAAGTGCCACGCCAGCGCGACCGAAGCATCGACGATCAAGATCATCAGTACTTGCGCCCCTCCTCGATCAGTTGGCGGATCGTCAGGTCGGGACCGAGCATCGGCCGGCCGCCGTCCATCACGTTCTGCCACGCCAGCCGCCGCGCCCGTCGGGCGGCGACCACGTCGATCTCCCCCGCCGGGGCCAGCTTGGCGACGACCTTGCCGTGGCGGCTGATCAGGACCTCCTCGCCATTTTCGGCGCGGGTCAGGAGTTCGGAGAAGTGCGCCTTGGCGTCGGCGGCGGCGAATTCGGTGCGGGCATCCATGACTTTGGCCAATCCTCTGCGGAAGATTGGCCAAATTATCACGATCGCCTCACCCCATCAATTCCCGCACGTCGGTCAGCCGTCCCGTCACCGCCGCCGCCGCGGCCATCGCCGGGCTGAGCAGGTGGGTGCGCGCACCCGGTCCCTGGCGGCCGACGAAGTTGCGGTTGCTGGTCGAGGCGCAGCGCTCGCCGGGCGGCACCTTGTCGGGGTTCATCCCGAGGCACATCGAGCAGCCGGGCTCGCGCCAGTCGAAGCCCGCTTCGATGAAGATGCGGTCGAGCCCCTCGGCCTCGGCCTGCCGCTTGACCAGCCCCGAGCCCGGCACGACGAGCGCCTGCCGCACCCCACCCGCGACGTGCCGGCCGCGGGCGACGGCGGCGGCGGCGCGCAGGTCCTCGATCCGGCTGTTGGTGCAGCTGCCGATAAAGATGTTCTCGATGGCCACGTCCCCGAGCCGGGTACCCGGCGTCAGCCCCATATAGTCGAGCGACTTGGCCGCGGCGGCGCGCTTGTTCGGGTCGGCGAAACTATCGGGAGACGGGACGCGGCCGGTGATCGCGACGACGTCCTCGGGGCTCGTCCCCCACGTCACCAAGGGCGCGATGGCGCTGCCGTCGATCGTCACGACGCGGTCGTAGGTCGCGCCCGCGTCGGTCGGCAGGGTCGACCAATAGGCGACCGCCGCGTCCCACGCCGCACCGGTCGGCGAGCGCGGCCGGCCGCGGAGATAGTCGAACGTCTTGGCGTCGGGCGCGACCAGCCCGGCGCGCGCTCCGGCCTCGATCGCCATGTTGCACACCGTCATCCGGCCTTCGATCGACAGGTCGCGGATCACGTCGCCGGTATAGTCGAGGACGAAGCCGGTGCCGCCGCCGGTGCCGAGTGCGCCGACGATCGCCAACGCGACGTCCTTGGCGCTGATCGAGAAGCCGAGACTTCCGGTGACGCGCACCTCCATCGCCGCCGACTTGCGGAGCAGCAGCGTCTGGGTGGCGAAGACGTGCTCGACCTCGGACGTGCCGATACCGAACGCCAGCGCGCCGAGCGCGCCGTGCGTCGCGGTATGGCTGTCGCCGCAGACCAGCGTCGTGCCGGGCAAAGTGAACCCCTGCTCGGGGCCGATGACGTGGACGATGCCCTGTTCGGTGGCGTTGATGCCGATATGCTCGACGCCGAACTCGGCGCAGTTCGCCTCCAGCGTTGCGACCTGCAGCGCCGACTGCGGATCGGCGATCGGGTCGAAGCGGTGGTCGGTCGGGACGTTGTGGTCGGGCACGGCGAGCGTCAGGTCGGGGCGGTGGACGCGCCGACCGGCGAGGCGGAGTCCTTCGAACGCCTGCGGGGTCGTCACCTCGTGGATCAGGTGGCGGTCGATCCAGACCAGCGCGGTGCCGTCGTCGCGCGTCTCGACGACATGGTCGTCCCAGATCTTGGCATAGAGGGTGCGCGGGGTCATCGCGCCGCAGGTACGAACGGGCGACGGGCGGGTCAAGCGGCGGCCCTGTCTTGAAAGCGTCACCAGCGTCCCGCATGGGTCGGCGATGCGCCTGTTCCTCGCCCTGCTCCTCGCCCTCGCCCCGACGCCCGCGCTGGCATGGGGCAAGACCGGCCACCGGGTGATCGGCGCGATCGCCGCGCGGCTGGTGACGCGCCACACCCGCCACGCGGTCCGCGCGATCCTCGGCGTCGAGGGCATCGCCGAGGCGTCGACGTGGCCCGACTTCGAACGGTCGAACCCCGATGCTTTCTGGCAGAAGGAGGCGGGGCCGTTCCACTATGTGACCGTGCCGCCGGGCAAGACCTATGCCGAGGTCGGCGCTCCGCCCGAGGGCGATGCCGTCACTGCGCTGACCAAGTTCGTCGCGACCGTCCGCGATCGCGCCGCGTCGCGCGACGCCAGGGCGCTGGCGCTGCGCTTCATCATCCACATCGTCGGCGACCTGCATCAGCCGCTCCACGCCGGCAACGGCACCGACAAGGGCGGCAACGACGTCAAGGTCACCTTCAATCGGGAGTCGACCAACCTGCACGCCGTGTGGGATTCGGGGCTGATCGACCAGGAGCAGCTGTCCTACTCCGAATTCGCCGCGTGGCTGCTGCCGCGGATCACGACCGCCGAGCGCCGCGACTGGCGGGTGACCGACCCTAAAGTGTGGATCGGCGAGTCCGCGGCGCTGCGCGACCGGATCTACCCCGCCCCCCCGACGACGCCCGGCGAGCCGGCCAAGCTCGGCTTCGACTATGTCTATGCGTGGACCGCCGACCGCGACCTGCGCCTCGAACAGGGCGGCGTCCGGCTGGCGGCGTATCTCGACGCGCTGTTCGCGGGGAAGCCGCTCTAGATCAGCTCGATCGCCATCGCCGTCGCTTCGCCGCCGCCGATGCACAGCGCGGCGACACCTCTGGTCCCGCCGGTGCGCTGGAGCGCGGCGACCAGCGTCGCGATGATCCGCGCGCCGCTCGCGCCGATCGGATGGCCGAGCGCGGTCGCGCCGCCGTGGACGTTGAGCCTGTCGCGGTCGATGCCAAGGTCGCGCATCGCGATCATCGCGACGACGGCGAACGCCTCGTTGACCTCGAACAGGTCGACGTCGGCGACCGTCCAGCCGGCGCGGTCGAGCACTTTTCGGATCGCCGGCACGGGCGCGGTGGTGAACTTGCCCGGCTCGTGGGCGTGGGCGGCGTGGGCGACGATGCGGGCGACCGGGGTCAGGCCCTTCGCCAGCGCGACGCTCGCCCGCGTCAGGACCAGCGCCGCCGCGCCGTCGGAGATCGACGAGGCGTTCGCCGCGGTGATCGTCCCGTCGGGGCTGAACGCGGGTTTCAGCGTCGGGATCTTGTCGGGCCGCGCCTTGCCGGGAGCTTCGTCGGTGTCGACCGTCGTCGGCGCGCCACGGCCGGGAACCTGTACCGCGACGATCTCGCCGGCGAATGCGCCGCCACTAATCGCCGCGGTCGCCCGGCGCAGCGATTCGAGCGCGAAGTCGTCCTGCTCGGTGCGCGTGAACTGATAGTCGCGCGCGCTGTCCTCGGCGAAGCTGCCCATCAGCTTGCCGGGGTCGTAGGCATCCTCGAGCCCGTCGAGGTACATCGAGTCCTTGACCACGTCGTGGCCGATCCGCGCGCCGCCGCGGTGCTTGGCGAGCAGGTAGGGCGCGTTCGACATGCTCTCCATGCCGCCGGCGACGACGATGTCGGCGGTGTGCGCGGCGAGCGCGTCATGCGCCATGATCGCCGCCTGCATGCCGCTGCCGCACATCTTGTTGACCGTCGTCGCGGTGACGCCGAGCGGCAGGCCGGCACCGATCGCCGCCTGCCGCGCCGGGGCCTGCCCGAGCCCCGCGGGCAGGACGCAGCCCATGACGATCTGATCGATCATCTCGCCGGCGACGCCCGACCGCTCGACCGCGGCGCGTACCGCGGTGCTGCCGAGCGCCGTCGCGCTGACCCCGCTCAGCGCGCCCTGAAAGCCGCCCATCGGCGTGCGGGCGAACGACAGGATGACGACTGGATCGGCCATGGCGGGGTTCCTCGGTCTCGACGCTGGCGCTTTCGCGCGTTATCGCGGCGCAGCTTCGTTGCCTGAACAGATAGGAGACTGCGTGGACATCGCCAAGATCAGCATCGGCCGCGCGCCGCCGTGGGACGTCCACGCCATCATCGAGGTGCCGATGGGCGGCGAGCCGGTCAAATACGAGATGGACAAGTCGAGCGGCGCGCTGTTCGTCGACCGCTTCCTCCACACCGCGATGTTCTATCCGGGCAACTACGGCTTCATCCCGCACACGCTGTCGGCCGACGGCGACCCGATCGACGTGCTCGTCGTCGGCCAGACGCCGCTGGTGCCCGGCGCGGTGTGCCGCGTCCGCCCGATCGGCGCGCTGGTCATGGAGGACGAGGGCGGCGGCGACGAGAAGCTGATCGCCGTGCCGGTCGACGCGCTCCACCCGTTCTACGCCAACATCAAGAGCCCCGACGACCTGCCGCCGACGCTGAAGGAGCAGATCGCCCACTTCTTCGAGCACTATAAGGACCTCGAGAAGGGCAAGTGGGTGACGATCGGCGACTGGAAGGACGCGGCGGGCGCGGCGACGCTGCTCGAGGAAGCGATCCAGCGCGCACTGGACGCGAAGATCTAGGGCCAGGCGATCCGCTCCGGCCTGGTGAACACCTCGAAGCCGTCGGCCCGCGCGACCGCGACGAGGGTCAGGCCGGCGGCGGCGGCGGTCGCGACGGCGAGGCGGGTCGGGGCGGACACGGCGACGATCACCGGGCATCCAAGCACCGCCGCCTTCTGGACCATCTCGACCGAGACCCGGCTGGTCAACAGCAGCAGCGCGTCGCCGGTGGCGATCCCGGCGGCGGCTCCCGCCAGCTTGTCGAGCGCATTGTGCCGGCCGACGTCCTCGCGGACGAGCAATGGTTGTTCGCGCCGCCACAGCGCCGCGCCGTGCACCGCGCGCGTCACCCGGCCGAGCGGCTGGGCCGCCTCGAGCGCGGCGATGGCGGCG
>CAHJWP010000072.1 GCA_903642255.1 Sphingomonadaceae bacterium | reverse complement strand
GCCAGGCGGCTGACGATGTACCGCCTGCGCCGCGACGTGACGATCCGCGCCGAGCCTGCCCTGCATGTCTTCGCGGCGTGGGATGCGCCGGTCGCCGATTTGGCCGTCGACCCGCAGCTCGCGGCGCTCGGCCGCCGCTGGATCACCGACGCGGCCGAGACCAACGCCGGCGTCCACGACTATGCTCGTCACCGCCGCGGTCTCGGGGTCGCGGACTCGGCCGACCTGCTGCTCGACCGGATGCTGTGGCTCGAGGCGAACGCGGTCGAGCTGAACGGCGTCAGCTTCACCAAGGGCTGCTACGTCGGCCAGGAGAACACGGCGCGGATGCACCACCGCGACCGGCTGCGCCGCCGCCTGCTGCCGGTGACGCTGGCCGGCAATCCCGGCGAGGAGGCGACAGTCACGGCGGGTGGCGTCGCGGTCGGCGAGCTGCGAAGCCACGAAGGAGGGCGGGGCATCGCCTATCTGAAGGTCGAGGCGATCGACGCGGAGCTACGCGCCGGCGACGCAGGACTGAGGGTCGACTGGCCGGACTGGCTGCCGCCCATGCCCACGGCGTAAAGGATCAAGGGGCCGTTCATTGCCGAGCAACGCGGCAGACCGTTAAGAGCAGGGGGTAAGCTGCGTCTCCTCCCCGTCCTGCAACCGTTAGTCCTGCCATGCCCGTTCACCCCACCCCCGCCAGCTCTGGCGTAACCGCGCTCACCGGCAACCTGCTCCACGCCCCCGACCAGCTGCGCCGCCTGACGGTCGGGACGATCGCGTGGCTGCAGACCGACAGCGTCGCCGCGCTGATCGGCGTGGCGAGCGCGGTCGTCCTCTACCTGGTCTTCGTCGGCGTTCGCTTCGGCATCTGCCGCCTGCTCGGCACCGGGGCCGACGTCACGACGTGGCAGGGCTTCGTGGGCCGCATGGTGCGGCGGACGCGGAGCTTCTTCCTCGGCGCGCTCGCCGCCGACATCGCCGCCCGCGCCGCCGCGCCGCCAGGCGCGTTGCTCGCCTTCATCAAGCTCGTCTTCACCGTCGCCGCGGCGATCCAGGGCGCGGTCTGGGTCCGCGAGTTCATCCTCAGCCTCGTCGACCGCCGCGCCGCGGTGACCGAAGACAAGGCGGCGCTGGCCAGCGCGTCGAACATCATCCGCGTACTGGTCAACGTCGTGGTATGGAGCCTCGCCTTCATCCTCGTCCTCGACAATCTGGGGGTCAACGTCACCGCACTGGTCGCGGGGCTCGGCGTCGGCGGCATCGCCATCGGTCTCGCCGCGCAGGGTATCTTCGCCGACCTGTTCGCCGCGCTGGCGATCCTGTTCGACCGGCCGTTCCGCGTCGGCGACACGATCCGCTGGGGGCAGGTCACCGGCAAGGTCGAGGCGATCGGGCTGAAGACCGTCCGCCTCCGCTCGCAGTCGGGCGAGCAGGTCATCGTCGGCAACACCAAGCTGCTCGGTGACCAGATCTCCAACCTAGCCCGCATCGAGGAGCGGCAGGTCGTGATGGTCATCGGCGTCACCTACCAGACCGACAGCGACCTGCTCGACCGCATCCCGGCCGAGGTGAAGCGCATCGTCGACGCACAGCCGGAATGCCGCTTCGACCGCTGCCACTTCGTCCGCTTCGCCGATTCGAGCCTCGACTTCGAGATCGTCTTCTTCACCGCCGGCCAGGCATTCATGACGATGATGGACGCACGTCACGCGATCGGCCTCGCCATCCTGCGGCGGTTCAACGAGCTGGGCATCGACTTCGCCTATCCGACGCAGGTCGCGCTGACCGCCCGCGCCGACGGCCGGGTGATCGACCCGCCGATGGCCGCAGCGAGCCCGGCGCAGGGGGCGACGGGGTAATGGCTACTGCTTCGGCAGCGCCTTGTTCCGCGCCGTCACCGGGATGCTGTCGAACACCACCGGCGGCGTCAGCCCGAGCCGGGCGCGGACAGCATCGAGCGGCTCGGCGAGCAGAGCTTCGTAGTCGCAGCCCGGCAGCCAGGCGGCGGCGCGGCCGCGGCGATACCCCTCCCAGATCGCCCGGGCGTACGGCTGGCCCGGCTGACGCAGCGCGGTGAGCCACGCGCCGATGGCGATCGCCGCCCAGCCGAGCGCGCGGGTCTGGGCGAAGGAGAAGGCGACGAGGCACGCTTCGCCGAGCCCGCTGAGGTCATAGCTGGTAACGATGTGCCAGATGTCGTGCGTGTCGCGGATGCGCCGCCCGTACCACGCCACCGGATGAACGAGGTCGATGCGGTCGGCGGCGACTTCCCGGCTGACGTCGGCGAGGCCGTCGGCGCTGATCTGCCCAGCCTGGGTGAAGTCGAGGTAATGCGCCGCGAGGGAGCCGGCCGGATACGTCGCCAGCCGGGCCCGGTCCATCAGCACCTCGGCAAGTTCGCGCCGCTGGTAGGCGAGCCGCCCACCCTGTGCCGTGCGGATCAACCGAAGATAGCCGTCGCGCGTCGCGCTGCCGTTGAGCGCGCGCATGATCTCGAACACCTGGACGGTGTCGTCTTTGTTCGCCAGCAACCGGCGCACCGCGCGTAACGCGGTGCCCCAGTCGCGGCGCGGCGGGGTGACGGCGAAGTCGGCGGCGGAGGTCATCGCGTTCATGCGGATGATCTATACGCAAAACCCGCCGCCGACAAGATCGGGAGTTGCTTCAGCAGCCGTTGCGCCGGTTCTGGGCGCGGTCGTGGTTCTTGTCTAACTGCCGCCCGACCAGCGCGCCGCCGCCGGCTCCGGCGAGCGTGCCGAGCGTGCCACCACCGACCGCGTTACCGATCAGGCCGCCACCGACCGCGCCGGCGATCGTGCCGGTCGTGCCGTTGCTGCGGCGGCAGTCCTGCCGGCGCGTGCGGTAGGTGTGGTCGCGATCGTTGTAAGCGCGATGGTCGTCGTAGCGGTCCTGCGCCATGACCGGCAGCGCCTGCAGCGCGACCGTTGCGGCCAGCACGGCCATCGTCAACTTGATTTTCATGTCGCTTCTCCTGTGTGTCGGTAACGTAACGAGGCAGCGACGAGTCGGTTGCGCCGGGCAGCAGGCCGGCGCGGTCAGATGCCCGTATCGGCGATGCTGAGCAGCGTCGCATTGCCGCCGGCGCTGGTCGTATCGGTCGACACCACGCGCTCGACGGCGAAGCGCGGCAGGTAATGCGGCCCGCCCGCCTTGGGGCCGGTGCCCGACAGGCCCTCGCCGCCGAACGGCTGGCTGCCGACGACGGCGCCGATCATCGCCCGGTTGACGTAGAGGTTGCCCACCCGCGCGCGCGCCGCGACCGTCGCGGCCGACGCCGCAATCCGGCTGTGCAGCCCCATCGTCAGACCATAGCCGCTGGCGTCGACCGCGGCGACGGTCTCGGCCAGCGCCCCGGCGCGCCACGTCGCGACGTGGAGGACCGGCCCGAACCATTCGTCGCGCAGGTCGCCGATCCGATCGAGCCGGATGACGGTCGGTGCGACGAAGTTGCCGCCCGCCGGTGCGGCGACGCTGTGGACCCAACGCGGCCGCATCGACTGGCGGTAGGTCTCGAGCCGGTCGAACGCCGCGGCGTCGATCACCGGGCCGACGTCGGTCCGCGGGTCGGCGGGGTCGCCGACGACCAGCGTGTCCATCGCTCCGGCGAGCATCTTCAGGGTAGACTCGGCGATCTCCTCCTGCAGCAGCAACAGGCGCAGCGCCGAGCAGCGCTGCCCGGCCGAGCGAAACGCCGAGGTGACGACATCGGCGACGACCTGTTCGGGCAGCGCGGTCGAATCGACGATCATCGCATTGAGCCCGCCCGTCTCGGCGATCAGCGGCACCAGCGGGCGGCGATCGTCGGCGAGCAGCGTCCGGGCGATGGCCCGCGCCGTCGCGGTCGAGCCGGTGAAGGCGACGCCCATGACCCGCGGGTCCGCGACCAGGGCATGGCCGACCTCGCCACCGCCGGTGACCAGCCGCAGCACGTCGGGCGGGATGCCGGCCTCGTGCGCCAGCGCCACCGCGGCGGCGGCGATCCGCGGCGTCTGCGGTGCCGGCTTGGCGACGACTGCGTTGCCGGCGGCGAGTGCGGCGGTGACCTGCCCGAGGAAGATCGCCAGCGGGAAGTTCCACGGGGCGATGCACGCGAACACGCCGCGCCCCGCCAGCCGCAGCTCGTTCCTCTCGCCGGTCGGGCCGGGAAGGATTTCGGCGACGAACTTCTCGCGCGCCTGTGCGGCGTAGTAGCGGCAGAAGTCGACCGCCTCGCGCACCTCGCCGAGGGCGTCGGGAATCGTCTTGCGCGCCTCGTCGACGCACAGCGCCATCAGGCCGGCCCGGTCGCGTTCGAGCAGGTCGCCGAGGCGGTCGAGGATGCCGGCGCGGACCTCGGCCAGCATCGCGTCCCACGCCGGGAAGGCGGCGTGGGCCGCGGCGACGGCAACACTTACTTCACCAACGCCGTCACGGCGGATGGCGCGAGCGTCGGCCAAAGCCGGAGGGGCGACCTCCGCCGCTAACTCAGCCAGCACCTCGGCATCGGCGAGGTCGAGCCCGCTCGAATTAATCCGCCCGGGAAACAGGTCGCGGGGCAGCGGGATGCTCGGGTGCCGGCTCCCGCCGACCGCGGCGATCTTGACCGCGGGGTCGGCGAGCAGCGTGGCGTCGTCGACCGTCGTGTCGGCCAGCTGGTGGACGAAGCTCGAGTTCGCTCCGTTCTCAAGCAGCCGGCGGACGAGATAGGCCAGCAGGTCGCGGTGCCCGCCGACCGGGGCGTAGCTGCGGCAGGCATAGCCTTCCTCCCGCACCAGCCGCTCGTACAGCCCCTCGCCCATGCCGTGCAGCCGCTGGAACTCGAAGCGCGTCCTGTCGGGGCCGGCCCACTCGAGGATCGTCGCCACGGTCAGCGCATTGTGCGTCGCGAACGCCGGGAACAGGTTGGGCGACGTCAGCATCTTGCCGGCGCAGGCGAGGTACGACACGTCGGTCGCCGCCTTGCGGGTGAACAGCGGATAGTCGCTCAGCCCCTCGACCTGCGTCCGCTTGATCTCGCTGTCCCAATACGCCCCTTTGACCAGCCGCACGCCGAGTCGCCGGCCGGTCGCGGCACCCAGCGCCTGCGCCCAGTCGAGCACCGCGCCCGACCGCTTGCTGTACGCCTGCACCGCCATGCCGAAGCCGTCCCAGCCGGCGAGCTGCGGATGGGCGGCGACGGCGGCGATGATGTCGAGGCTCATGTCGAGCCGCTCGCTCTCCTCGGCGTCGACCGTCAGGCCGATGCCCGCCTTCGCCGCGGCGCTCGCCAGCGATCCGAGCAGGTCGGTCAGTTCGGGCACGCACGTCGCGGCGTGCGCCGTCTCGTAGCGCGGGTGGAGGGCCGACAGCTTGACCGAGATCGAATGGCCGTGGACGACGTTCGCCGCGCCGATGCGGGCGATGGCGGTGACGTAGGAATCGTAATAGCGCTGGGCGTCGGCGAAGGTCCGCGCGGCCTCGCCGAGCATGTCGAAGCTGGCGCTGAACCCCGCATTGTCCTTGTCGGCGGCGCGTTCGAGCGCCTCGTCGATCGTCCGCCCCATGACGAAGATCGCGCCCATCATCCGCATCGCCGCGCCGACCGCGGTCCGGACGAACGGCTCGCCCGACCGCGCGATCAGCCGCTTCAGCACCGACGCGTTGCCCGTCTCGCTGACCACCGCGCGCGTCAGGACCAGCCCCCATGTCGCCGAATTGACCAGCGTCGAGTCGCTCTTGCCGGTATGCGCCCCCCAGTCCGCCCCGCCGATCTTGTCGCGGATCAGCAGGTCGGCGGTCGCCGCGTCAGGCACGCGCAGGAAGGCTTCCGCGAGGCTGAGCAGCGCGACCCCCTCCGCGGTGTTGAGCCGGTACTGCTGAAGGAAGCGGTTGACCCACCCGCTGCCCTGCGCCGCGCGCAGGTCGGCGAGCAGGCCCTTCGCGCGGGATTCGATCGACGCCCGGGTGGCGGGATCGAGCGTCGCCGCCGGCAGCAGGCGGCTGAGCACTTCGGGTTCGGGGGCGCGGTGCAGGGTGCGCATGGTAGCGCGGGCCAATGCGGCGGGGGCGGCGCGGGTCGCGGTCATCGTCATGCCGCTCCCTAGCGCCGGCATGGCGACGAAGTAAGGGGATGACGCTAACGGCAACCGCCGCTAGGGTGCGGCAAAGGCCCTGGGGAGAGACGAATGCGCGACGCGCTGCCCATCGACGACTATCGCGCGCTGGCCGGAACCGAGGTCGGCGTGTCCGATTGGGTGCTCGTCGACCAGGCGCGGATCGACGCGTTCGCCGAGTGCACCGGCGACCACCAGTTCATCCACGTCGATCCGGTAGCCGCGGCGGCTACCCCGTTCGGCACGACGATCGCCCATGGCTATCTGACGCTCAGCCTGATCCCGGCGATGAGCTATGCCTCGGTGCCGCGAATCGCGGGGGCCAGGATGGGCGTCAACTACGGCATGAACAAGCTTCGGTTCATCGCGCCGGTCAAGTCGGGCAAGCGGGTGCGCGGCCGCTTCACCCTCGTCGCGGCCGAGCAGCGCCCCGACGGCAGTTACCAGTCGACCGTCGCCGTCACCGTCGAGATCGAGGGCGAGGGCAAGCCGGCGCTGATCGGCGAGACGGTCTCGCTGGTTTACCTGTGAGCCGCATCACCCCGCTCGCCAAGCCGTATCCGCCGGCGTTCGCCGACGCGATGACCAAGACGATGCCGCCGGGGGCCGAGCCGCTCGTCCTGTTCACCACTGTCGCTACCAGCGACCGCGCGTGGGAGAAGTTCAGCGGCGGCGGAATGCTGTCGCGTGGGCCGCTCGGTTTGCGCGACCGCGAGATCGTCATCGACCGGACGACGGCCAAGACAGGGTGCGAGTACGAATGGGGCATCCACGTCCAGGCGTTCGGCCCCAAGGCGCAGCTGACCCCGGCGCAGATCGCCTCGACGGTTTACGGCGACGCGTACGACGGCAATTGGAGCGCGGCAGAGTCGGCGCTGATCGCCGCGGTTGACGCGCTGCTCGACCGCAAGCGGCTGAGCGACGCCGAGCACGCGGCGCTCGCCGGACACTATGACGAGGCGCAGCAGCTCGAGATCGTCCAGCTCGTCGGCTTTTATCACGGTGTCGCGCTGATCTGCGGCGCCTTCGACCTGCCCCTCGAGGCGGGGGCACCCCGCTTTCCCGAAAAGGACTGAACCCATGCGTGAAGCCGTCATCGTCTCGACCGCCCGGACCCCGATCGGGCGCGCCTTCCGCGGCGCGTTCAACGCCTCGCCGCCACCGCTGCTCGGCGGGCACGCGATCAAGCACGCCGTCGAGCGCGCGGGGATCGACGGGGCGGAGGTCGACGACGTCGTCTGGGGCGCGTCCCTGACGCAGGGCGGGCAGTCGCCGAACATCGGCCGACTCGCGCTGCTCCGCGCCGGGCTGCCGACGAGCGTCAGCGGCATGACCATGGACCGCCAGTGCGGCAGCGGGCTGATGGCGATCGCCACCGCGGCGAAGCAGATCATCGTCGACCGGATGGAGGTCGTCGTCGGCGGCGGGCAGGATTCGATCTCGATGGTCCAGACCAACAAGATGCGCGTCGACCCCGACCCCGGCCTGATCGCGATGCACAGCAACGTCTACATGCCGATGATCGACACCGCCGAGGTCGTCGCCAAGCGCTACAGCATCAGCCGCGACCGCCAGGACGAGTATAGCTACCGCTCGCAGATGCGCACTGCTGCGGCGCAGCAGGCGGGCCGGTTCGACGCCGAGATCGTGCCGCTGTCGGCCAAGATGGGCATGGCCAACAAGGAGACCGGCGAGGTCACCTTCCACGACGTGACGCTGAGCAAGGACGAGGGCAACCGCCCTGAGACGACGCTCGACGGCCTCAAGGGCCTCAAGCCGGTACGCGAGGGCGGCGTCATCACCGCCGGCAACGCGAGCCAGCTGTCGGACGGTGCGTCGGCCAGCGTCCTGATGGAGGCCGGCGAAGCGGCGCGGCGGGGTCTAACCCCCCTTGGTGTCTACCGCGGCATGGCGTCCGCCGGCCTCGACCCCGACGAGATGGGCATTGGCCCGATCTATGCCGTCCCCAAGCTCCTGAAGCGCTTCGGTCTGACGATCGACGACATCGGCCTGTGGGAGCTGAACGAGGCGTTCGCCGTCCAGGTCCTCCACTGCGCCGACGTGCTCGGCATCGACCAGGACAAGCTCAACGTCAACGGCGGCGCGATCTCGGTCGGCCACCCCTACGGCATGAGCGGTGCCCGCCTGACCGGCCACGCGCTGATCGAGGGCAAGCGCCGCGGGGCGAAATACGTCGTGGTGACGATGTGCGTCGGCGGCGGCATGGGCGCGGCGGGGCTGTTTGAAGTCGTCTAAGCGGCGCGCGGCTAAGCGAGGAACGCCCTTCGCGTTCGTCGCTCAGCCGCCGACTCGCGTGACGACCGGCCGGCGGGTCGGGCGACCTTCTTGTCCGAACCCGTCCGACGGCGCGGCTTAGCCGCGACGCCGCTCCCCGGCCGAACCTACTACGCGTCGACCGCCCCATGCGAGGGCGCCTCGTACTTCGCCACCATCGCCGCGATCTCGGCCGTCGACGCCCCCGTCATCTCCTTGCCGATCTCGGCGGTGATCTTGCCCGCCGTGACCTTGTGCCAGTGCTGGCGCAGCTCGCCGAGCGTCTTGGGCGGAGCGATCACCACCAGCGTGTCGATCTCGTTCGCCAGCGCCATCGTGTTGAGGACGCCGGCGGTCGCCGCGGCGAAACCGTCCTCGTCGATCTGGCGGTCCGACGGGTTGGCCGCGCCGCCGTGGTGGCGGACGCCGGCGTCGCTGACATGGCGGCCGACGCCGGGCGAGCCGATCGCCGTCAGGGCCGGCGCGCTGTCGCTGCCGCCGTTGCGGTACAGGGTGAACTTCTTCCCGTCGGCGACGGCGACGATGGTGCCATGGGCGAGCTGCATGCGAATCTCCGATTGATGTCGCCGGGATAACGAGCCGGGCGGCCGATCAGCCCCACGGTCGTGCCTTACCGTGGATTCAGCCCCACAATCCGCGCTCCGGCGGCCAGACGTCGGACCCGGCGAACCGCAGGCCGCCGGGCCGGTCGTCGATCAGCAGCGGGCCGTCGAGGTCGGCGTACAGGCCCTGCATCGCCACATAGAACGCCGGAGCGATCGCCAGCGATGTGCCGAGCATGCAGCCGGTCAGCACGCCGATCCCGCGTTGCTTCGCGGCGTGGACCAGCGCCAGCGCCTCGGTCAGGCCGCCGGCCTTGTCGAGCTTGATGTTGACGAAGCGGTAGCGGCCGACGACGGCGTCGAGGCTGGCGCGGTCGTGGACGCTCTCGTCGGCGCACAGCGGGACGGCGCTGCGGACACCATCGAGCAGTTGGTCCTGGCCGGCGGGGACCGGCTGCTCGATCAACTCTACGTGGAGGTCGGCCATTCCCGCCGCGAGCCGTTCGATATCGGCCCCGCCCCACGCCTCGTTGGCGTCGACGATCAGCCGCGCGTCAGGCGCGCCGCGGCGGACGGCGGCAACGCGTTCGATATCGCCCTCCCCCGATAGCTTGACCTTGAGCAGTTCCCGCCCCGCGACTGCGCGGGCGGCGGCTTCCATCGTGCCGGGCTCGCCAAGGCTGATCGTGTAAGCGGTAAGCAGCGGCTGCGGTCGCGGCAGGCCGATCGCCTGCCACACGGGAACGCCGCTCGCCTTCGCCGCAAGGTCCCACAAAGCGGCGTCGACCGCGTTGCGCGCGGCACCCGGCGGCAAAAGGCCGAGCAGGTCGGCGCGACTCGCCCCGTCGGCGACGGCAGGGGCCACGCCCTCGACCTGCGCCAGCACCGTTTCGGCGGTCTCCCCGCGATAATAGATCGCCGTTCCCTCGCCGCGCCCGGTGACGCCGCCGTCGGCGATCTCGGCGACGACGACGTCGACATGGGTCTTCGCGCCGCGGGCGATGACGAAGCTGCCGCGGACGGCGAAGCGCTCGATGCGCGCGGTGACGGTGCGTTTGGACATCGGCGACCTATGCCGGTAGACCGGCACGCGTGGAAGACGGCAGCGAAGTCCAGCTCGATCCCGTGGCCGCCGTCGCGCGGATCAGCGCGCTCGAGATCCTGACGCGGCAGATCATGGTCATCCAGCTGCGCATCCTCGACGAGCTCGGCGAGATCGACCTGAGCCCGGCCTATGTCCGCGAGCTGGCGGCGATCTACACGGCCAAGGTCGACGCCTCGACGATCATCGAATCGTCGTCGTCGGAGGTCAATTACGAGTTCAAGGTCAACGTCATCCACAACCTCGAACGCTTCTTCGACGAGATCGCGGCGCATCTGGCGGAGAATCCGTAGGGGC
>CAHJWP010000071.1 GCA_903642255.1 Sphingomonadaceae bacterium | reverse complement strand
CCCGCCGCCGTCGGCCAGCGCCAGCGGCCGGTCGCGACCGTGAACATCGCCAGCACGACGCCGGCGACGATGAAGCGGTAGCTGACCGACCACGCCGGCGGCACCACCCCGAGCTGCCCCTTGATGACGAGCCACGTCGAGCCCCAGATCAGGGTAACGGCGACGAACTCGATCACCGTCGTGCGATCGGCGCCGCCCAACTTCCCCTGCGTTGGCAACAGCTTAGCCGAGGCGATCGACGGCGGCGATCATCGCGTCGATCGCGTCCGCCGGCGTATCCCACGCGACGACGAGCCGGGCGAGGCGGTCGTCGGGCACGCCCCAGTCGTAGAACAGGGCCCCGGCGGCACGCAGTGCGGCGGCGTCGGCCGGGCTCAGGCGGACGAACACCTCGTTCGCCCCGACCGGGAAGGCGACGCGGGCCCCGAGGGCGGCAGCGAGGCGGGCGGCACCGGCGTTGGCCGCTCCCGCGGTCGCAAGCCATTGATCTGCCTCGACATAGGCGAGGAGCTGCGCCGCCTGAAAGCGCCCCTTGCTCGGCATCTGGCCGGCGCGCTTGCGGCGGAAGCGGATCGGCTCGACAAGCGATTCGTCAAAGATAACAAGAGCTTCGGCGGTCATCCCACCGTTCTTGATCGCGCCGAGACTGAGGACGTCGACCCCGGCGCGCCACGTCAGGTCGGCCGGCGCGCAGCCGAGCGAAGCGACCGCGTTGGCGAAGCGCGCGCCGTCCATGTGGACCTGCCAGCCGCGCGATTTCGCCAGCGTTGCCAGTGCCTTGACCTCGCCGGGCGAATAGACCGTGCCGCACTCGGTCGCCTGGGTCAGCGACAGGGCGGCGGGGCGGACCTGGTGGTAGCCGTCACGCTGGCCGGCGGTCGCCGCAGCGACGGTGGCGGGGGTCAGCTTGGCCGATTCCCCCTGGCATAACAACAGCTTGGCTCCGCCGCTGAAGAACTCGGGCGCGCCGCATTCGTCGACGTTGACGTGCGCCTCGGCGTGGCAGACGACCGCACCGTACGGCGGGACCATCGCCGCCAGCGCCAGCGCGTTGGCCGCCGTCCCCGTCGACACCGGGATCACCGTACAAGCCGTTGCAAACACGTCGGAAAAAACCGCGTCCAGCCGCTGCGACCAGTCGTCGGCGTCGTACGCGTTCGCGCTCGGCCCGGCGGCGGCGGCGACTGCGGCGAGGATGTCGGGGCGGACGCCGGCGGCGTTGTCGGACTGGAAGTTCATCATGGCCCTTGCCGGCTAAGTCGTTGAGCCGGCGCGGTCAACCGCGCACCCGCCGCGCTACCACGCCCGCATCAACCCCGCATCACCCCCGGACTTCCTCGCGTCACCGACGCACCGCTGCCGGCCACCCGGATCGGGGCCTAAACCACCGCATCCGGCTGGCGCTCGGGCCGCGCCGCGGCGACCGCCGGCAGCGCGTTCAAGCGCGTGTCGATCGCCACCAGCTTCGGGAAAAGGGCGATATCGGCCTGCAGCCGGCGCGCGTTCCACATCTGCGGCACGAGGCAGACGTCGGCGAGCGTCACGGCATCGCCGAACAGATACGCCCCGGTCGCCGCTTCCGCGAGCTCCTCGAGCGCCGCGAAGCCGGTCTCGACCCAGTGGCGATACCATGTATCGACCGCCGCCTGCGCCTGCCCCATTTCACCCTTCAGGTACTTCAGCACGCGCAGGTTGTTGAGCGGGTGGATGTCGCAGGCGATCTGCAGCGCCACCCCCCGCACCCGCGCCCGCCGGACCGGGTCGGCCGGCAGCAGCGGCGGGTCGGGATAGGTCTCGTCGAGATATTCGATGATCGCGAGGCTCTGGTTGAGCCCGATCTCGCCGTCGATCAGGTACGGGATCAGCCCCTGCGGGTTCATCATGGTGAACCCGACACTCGTCTGCGCCCCCTGCGCGAGGTTGATCGCCACCTGCTCATAGGCCAGCCCCTTGAGCGCCAGCGCGATGCGGACGCGGTACGAGGCGGACGAGCGCCAGTAGGTGTAGAGGGTGCGGGTCATGGGCCAGCCTTGCGCGCGTGGAATTGCCGCGCGGGCGGCGCGAGCGGAAGGCATTTTTAACGTGTATGGAGGACCGTGACAACGCGACGACGACATTCGGCACCGCGGCGTCGTCACTTCAGCAGGATGCGAGGACCGCTGCGTCTACACCCTCGAAGTTCTGATTTCGCCCGATCTGTGCCCGCTGAGCAAGGACCAACGGCAGCGTCCGCTCCCAATTATATTTGTGCGACGGACACTTGTCCGCCATTTCGGGCGTCTCGGCCGCCATATTCTTGTGCGGGCAATGCGAATAGCAGACCGGCAGCAGTACGCATTCGCTACAGCCAGGGTTTGCTTCGGGGCGGTAGTCGATCCACTTTCGCTCATTGTCGGCGTTGGAGATGCTGGCATCACGCAGCGACGAGAGTTCCGTGCCCGCCTCGCCTAGTTCATGGTCGCACTTCTTTACTTCCCCGTTGCTGTCGATGACGAAGCCATTCTTCGCCACGGCAATGCAACCGGCGTACGACGGATTGGCCCAGTCGCTAAGCCGAAAGCCGCGTGCGGCAGCATGCTCCAGCAGCTCGACTTCGATCTCCGCAAACTCCCGGCTCGTAAAATGCACCCGTTCGCGGACTTGGTATCCGCGGGTCGGGTCCGTCACCTTGAAGCTGTGCAGGGGGGCGAAGTAGATCGACGCAATGGAAGCCACGAGGCCCTCGTCGGCGAGATCGTCGATGAGCGAGCGTATCGACTGCGCATTCAGCTTGCTGACGTTGACGCGAAGACTGATCGACATCGAACTCGCCGACGCGCGCACATTCTCCACGATCCGCGCATAGGAACTGACACGCTCGCCGCTTTTTACGAGGTGGCGTCGTACATCGTCGTGATGAGCACGATCGCCGTCGAGCGTAATCTGAATGCTGCGCACCTGATGATCGCGCAGCTCGCGAGCGGTGGCGGCGTCGAGGTTATAGCCGTTCGACACCATGCTCGCTGAATAGCCCGCGCTTCGGCTCGCCGCTAGATCCATCAAGGCGCGCGACGCCTCCAGCACAAAAACCTTGGCGAGCAGCGGTTCGCCGCCAAACCACGTGATGTGTAGCCGGCCGTTGACAGGAAGCCGGTCGGCAACAAACCGGATGATGGCATCGATGTCGCCGCCATCAAGACTTGCCGTGCTCTTGCGATCTTCGAAGCAGTAATAGCAGCCCATGTTACACTGCATGGTCGTGGCGATGGTCAGTGACATGATATTAGGATCGCTGCGCACCCGGTCGTATTTCTCGAGCGCGCCGGCAATTTCGTCGGTGTCGACCGGCACGAGAAAGCCGTTGTCGAGGAGGAGGTCGGCGACACGTCCCCACTCGGGGCGTACTGGGCCGGACGCCGCTTCGGCGAAAACTGCCTCGACCCCCTCGCGCTCGGCCTCGCCGAGGGCGATCGACGCGCCCGAAAAGGTGTTCACGAAATGGGTTTTCGGACCCACGGGGATCACCAACGTGTATCGTGAGACTTTTGCGTGCATATCGCTCCCCCGGCTCATTGCAGCCACGATGATGGTGCCGTCGCTGC
This sequence comes from Sphingomonadaceae bacterium, assembly GCA_903642255.1. GTDB lineage: Bacteria > Pseudomonadota > Alphaproteobacteria > Sphingomonadales > Sphingomonadaceae > Polymorphobacter_B. The sequence goes on along the minus strand of CAHJWP010000071.1, from coordinate 6,785 downwards.
AGCTCGACATCGACGGTTGCGGGTCGCGTCTTCGCCAGAGACGCGGCCCGCTCCCTTCAGTCGATTATGCAGATCGGACCTAACACGCCGACGCAGTTCGCCGCGTTGGGACTGGCGGGCTGCTTGAGCAGGTCACGGCTGAGGGCGAAATACAGGTCTGCTTCCGAGATGCTGCTCGCGCCGATCGTCGATCCAGCCGGAAAGGTGACACGCAACTCGTTGACGCCACTTTTCTCGATCACGATCTTGCCGGGCTGTGCGCTCGCTTCGAGCCCGGCGGGAACCTGACACACGCCGTCTGCCAAGTTCATCAGAAACGAGATCGCGGCGGCGATCTTGGAGCCGTAAATCGGAATATGACCGATGATCGGCAGCGCTGTAAGCAGGATCGAGCGATAGGTCTTGTAAGTCGCACAATCGGGTAGCGAGACTTCCGGAAGTCCCGAGAGCAGTGTCATCAGGTGCTGGTGGTCGCCGTCCGAAAGGGCGTTCGAGCTCGGTTGCATAATGATCTCATTACCTTGAGGACAACCCAGTAACATGACATCGGGTCAGGCTGTTAGCCGTCAATCAATAAGGCCCTTTTATTTTTGCGGTCAAACAAAAAATACTTTATTTTTAGTAAACAATTGTTTTTTTAAGGTCAACGTGTCGAGGTTGTTAGTTAAACGTAACGATCTCTATCTGATTGTACGGCACGTGGCCGCGGCTCGGACCCTGGAGTACACGCGGCCGGCGAACAGCGGCGTACGCGCAACGCTCCGCCCTACCCCTTCCCCGCGTCGAACGGGTTCTTCCCCCCCCGGAAATTCAGCCGGATCGGCACCCCGTCGAAGCCGAGTTCCTCGCGGAGCGAGTTGACGAGGTAGCGGTGGTAGCTGGCGGGCAGGTCCTCGGTGCGGTTGCCGAACACGACGAAGGTCGGCGGGCGCGTCGCGGCCTGGGTGGCGTAGCGCAGCTTGATCCGCTTGCCGCCGGCGGCGGGCGGCGGGTTGCGGTCGAGCGCACTCTCGAACCAGCGGTTGAGGGCGCTGGTCGACACCCGCCGGCTCCACGCCGCACGCGCGTCGAACGCCGCCTTCATCAGCAGGTCGAGGTTCTTCCCCGTCAGGCCCGAGCAGGCGACGAGCGGCACGTTGCGGATCTGCGACAGGCCGTCGTCGAGCGCGCGGCGGACCCCCTGGAACAGCGCCGACAGGTCGTGCGCCGCGTCCCACTTGTTGAGGGCGATGACGAGCGCACGGCCCTCGCTCAGTACCATGTCGGCGATCCGCAGGTCCTGCGCCTCGAGCCCGAGCGTCGCGTCGAGGAGGAGGACGACGACCTCGGCGAAGTCGACGGCGAACTTGGTGTCGACCGCCGCCATGCGCTCGAGCTTGTCGGTGACCTTCGACCGGCGGCGCAGGCCCGCGGTGTCGACCAAGCGGACCGGCCGGACGGTCCCGCCATGGTCGTATTCCCAGTCGATCGCGATCGAATCGCGGGTGATGCCCGCCTCCGGCCCGACGACCAGCCGGTCCTCGCCGAGCAGGCGGTTGATCAGCGTCGACTTGCCGGCGTTGGGCCGGCCGACGATGGCCAGCTTGAGTGGCTCGGCGTCGAGCCGGACGTCGGTCTCTTCCTGGGTCTCGTTCTCGATCGCCGCCTCGCCGCGGGCGATCAGCGGATCGAGGACGGGGATCAACGCCTCGTAGAGGTCGGCCATGCCCTCGCCGTGCTCGGCCGAGATCTGGACCGGCGCGCCGAAGCCGAGTTCGTAGCTTTCGGCCACCCCGCCCTCGCCGGCGCGGCCTTCCGCCTTGTTGGCGACGAGGATCAGCGGCGTGTCGTGGGCGCGCAGCCACTGGGCGAAGTGGCGGTCGAGCGGGGTGACGCCGGCGCGCGCGTCGAACACCAGCAGCGCGACGTCACCGTGGACCAGCGCCGCATCGGTCTGCGCCCGCATCCGCCCGGCAAGCGTCGCGGCGTCGGCATCCTCGAACCCGGCGGTGTCGACGATGCGGAACTTCAGGTCGTGGAGCGACGCGTCGCCCTCGCGCCGGTCGCGGGTGACGCCGGGCGTGTCGTCGACCAGCGCGAGCTTGCGCCCGACGAGCCGGTTGAACAGCGTCGACTTGCCGACGTTGGGCCGGCCGACGATGACGACGGTGGGTGGTTTCGGGGTCATGCGCGGCGTGTAGCAGGGGTGGGCCGGGGATGCACGGCCACTCACATCGTCGCGAACATCCCCGCCGCTGCCGCCGCCATCACCGCCGTCGCGATCCAGCCGGTGGCCTTGAGAACCGGCGGCAGGACGAAGCCGCCCATGACGTCGCTCCGGCTGGCGAGCAGCAGCATCATCACCATGATCGGCACGGCGACGACGCCGTTGATGACCGCCGTCCAGAACAGCGCCTTGATCGGGTCGAGCGGCGTGAAGTTGAGCAGCGCGCCGACGAAGGTGGCGGCGGCGATCGTCGCGTAGAAGCCCTTGGCCCGATGGACCTTGCGCGCGAGCCCGACGTGGAAGCCCGCCGCCTCGCCGACGGCATAGGCGGCCGAACTCGCCAGCACCGGCACGGCGAGCAGGCCGGTGCCGACGATGCCGAGCGCGAAGATCAGGAAGACGAAGCGGCCGGCGATCGGGCGCAGCGCCTCGGCCGCCTGCGCCGAGGTCTGGATGTCGGTCACGCCATGCGCGTTGAGCGTCGCGGCGGTGGTGACGATGATGAACAGCGCGACGAGGTTGGAGATGCCCATGCCGAGATAGGTGTCCCAGCGGATGCGGCCGAACTCGGCCGCTGCCTGACCGGGGGCGCGGATCAGCGGCGCGGCCCCGGCGCGTTCCTTGACGCCCTCGACCTCCTCCTCGGCCTGCCAGAAGAACAGGTACGGACTGATCGTCGTGCCGAGCAGCGCGACGATCACCGTCAGCGACGCCGCGCCGAACGTGACGTGCGGCACGACGAGGCTGCGCGCGACCGTCGCCCACGGCACGTGGACGACGAAGGCGACCCCGACATAGGCGAACAGCGACAGCGTCAGCCACTTCAGGACGCTGACATAGACGGCGTAATGGACGAACATCTCGAGCAGGACGGTGAGGAGCGCGAACAGCGCGACGTAGAGCAGCTGCGGCCCGCCGACGACCAGCCGGAGCGCCGCCGCCATCGCGCCGAGGTCGGCCCCGAGGTTGATCGTGTTGGCGACCAGCAGCAGGCCGACGAGCCCGTACAGCACCCAGCGCGGATAGTGCCGCCGCAGGTTGCCGGCGAGCCCGCGCCCCGTGACCCGGCCGATCCGGGCACTCGTCTCCTGGATCGCGCACATCAGCGGCCAGCTGAACAGCATGACCCATGCCAGGCCATAGCCGAACTGCGCCCCGGTCTGCGAATAGGTCGCGATGCCGCTCGGATCGTCGTCGGACGCGCCGGTGATGAGCCCGGGGCCGAGCTCGGCAAGCAGCCGCGGTCGCGGCTTGACCGTGGTGATCGGGTTGGGCGTCGCCGGGTCGGAACTCGCGGCCATCGTCGTTCCCTTCACGACGGCCGTGGACCCCTAGCGATAGGCGGTCAACTTCCCATCATCGGTCAGGATGAACACCATGTTCCCAGCGACGATCGGCGGGAGGTACGCCGGCCCGGTCAGCTTGACCGACGAGATCGCCGCGCCGGTATACGGCGACACCGACACCAGCGTCCGGTCCGACCCCGCGACGAGCAGGCGGTCCGAGGCGAGGACGGGGCCGCTCCAGACATAGGCGTTGCTCTTCGACTTGGGCTTCTTGTAGCGCGGCAGCTGGTGGATCCACTTGATCTTGCCCTCGCCGCGGGTGACGCAGATCAGCTCGCCGTCGAGGGTGACGACATAGATGAAGTCGCCGGCGACCCACGGCTGGTTGACCCCGGCGAAGTTGCGCTCCCACACCCGCTGCCCGGTCGACAGTTCGAGCGCCGCCATCCGCCCGCCATGGCCGATGGCGAAAACCCGGCCACGGTCGATGACCGGCGACGCGTCGATGTCGGTCAGTGCATTGAGCGCGGTCGTCCGGCCGGTACGGGCGAGCGCATCGGACCACACGGTGCGGCCGTTCTCGACGCGCAGCGCCATCAGCTCGCCGCTCGAATAGCCGGCGACGACGGTGTCGAGCGCGACGGCGGGCGCGGCCGCACCGAGCAGGCCCGAGACCTCGACCGTGCCCTGGACGGTCCACGCCGTGTCGCCCTTGTCGCCGGTCAGCGCGAACAGCTGGTTGTCGGGCGACAGGACATAGACGCGGCCGCCGCTGAGCGTCGGCGCGCCGCGCAGCGCGAGGCCGAGTTCCTTGCGCCACACGGTCGATCCCGTCGCGGCGTCGAGCGCGACGACGACGCCGTAGCCGGTCGTCGCATAGACTTTGCCGTCGGCGAAGGCGACACCGCCGCCGAACGCCGCGTTGGCCTTCTTCTTCAGCGTGATCCGCTGCGCCCAGTCGCGGTGCCCGGTGGCGACGTCGAACGCGGCGACCTCGCCGTCGGTGTCGATGGTGAAGACGCGGCCGCCGGCGACGACCGGGGCGGCGTTCAACCGGCGCTGGCCAGTCGAGCCCTTGCCGATCTTGGCGTGCCACGCGACCGACAGCGTATCGGGCAGCGACAGGTGGCCGCCGTTCTTGGCCGGCGTGCCGCCCGGCTGCGGCCAGTCGGCGTTGACCACCGGCGGCGGCAGGACGACGGTCAGCGACTTGAGTTCGGGTTCGACCTTGGCCCGCGTCTCGTAATCGAGGATGGCGACGCGCAGGCCGGTGGTCGGCGTCTTCGGCTTGCTCTTGAACGCGTGGCAGCCGGCGAGACCGACGGCGAGGGCGGCGGCGAGCGCGACGGGGCGGATCATCGTGGGACGCATCACTGGGCCATTCCGGTCAGGGGCTTGGGCGCGAGCAGCGACGCCGGATCAGCCCCGAGCGCGATCGCCAGCTGCGCCGCGCGGTTGCGGATGCTTGGCGGGGCGAGGGTGTCGCGAACGATGGCGATGAACAGCGGTGCGGCGCGGTCGGGGTGGTGGAGGCGGAGTTCGGCGACGCCGGTCATCTCGGCGGCGATGGCGAACCACGGGTCGCCGGGGACGGCGAACGGCTTCAGCCGGTCGATGACGGTCGCCGGCGGCAGGGTGTCGAACTCGGCGCGTGTCGCCTTGATCGTCGCGAGGTCGCGGAACGGCTTGGCGAGACCCGGATCGGCGGCAACGGCGCGGTACAACGTCAGGCCTTTCGCCGTGTCGCCGCTCTGGATCGCCACCGCCGCCGCCTCGAGCTGCGCCGCGGCGCGGTAACCCGGGGTGCCGTTCTTCGCGAGGTCGGCGAGGACCGGCGCGGCGGCGGTGAAATTGCCGGCGTCGATCCGGGTCAGCGCGAGGTTGAACGTTTCGCCCGTCGCCCCGGCGCGACGCGCGCGGTCCTCGCGCCAGTAGAGCAGCGCCGCGAGCGCGACGAGCAGGACGACGACGCCGATCGCCAGGGCACGGCCGTAGCGGCTCCAATAGCCTTCGAGCTGGCTGCGGCGGTATTCGTCGTCAACCTCGCGGAGGAAGGCGTCGTCGCGCGGGTCGGATTTCGCCAAGTCAATCTCCAGGGGGAAAGCGCGCGGACCATAGCGATGTGCCCGCGGTTCGCAAAGTGGGGTGGATCAGGCGGACGGCCGGTACAGCTGGTCGTCGCCGGGGAAGCTGCGGTCGCGGACGGCGGCGGCATAGGCGGACGCCGCGGCGTCGATGCGCACCGCGAGGTCGTCGAAGCGGCGGACGAAGCGCGGCGTCCGCTCGAACATGCCCAGCATATCGTCGACCACCAGCACCTGCCCGTCGCACGCCGGCGACGCGCCGATGCCGATCGTCGGGCACGCGACGGCGGCGGTAACGGCGCGGGCGAGCGGCTCGACGACACCCTCGACGACGATGGCGAACGCACCGGCCTGTGCGATCGCCGCCGCATCCCCGACGATCTTGTCGTATTCGGCCGCGGTCTTGCCGCGCGCGCCATAGCCGCCGAGGACGTTGACCGCCTGCGGGGTCAGCCCGACATGGCCGATCACCGGCACGCCGCGCGCCGCCAGAAAGGCGACGGTCGGGGCCATCGCCGCGCCGCCCTCGAGCTTGACGCCGGCCGCGCCGGTCTCCGCCATGACGCGCGCCGCCGAGCGGAAGGCGGCCTCGGGGCTCTCCTCGTAGCTGCCGAACGGCAGGTCGACGATGACGACGCTGTGGTACGACCCGCGAACCACAGCTGCGCCGTGGGCGATCATCATGTCGAGCGTGACGCGCACCGTCGTGTCGAGGCCGTAGATCACCTGCCCCAGGCTGTCGCCGACGAGCAGCAGGTCGCAGTGCGGGTCGAGCAGCTGCGCCATGCGCGCGGTATACGCCGTCAGCATGACGATCGGCTCGCCACCCTTGCGCTTCGCGATCTGCGGCACGGTCAGGCGCTTCATCGGGGCCGGGGTGGGCGTCGCGCGGCTCGTCGCGGTGTCGAGGGTATATTGGGCGGACATGCGGCGGCTTTAGCCGCGCCGGCGACCGAACGCCACCGCCGCGACCGACCGGTCCGGGCCGAGCGACACGACGAGGTCGGCGCGCCCCGGCATCTCGGCGTCGACGTGCCGGCTGAGCCGCTCGAAGTGGGCGACGAAGCGGGCGACTTCGGCCAGGGCCATCGCGTTCGCCCCGGCGCGCTCGGCCGCCTGCCGCCAGCGCACGACCGTCGCGAAGTCGGGCGGCCGCAGCAGGATCAGCCGGTCGAGCGGCGCGAACAGCGCGCGGTACGGCCCGGCGAG
>CAHJWP010000070.1 GCA_903642255.1 Sphingomonadaceae bacterium | reverse complement strand
GGGGCCTCGGCGTGGATCGGCATGGTCAGCTCGGAATTGACCGGGCCGCGCTCGTCGATCGGCTCGCCGATGACGTTGAGGATGCGCCCGAGCGTCATCGGCCCGACCGGCACGCGGATCTGGCCGCCGGTGTCGGTCACGCTCTGCCCGCGGACCAGCCCGTCGGTCGCGTCCATCGCGATGGTGCGCACCGTGTTCTCGCCGAGATGCTGCGCGACCTCGAGGACGAGGCGCCGGTCCTCGACCTTGGTCTCGAGCGCGCTGAGGATCGCCGGCAGCTCGGTATCGAACTGCACGTCGACCACGGCGCCGATCACTTGGCTGACGCGGCCGATGTTGTTGGTGGTGGGGGTGGTGGCCATGCTGTCCTCGATCAGTTTAATTCAGAACCCATTCGCCGTTCGCGACGATCTCGTTGTGCATCGCGTCCGGAGCAAGGTCCGGCATTTCGTCGGGCCAACTGACGGCACCGTATAATATGCCAGCACGCCGAAAATAGGCGGGATCGCGCAGATGCGCGAATACCCCGCGAAGCGCGCTCTCCTCAAAACGGACTGGCCCGGCGATCCCGTCGTCGAAGCGCACGAACAAGGTCAGCGGACCAATCGCGTCGACCTGCACCACGCGTGGCATTGGACCGCCGACCGTCACGATCTCGTCGTCGCCGTCTAGCCAATCGTCTTCGCCGCTTCCCACCCCTGCATCAGCAGTTCGCGATTGCGAAGCGTCCATTGCTGCACCTTGCGTATCGAGCGGCGGTCGAGGCTGCCGAACATTTGCCGCCCTGTCTCTATCTCGAATTTGGCCATCCGCCCATCCTTCCAAGCGTGGAAGTGGGGCGGCGTGTGGTCGCCCGGATAGATGACGATGCTCACCCCATCGACGATCGCGAGCGTCGGCACTCACAGCGACTCCGCCCCCGCGATGATCTCGATCAGTTCGGTGGTAATCGCCGCCTGGCGGGTGCGGTTGTACTGGATGGTCAGCTTGGTGATGATGTCGCCGGCGTTGCGGGTGGCGTTGTCCATCGCCGTCATCTGCGCGCCGAAGAAGCTCGCCTGGTTCTCGAGCATGGCGCGAAAGATCTGTACGGCAAGATTGCGCGGCAGGAGGTCGGCGAGGATCGACTCCTCGTCGGGCTCGTACTCGATCGCCGCCGGCGGCGGGCCGTTCGTCGGCGCGGGAGCGGTGTCCTTCGCCTCGGGCAGGGCGGCGGGGATCAACTGGACGCGGGTCGGTTCCTGGACCAGCGGCGAGCGGAAGGTCGAGAAGAACAGCTCGGCAATGTCGAACTCGCCCTTGGCATAGCGGTCGATGACGTTCTGGGCAATGCCCTGCGCGTCCGCGAACGCCTGCGCCTTGCCGTGGACGAGGTCGAGCGTGTCGAGGATCGCGTCGCGGTGGGTGCGGACGAAAGCGGCGCGGCCCTTGCGCCCGGCGAGCAGCAGCTTGACCGTCTTGCCCTGCGCCATCAGCTCGTCGGCGCGGCGGCGGGCGAGGCGGACGATGTTGGTGTTGAACCCGCCGGCCAGCCCGCGCTCCGAGGTGACGACGACGAGCAGGTACGTCGCGTCCGCCCCCGTGCCGGTCAACAGCTTCGGCGACTCAGGCCCGATGACGATGCGGCTGCCGAGGCTCGCCATCACCGCGGCCATCCGCTCGCTGTACGGCCGCGCGGCTTCGGCCGCCTCCTGCGAGCGGCGCAGCTTGGCGGCGGCGACCATCTTCATCGCCTTGGTGATCTTCTGCGTCGACTTGATCGACGCGATCCGCAGCTTGAGGGCTTTGAGGCTGGCCATATCGGTTCCTGGTCCGTCCGCCTACGCGAACGTCCGCCCGAACTCGGTCAGCATCGCGTTCAGGCCCTTCTTGCTATCCTCGCTGATGTCCTTGCTCGTCCGGATCGCGGTCAGCAGGTCGGCGTGGTTGGTGCGGGCCTCGGCGAGGAGGGCGGCCTCGAACCGCGTCACGTCCTTGGTCGGGACCTTGTCGAGGTAGCCGTTGACGCCGGCGAAGATGCTGACGACCTGCTCCTCGAACGGCATCGGCTTGAACTGGCCCTGCTTGAGGAGTTCGGTCAGACGCGCGCCGCGGTTGAGGAGCTTCTGGGTCGAGGCGTCGAGGTCGCTGCCGAACTGGGCGAACGCCGCCATCTCGCGGTACTGGGCGAGTTCGAGCTTGATCGACCCGGCGACCTTCTTCATCGCCTTGGTCTGCGCCGCGCTGCCGACGCGGCTGACCGACAGGCCGACGTTGATCGCTGGGCGGATGCCCTGGAAGAACAATTCGGTCTCGAGGAAGATCTGCCCGTCGGTGATCGAGATGACGTTGGTCGGGATGTAGGCGGAAACGTCGCCGGCCTGCGTCTCGATGATCGGCAGCGCGGTCAGCGAGCCGTTGCCGTGGGCGTCGCTCATCTTGGCGGCGCGCTCCAACAAACGACTGTGCAGATAGAAGACGTCGCCGGGGTACGCCTCGCGGCCCGGCGGACGGCGCAGCAGCAGCGACATTTGACGGTACGCGACCGCCTGTTTCGACAGGTCGTCGTAGACGATGACCGCGTGCATCCCGTTGTCGCGGAAATACTCGCCCATCGTGCAGCCGGTGTAGGGGGCGAGGAACTGGAGCGGGGCGGGCTCGCTGGCGGTCGCCGCGACGACGATGCTGTACTCCATCGCGCCATTCTCTTCGAGCGCGCGGACGATCTGGGCGACGGTCGAGCGCTTCTGGCCGACCGCGACATAGATGCAGAACAGCTTCTTCGTGTCGTCGTCGCCGGCCGCGGCGTTCGGGGCCTTCTGGTTGATGAAGGTGTCGATCGCGACGGCGGTCTTGCCGGTCTGGCGGTCGCCGATGATCAGCTCGCGCTGGCCGCGGCCGACGGGGACGAGGGCGTCGAGCGCCTTCAGGCCCGTCTGCATCGGCTCGTTGACCGACTTGCGCGGGATGATGCCGGGGGCCTTCACCTCGACGCGGCTGCGCGTGACGTCGGTCAGCGGACCCTTGCCGTCGATCGGGTTGCCGAGGCCGTCGACGACGCGCCCGAGCAGGCCCTTGCCGACGGGGACGTCGACGATCGTGCCGGTGCGCTTGACGGTGTCGCCTTCCTTGATCGTCGCGTCCGACCCGAAGATGACGATCCCGACATTGTCGGCTTCGAGGTTGAGCGCCATGCCGCGGATGCCGCCGGGAAACTCGACCATCTCGCCCGCCTGGACGTTGTCGAGGCCGAAGACGCGGGCGATGCCGTCGCCGACCGACAGCACCTGGCCGACTTCGCTGACCTGCGCCTCGGTGCCGAAGTTGGCGATCTGGTCGCGGATGACTGCGGAAATTTCGGCGGCACGGATGTCCATCGTCTAACCCTTCATCGCCGTGGCGAGGCTGTTCAATTTGGTGCGGAGCGAGCTGTCGACCATGCGGCTGCCGACGCGGACGATCAGCCCGCCCATGATCTCCGGATCGACGTTCAGAACCAGCGCGGCGTCGGCCCCAAGGCCGGCGCGCAGCTTGGCCTTGAGCGCCGCCTGCTGGCCCTCGTCGAGCGGGTGGGCGCTGGTCACTTCCGCCGTTATCTCGCCGCGCGACCGGGCGGTCAGCCTGGCGAAGTCGCGGATGATCGCCGGCAGCGCCGACAGCCGGCGGTTGTGCGCCAGAACCTTGAGAAAGTTGGTCGTCAGCGGGTCGAGCGCCATCGCGCCGGCGACCGCGTTGATCGCCGCGCCGGCGGCGGCGCGGTCGATCATCGGGCTCGTCGTCAGGCTGCGCAGGTCAGCCGATTCGTCGAGGCCGGCCTTGACCGAAGCAAGACTGGCCGAGACCGCGTCGACGCTCTTGCCCTCACGGGCGAGGTCGAACAGCGCGGTGGCGTAGCGCCCCGACAGTCCAGCAACGATGCCGCCCGATGTTTCCACGAACCTCGCCCAAACCGATGATGGTCGGAAAATGCCTGGCACCCCAGCGAACGCAGTGCGCGGCGGCAGGCGAGCGGGGCGTTAGCATGGGGTCCTGCCCCACGCAAGGCACGGGGCGGGCAACTTCTCTAACGTACAATGGAACCGGCGCGCGCGCGCTGCATTGTCGGGCGCACAACAAGGGAGTTAACGATGAAGACCTACACCCTCCTCGCCGCCGCCGCCGTCGCCCTGACCCCCGTCGTCGCCTCGGCGATCCCGCTGCCGGCCAAGACCTATGTGATGAAGGCTGGCGCGAGCGATATGTTCGAGATGGAATCGTCGAAGCTGGTCACCGACAGTTCGGACCCCAAGGTCGCGAGCTTCGCCAACATGATGATCACCGACCACACCAAGTCGACGAGCGACGTCATGGCCGCCGCCCAGGCCGACGGCCTGCCGCCGATGACGCCGAAGATGACGCCCAAGCAGATCGCGATGATCGATTCGCTGAAGCGCACCTCGGGTACGAAGCGCGACCTGCTCTACAAGAAGGACCAGGTCCTCGCGCACAAGGAGACGCTCGCGTTCCAGAAGGAATACGCGATGTCGGGTGACAAGCCGAACCTCAAGGCTGCTGCCGGCAACATTGTCCCCGTCGTCCAGAACCACCTGTCGATGGTGTCGGACATGACGCCGATGGCCGCCAAGATGCAGTAACGGCTACGCGAACTATCGTATGAATGCGGAGGGGCGGCGGTAAAACGCCGCCCCTGCTGTATGGAAGCGGGACGTCACCGTCCGATATACACCATGAGCCGCATCGTCACAGACCCTGCTTTATTGGCAACTTATCCACCCCCCGTTAACTTCTCTAACGGGCACCGATGCCCGGGTAGAGGAGGTTGCGATGCGTGGCGTAGTGATGCTGGCGGCGATGTTGGTCGGTGTGCCGGCGACAGCGGCGATCAAGACGGTTGCTCTTGATGGAGCGAGTTTTCTGAATACGCCGTACACCTATGATTTCGGCAGCGGCAGCAGCATCACCTTCACCACCGTCGACAAATCGTTCTTCGCCTATAATCCTGCCGGCGTATCGACCGCCGGCAGCACCCAGATCGGCAGCTTCGGCGCGCCGTTCTACGATCCGCCGCAGCCGACGTCGTACTTCTTCAACCGCGGCGGCAGTTTCGGTCCGGGCGGCGAGCTGCCGCTGTTCCTGTCTTATTCGACGCCCGCGGCGGTGCCCTACTCGATCAGCGAGGGCCTCGTCGGGTTCCGCTTCGACCTAGGCCAGGGGTATCAGTACGGCTATGCCGACCTCGCCGGGTCTACCCTTTACGGCCTGCGCTACCAGACGACGCCGGGTGTCGCGGTCGCCTTCGGCGCAGTTCCCGAACCCGCCACCTGGGCGCTGATGGTCGCCGGGTTCGGGCTCGTCGGTGTGGCCCGGCGGCGGCAGGGCGCGGTCGCCGCCTAACCGGCGATCTCCGTGGCGAGGGCGGCGAACAGGTCGTCGATCGCCGTCAGATGCGGGCGTTCGGCTGCGAGGATCGCGCCGAACGCCTTTTTCTTGTGCGCCGTCACCGCCGCGGGCGACAGCGTGCCCGGCAGCGTCGACACGACGATGTCGATCAGCCGGTCGGCCCCGTGCAGCCGGCCCCACAGATAGTCGTTCTCGCGATACGCGCGGCTGAAGAAGGCACCGAACGAGTTGAACTGCGTCCCCTTCAGCGTTGCCGTGTGGCCGCCCTGCCGGATCGCCTGCGCGTCGTCGGGCGAGATGCGATCGACCTTGATCTCGTCGAACTCGTCGAGGCCGTCGCCGTGGAGCAGCGGCAGCGTGACGATGTCGTAGAACGGGAAGCCGAGCCATGCCCGGAGCAGCGCCCGGCGCAGTGGCGAGGCGACATCGTGGCCGAGCAGCGCGACGAGTCGCGCGTCCGTCGCACTGTCGAGCGCCTTCAGCCCGAGCGCAGCCTCGAACGCGGCGAGCGCCGCACGAGGCCGGTCCGTCGCCGTGGCGAACGCGGCCGGGTCGAAGAATGCATTGCGCTGCCGTTCGAGATAGGGTGCGAGCAGGGCGTAGAGCGCCGCCTTCAGCACGTCGGTCGCCGGCCGCTCGGCATCGCTGGCCGCCGCCGCCAGCCGGATCAGGCGGCGCAGCAGAAAGCGGAGGCGGCGGATGCGGAAGTCGAGGTCGAAGCGGCGCAGGAAGTCGACATAGGCGGAATATTGCCCGCCGCGCGCCGTCGCTCCGGCGACCGCCAGCCGCCGGCCCTCGATGAAGCCGGCGACCGCCCGGGCGGCGGTCGGATCGCCGCCGATCGCCGCGATCCGCGCCGCGACGGTGTCGGTGACCTGCGCCAGGTTGAGCGCGCCATAGCCGGCATAGGCGAAGCCCGCGCCGCGCGCCGCCGCCGTCTGCGCCCGCGCGCGCCACGCGCTCAGCCGCGTCGGCGTGAGTGCCAGCATGAAGAAGCGTGCACCGATCGCCGCTTCGACTGCCGCGTCGACCTGCGGGGTCATGCCGTCGACGACGGTGCGCAGCCGCCGGACGCGGGCCGACAGCGCGGCGATCGCCTCGAGATTATCGCGGATCGGCTGCTCGCGCGGAATGTCGGCGAGCGAGCGCAGTACGGTGGCGAAGAACCCCGGCGGGCCACGCCGCTCGCCCCGGCTGCGACCCCCCGGCTTGGGGTCGATATAGACGAAGCGCCGGTCGACTTCGCGGTGGGCTGGGCGGTGGCGCAGCGCCTCGATCGCCGGGCCGAACGGGCGGTTGTCGAGGACGCTGCCGTCGATCAGCGCCGCGTCCTCGAAGCGCTGCCCCGACTCGGCGCGGCGCGGGAAGACGCGGGACAGGAACGCCAGGCGACCCGGCCACGCCACGCCGCGCGCGCCGAGGACGGTGTCGATCTCGCCGACCTGCGCGGGCGGAAAGGCACCGGGGAACGACGCCGTCGCGCGTGCAGCGAAGGCCAGCTCGGCGAGGTCGCCGATCGTCCGCGGGCCCCCGTCGGCGACGCCCGCTTCCTCACCGCTCGACCGGAAGCCGATGACCAGCCGGTGCTCGGTCTCGACGATCGTCGGCGGCGAATGGAGGCCGAGCCGCTCGGGCCGGCCGGCGAAGTCGGTGACGGTGACGAACAGGTCGAGCGGCAGGCGCGGCGGGATCAGCGGCGGGGCCGGCACGGGCCGCGTCATCGCGGCCAGCGTGTCGTACAGCACGCCCGCAAAGCCGACGCCCGAGAATGGCGGGCGGAACCAGCGCGACCGCATGAAGTGCGACAGCTTGGCGCGGACCTCGATGCGCGCGGTGGGGTCGACGACCTCGTCGGCGAGCCCATAGCCGCGGCGGCGGGCGTACCATACCAGCGGCGTCGCCCACCATTTGGCGAAGCGTCCCGTCGCCGCCGAGCCCGCATCGAGCAGCCGGTCGACGTCGGCGGCGTCGAGCCACAGGTCGCGCAGGCCCTCCATGTCGTGCCCGCCGGCGATCGCATGGGCGAGGAGGATGCCGTTGATCCCGCCGGCCGACGCGCCGGCGACGATGTCGACAATGACGCGCAGGTCGAGCTGCGGCGCGAGATCGGCGAGCAGCCCGGCGTAGATCGCTTCGGTATCGCCGGCGACGTCGCCGGCGCGCGCCGCCGACGCGCGGACCAGCTTCCACACCTCCTTGGTGATGCCGTGCATGTAGACCGCGAGGCTGATCCCGCCGGTGCAGACGAGCGCGAGCCGCAGTTCCCTCTCGCGCATCTCCCTGCCCCGCCGTGTCGCTGCGTCCCGTATATCGCTATCATTCGGCGCTACCCGAGCATAGTTGCATGCCATCGCCATGACCCTGCTCGTCGTCGAGGTCCCGCCTGCCGCCGCTGCCGTCGGCGGTGACCAAGTGACGCCAGCGAGCGTGCTGCTGGCCTTGATCCGCAACACATCGGCTTCCTCGCCCGAACATCGTCGGCCTGTTCTCGCGGCCAAAGACTTGCCGCCGGCGTGAGCCTGCATTAGGTTCCTGTTCCGTTCCCGGAGACCCCATGGCCCGCGCTGCCACCCGCTATGTCTGCCAGGCGTGCGGCGCGGTCAGCCCGCGCTGGGCGGGGCAGTGCGGCGACTGCAGCGAGTGGAACACGATCCAGCAGGAGGCGGCGGCCGTCGTCACCGCGTTCAGCGCCAAGCATTCGCTCAGCAGCGGCGGTCGCGGCATCGGCCTCGCCGGGCTCGACGACGACGTGTCGATCCCGGCGCGCGCGACGACCGGCATCGCCGAGCTCGACCGGGCGCTCGGCGGCGGACTCGTCGCGGGCAGCGCCGTACTGATCGGCGGCGACCCCGGCATCGGCAAGTCGACGCTCCTCCTCCAGGCCGCCGGCCGCATGGCGCTACAGGGGGTCCGTGTCGCCTATATCTCGGGGGAAGAAGCGGCCGATCAGGTCCGGCTGCGCGCCCGGCGCCTCGGGCTGGCCAAGGCCCCTGTCGCACTGGCCTCGGCGACGTCAGTGCGCGACATCCTGACGACGCTGAACAGCGGTCCACCGCCCGGACTCGTCGTCATCGACTCGATCCAGACGATGCACAGCGACACGCTCGAAGGCGCGCCCGGCACCGTCAGCCAGGTCCGCGCCGCCGCGCACGAGCTGATCCGCTATGCCAAGACCAGCGGCTCAGCGCTGGTGCTGGTCGGGCACGTGACGAAGGACGGCCAGATCGCCGGCCCAAGGGTGCTCGAGCACATGGTCGACACCGTCCTCTATTTCGAGGGTGAGCGCAGCCACCAGTACCGCATCCTGCGCGCGGTCAAGAACCGCTTCGGCGGGACCGACGAAATCGGCGTCTTCGCCATGGGGGCCGATGGCCTCGAGGAGGTCGCCAACCCGTCGAGCCTGTTCCTCACCGACCGCGACCACGCCGTGTCGGGCGCAGTGGTGTTCCCGGCGCTCGAAGGAACCCGCCCGGTCCTCGTCGAGATCCAGGCGCTCGTCGTCCGCCTGCCGTCGGGCGCGACCCCTCGCCGTGCCGTCGTCGGCTGGGACAGCGCGCGCCTCGCGATGATCCTCGCCGTGCTGGAAGCGCGCTGTGGCCTCAGCTTCTCCAACTGCGAGGTCTATCTGAACGTCGCCGGGGGGCTCCGCATCAACGACCCCGCTGCCGACCTCGCCGTCGCCGCGGCGCTGGTCTCGGCGCTAACCGAACAGCCCGTCGGCCACGACACGGTGGCGTTCGGCGAGATCGCCCTGTCGGGCGAGGTCCGCGGCGTCGGCCACGCCGGGCTGCGGCTGAAGGAAGCGGCCAAGCTGGGCTTCGCCGCGGCGATTGTGCCGGGGGTGACGGAGGCGAGCGGGGGCATGCGGACGGCGAAGGTCAAGACAGTGGCGGCGCTGGTCGACCGGCTGGGGGGGCGCTAACCCCTCCCCTTCAGGAGAGGGGCGAGAGACGCGGCGGAGCCGCGGCCCGGGGGTGGGGCGGAGCGGGTGGCAGAGGTCAAACAGAAGAACTCGGCTGCGCCCGTTCCCCACCCCAGCCCCTCCCCTGAAGGGGAGGGGAGGCTGCCCCCTTGCCGCCGATGCTCCCTCCCCGCTATCCCCTCCTCATGGCCGCGCTCACCGCCCTCGACATCGTCGTCCTGCTGCTGATCGTCCTCGGCGGGCTCGCCGGGCTCGCGCGCGGGTTCGTCACCGAGGTGCTGTCGCTGCTCGCGTGGGTCGCGGCGTTTTTCGCCGTGCGGCTGCTGTATCCGGCCGGGCAGAGGATCGCCTTCCACGTCACCCACACCGATTCGGGGGCGGCGATCCTCGCCTTCGCGGTGATCTTCCTCGTCACCTTCATCGCCTTCCGCATGGTCGCGGCCGAACTCGGCGACCGGACGCGGTCGTCGGTCGTCGGGCCGGTCGACCGGGTGCTCGGCCTCGGCTTCGGCGCGTTCAAGGGGCTGCTGTTCGCCGCGGTGATCTGGCTCGTCCTCGGCCTTGCCTTCGACACCGTCGAAGCCGATGCGCCGCACCCCGAATGGCTGACCGCGTCGCGCACCGCGCCGCTGCTTGCCGTCACGGCCAAGGCGATGGTCGATTTCGTCGAGAAGCGCCGCCACCCCGCCGACGTGCCCGCCGCCGATGGCGCGGTGCCGCTGCCGCCCGGCCACCCGCCGGTGCCGCACGACAAGGCCCACGGCTACAGCAAGGACGACCGCAGCGCACTCGACAAGCTGCTCGATTCGGGCGGCAAGACGCCGCTGTGAGCGACGCCGCGCCGGGCATCCGCCTCTACGACACGATGCGGCGGGCAAAGGTCGACTTCGTGCCCGCCGACCCCGCGCGAGTGACGATGTACGTCTGCGGCCCTACCGTGTACGGCCGCGCGCACATCGGCAACGCCCGGCCGGCGGTGGTGTTCGACGTGCTGCAGCGGCTGCTGCGCCACCGCTACGGCGCCGACCATGTCGTCTACGCCCGCAACATCACCGACATCGACGACAAGATCATCGCCGCCGCCGCCG
>CAHJWP010000069.1 GCA_903642255.1 Sphingomonadaceae bacterium | reverse complement strand
TTCGACCGCTCCCTGAACGCCTATCGCGGCTGCGAGCACGGCTGCATCTATTGCTTCGCACGGCCGACGCACGCGTATCTCGGCCTGTCGCCGGGGCTCGACTTCGAGTCGCAGCTCGTCGCCAAGCCGACCGCGCCGGCGCTGCTTCGCGCCGAACTGAGCAAGCGCGGTTATGTCCCCGCCGTGCTGGCGATGGGGACCAACACCGACCCCTATCAGCCGATCGAGGCGCAGCATCGCATCACCCGCGGCTGCCTCGAGGTACTGCGCGACTTCGGCCATCCGGTGTCGATCACGACCAAGTCGGACCGCGTCGTCGCCGATCTCGACCTGCTGCGCGACCTCGCCGCCGACGATCTCGTCGCCGTCGTCATCTCGGTGACCAGCCTCGTGCCGGCCGTCGCCCGCACCCTCGAGCCGCGCGCGGCGAGCCCGGCGCGGCGGCTGGCGGCGATCGGCAAGCTGGCCGCCGCCGGCGTTCCCACCTGGGTGTCGGTCGCGCCGATCGTGCCGGCAATCACCGACCACGAGATCGAGGCGATCCTCGCCGCCGCGGCGGACGCCGGCGCGGTCGGGGCCTTCGCGCGGCCCGTACGCCTGCCGCACGAGGTCGCGCCGCTGTTCCGCGGCTGGCTCGACGCGCATTATCCCGACCGCGCCGAGCACGTGATAAGCCTGATCCGCGGCATGCGCGGCGGCCGCGACAACGACCCCGATTTCGGGACGCGGATGAAGGGCGTCGGGCCGTACGCCGCCCTCCTCCACCGCCGCGTCGCGCTGGCCAAGGCGCGGCTCGGCCTCGACCGGCCGCGGGCCCCGCTCCGGACGGACCGGTTCCGCGTGCCGTCCGACCAGCTGGCGCTGTTCTGACTACCAGCCGAACCCAGGTCCATAGGCGAAGCCGCGACCGAAGCCGCCGCCCCACGCGCCCCAGTTCCACGATGCGTCGTTATACTCCTGCGCGGCGAACGACTGCTGGTCGGCGATATGCTGCGCCTGCTTCGCGGCGGCATACTTCTGGTACGCCAACTGGTCGCCGACATAGAGGCAGTTGCAGCCCTGCGGGTCGGCATAGACATAATGGATCATGCCGTTGTGCTGGCGCATCAGCACCTTGTGCGCCGGCAGCCGGGCGAGCATCGCCTGCCGCTCCGGCGTCGTCGCCGGGCGGGCGCGGAAGCCTGCCGCGGCAAGATCGCTCTCGGTCGCACGACGCGAGCCCATCGCGGCGGCGGGAACCGCGGTGCCGGCGACGGTCAGCGTCGCCATCGCGGCGAGGGTGAGAGTGAGATACGGGGTTCGCATGAGACGGCTCCGGTTGGTGGTTGACCCGACAACGCATCGCGCCGCCGGATGTGGCTAACAGGTGCGAAACAGTTGCCGTCGACCGCCGAACGGCGGACCTCGACGTGCGGCGGTGCGTTGCCCGACCACCCTGTCGCGGAGCCGCCACCATGACCACCGTCGCCGACCTGCTCGTCGAAACCCTTTCCGACATCTGCGTGCGGCAGGTGTTCGGCATCGTCGGCGATGCCCTGAACCCGTTCACCGACGCGATCGGCCACCAGAAGCGCCTCGAATGGATCGGCGTCCGCCACGAGGAGGGAGCGGCGCTCGCTGCCGCGGGGCAGGCCAAGCTGACGGGTCGACTCGGCGTATGCTGCGGCACCACCGGACCTGGTGGCACGCACCTCGTCGCCGGGCTGTACGAGGCGCGCAAGGATCACGCGCCCGTCCTCGCCATCACCGGCGATGTCGAGCAGGCCAAGGCGGGCACCGACGGCCTGCAGGAGAACAGCCCCGACCTGCTGTTCCGCGATGTCGCCTGCTACACCCAGACGATCGCCAGCGCCGAGCAGGCCCCGGCGACGATCCGCGCCGCGATCGCCGCGGCGTATGGTGAGCGCGGCGTCGCTCACATCAGCGTCCCGCCCGAGGTGTTCAAAGCCCGCGTGTCGGGCAAGGTGCCGAGTCTCGCGACACTGCGCCCGCGCCCCGAGGTCGCCCCTGCACCCGAAGACATCGCCGAGCTGCGGACGCGCATTGGCGCGGCGAAGACGGTGACGATCCTGTGCGGCATCGGCGCGACCGGCGCGACGGCCGAGCTCGACGCCCTTGCCCGGCGGCTCCACGCGCCGCTGGTCCACACCTACCGCGCGCTCGACCTGCTGCCGTTCGACCATCCCTACTGGATCGGCGGCCTCGGCCTGATCGGCGGACGGCCGGGGACCGATGCGGTGCGCGACGCCGACCTGCTGCTGATGCTCGGCACTGACTATCCATACACGGAGTTCCTTCCCGACCATGGCCGGGTCGTTCAGATCGACGAGCGCGCGCAGGTGCTCGGGCGACGGGCCCCGGTCGCGCTTGGCATCGTCGGCTCGGTCCGCCCGGCGCTGGCGATGCTGCTCGACGGCCTGCCGCAGCGCGACGACGACAGGTTCCTCAACAAGGCGCAGCGCGCCCGCGCCGACTGGGCGGCGATGCTGGTCGACAAGGCCGACCCCGCCCGGTCGAGTGACAAGGTCCACCCGCAGGCGGTCGCCCGCGCGGTCAGCGACGCGAGCGCCGCCGATGCGGTCCACGTCAGCGATACCGGCGAGGTGACATTGTGGGCCGGCAACTGGATCCGGCCGCGGGGGACGCAGCGCGTCACGGGAAGTTTCAACAACGCCGCGGTCGGCACCGGGCTCGGCATGGCCAACGGCATCGCCGCGCTCGACCGAAGCCGGCAGGTCGTCCTCCATGTCGGCGACGGCGGCATGACGATGCTGCTCGGCGAATTCATGACCGCGGTCGAGCACAAGCTGCCGGTCAAGGCGGTGGTCTACGACAACGGCGGCTGGGGTCTCGTCCACTTCGAGATGGAGGGCGCGGGTTATCCGGCGGCGAAAGGCACCGGCTTCCCCAACCCCGATTTCGCCGCCTTCGCCCGCGCCTGCGGCGCGACCGGGTTCACCGTCCGCGACCCCGCCCTGCTGGTGGCGACGGTCGCCGAGTTCATGGCCACGCCCGGCCCGGCGATCCTCCACGCGATCACCGACCCGAGCGAAATCCCGGCGATGCCGCACATCAAGCCGGGCCAGGCGGTGCGCTTCGGGATCGCGAAGGTGCGGGAGTTGGTGGGGGTTTAGCGGGATGGCGGGTGTGGGAAACGAGCCCGGCAGGTAGCGGGGACGCGGTTTGCAACGGCTCTCCTTCAAGGTCGTCAAGTTGATGGCTTCGGACCCACCGTGATAGCCTGCCGCCGCAGGGAGCATTTATGGGCGGGCGCGGCAGGTCGTATATCTTGTTCGCCGCGGGGCTGGCCGCGATCGTCGCCGGGTTTTGGCCGAGCTTCTTCAGCAATCCGCTTAGCAACGACGCGTGGTACATTCTCCATGGCGTCGCCGCAACCCTGTGGGTCTTACTGCTGATTACCCAATCGTTTCTGATCGGCCGAGGCAATCTAAGGTGGCACCAGCGGCTCGGCTGGCTGTCTTCGGGGCTCTTCGCGACCTTGCTCGCGACGGTGGGCTACATGATCTGGGTCGAGGTGACCGGCCCGGAGCCGTTTCCGGCTTTTGTCAGGCAGGCCTTGGTGTTTCTCGACATCCTGTTCCTGATCCTCTTCATCGCTCTCTACGCGCTCGGCCTCACCTTTCGAGGGACCCCGCGGCTGCACGCGCGCTTGATGGATTCAACAATCCTGATCGGCTTGGGCCCAGCACTCGTGCGCCTTTACGGCCGATATCTTCCGCAATCATGGGGCATGTCCGGTGCAGTGCTCCTCACCTTCGGCACGATCGAAGCCATTCTTATCGTGGCGATCGTGCTGGCATTTCGCCGTAGGCAAAGCGTCCGGCCTTTTCCCGGGCTGCTGGCTGCGTTCATCCTGATCCAGATCGGCCTGCCCTGGGCGATGGGCTCGACATTTGCCGGCATGCTTAGGGCTGCGGGCTCACCAATCTGACGGACATTTTCAGGATGGACCGCGTCCGCTTGTATGGCGGACACCGAGGCGGTGCAATCGCGACAAACGTCTGTCCTACACGTCATCGATCGACTATGATGTTCTTTGTCTGTTCACGCCGGAAAGGGAGCGCATGTTGGTTCGATCGCCACCGCCCGCCTGGGGACCGGGCAACCGCGTTTTTCGCTGGAACATACAAAACACATGCGCCGGCATGAACTTCAATTCGCGTTCGTGTCGGATTGGGCCCGCATGGCGCGTCCGGTAGCCGTCCGCCGCGGCGCGAAAAACCATGCGTGGGCGCTTACTTCGTATACTTGTTCATCTTCGCGGGCGCGTTCCGGTCGTCAGCCGCCAGTCAGATGCCCGCGAAACCGCTCGCGCAGCGCCGTCTTCAGCAGCTTCCCCGTCGCGGTATGCGGCAGTTCGTCGACGAACACCACGTCGTCGGGCGTCCACCACCTGGCGATGCGCGGGGCGAGGTGCGCCAGCACGTCGGCCTTGGTCACCGCCGCCCCCGGCCGCGCGACGACGATCAGCAGGGGGCGTTCGTCCCACTTCGGGTGCGGGACACCGATCACCGCCGCCTCATGGATGCCGGGACAGCCGACGGCGGTGTTCTCGAGATCGATCGAGCTGATCCACTCGCCGCCCGACTTGATGACGTCCTTGGCACGGTCGACGATGCCGAGGTAGCCGAAGGTATCGATCGTCGCGACGTCGCCGGTGTCAAACCAGCCGTCGCCGTCGACCGCCGGTGCGTCGGCTCGGAAATAGGTGTCGACGATCCACGGGCCGCGGACGAGCAGCCAGCCGAAGGCGACGCCGTCGCGCGGCAGCTCGGTGCCGGCATCGTCGACGATCTTCATCTCGACGCCGAACAGCGCCCTGCCCTGCTTCGTCCGCATCGTCGTCTGCTCCGCCTCGGGCAGTGCCGCGACCTCGGGCGTCGGCGGGCCGATCGTGCCGATCGGCGACATCTCGGTCATGCCCCACAGATGGCTGACGGTGACGCCGCGCGCGGCGAACGCCTCGATCATCGACCGCGGGACGGCCGAGCCACCGATGTTGACCCGGGTCAGCTTGCCGAGGTCGCCGCCGGTCGCGTCGAGGTACTGGAGCAGCCCGAGCCACACGGTCGGCACGCCGAGCGCGAAGTCGACGCCCTCGTCGACGATCAGCCGGTGGAGGCTCGCCGCATCGAAGTGCGGGCCGTTGAGCACCAGCGTCGATCCCGCGGCGGCGGCGGCGTAGGGGATGCTCCACGCGTTGACATGGAACATCGGCGCGACCGGCAGCACGCGCGTGGCCGCGCCCAGCGCCAGCACGTCGGCCCCGGTCGCGGCCAGCGCGTGGAGCACGGTCGAGCGATGGCTGTAGAGCACGCCCTTAGGATTGCCGGTCGTGCCGCTGGTATAGCACAGCCCGGCCGCGGCGCTCTCGGGCAGGCCGAGCCATGCGAAGGCGGGATCGCCGCCGGCAAGCAGCGTCTCGTAGCACAGCAGGTCGAGCGGGCTCGTCGGCAGGTGCGCGCGGTCGGTCAGCACGACATAGTGCACGACCGTCGTCAGTCGCGGGGCAATCCGCTCGACGACGGGCAGGAAGGTCGTATCGAACAGGAGGACGCGGTCGGCGGCATGGTTGGCGATGTAAACCAACTGATCGTCGAACAGCCGCGGGTTGATGGTGTGCGCGACGCCCCCCATGCCCAATATGCCGTACAGGCACTCGACGTGGCGCCACGTGTTCCACGCCAGCGTCGCGACGCGGTCACCCGGCGCGATGCCGAGCGCCGCCAGCGCCGACGCCAGCCGGTGCGACCGCTCGGCGACCGCCGCCCACGTCGTGCGATGCGTGCCGCCCTCGACCGCGAGGCTGACGATCTCACGCGCCGGATGGTTGCGCGCGGCATGGTCGAGCAGGCGCCATGTCAGCAGCGGCCAGTCCTGCATCCCGCCGTCGGTTGCCGCCATCATCCCTCCCCCGCTTGGCCGCAGCCTAACAGGTGATCGGCCCGGCGGCCAACACCCTTGACATATAGGAACGGATAGGGAACATTGCCTTTACAAGGGAATAGACCATGCTCGCCGTCATCATCTGCAACGTCTGTACTGTCGCCATGCTGGTCGGCCTGCTCGCCGGGATCGCCGTCTGGTTCATCGAAACGCGCGTCGTCGTCGCCGCTGCGCTGACGTTCGACACCTATGCCGCAGTTACGTCGCGGCCGGCGGTGCGCCCGCCGACGCGACTGCGGCCCGCTTGAGCCGCTGCGCCGCGCGCAGGCCGAGCGGGATCGACGCGGCGTAGGCGAGGCTGAGCAGCGACAGCGTCATCCACGGCACGGTGAACAGCGCCCCCGCAAACAGCCCGACGCCGAGCAGCGCAACCAGCCGCCACTCGGGCCGCAGCCGCATCGACCCCCAGCTGAACGTCGGCAGGCTCGACGCCATGAGGGTGGCGACGACGATCATCACGACGGCGCTCGTCACCGCCCGCGTGTAGAGGTCGCGGGCGTCGCCGAACGCCGGCAGCAGCGGGCCGAGCCACAACCAGACGAAGATTGGGCTGAGCGCGAGTCCCGCCGCAACGGGAGCGGGCACGCCGATGAGATAACCGGCGCGCTTGGCTCCCGCCGACGCGGTCGCCGTGGCCAACCCCGCGTTGAACCGCGCCAGCCGCAGCGCGCAGGTCACGGCATGGGCCAGCGCGACGATCCAGCCGAACGACGGCAGGAACTGCAACGCCCACAGGTACATGATCAGCGCCGGGGCGACGCCGAAGGCGATGACGTCGGACAGCGAATCGAGCTCGGCCCCGAAGCGGCTAGTGCCCTTGAGCAGCCGCGCGATCCGCCCGTCGATTCCGTCGAGCACCCCGGCGACGACCACCGACGCGACCGCCTTGTCCCACTCCCCCGCGATGCCGAAGCGCACGCCGGTCAGCCCGAAGCACAGCGCGAGCACGGTCACCGCGCCGGGGATCAGCGCCCGGATCGGGATCACCCGCCCGAAGCGGCGCGGCTCGATCACGGCAGCGGCCGCATCATATGCGGTGCCGCGGGCGATGCTGGACTGCGGACAGCATTACCGTCGGCCGGGGTCGAGCACACACCGCGTGCGGCCGCGTCTCCCTCACGTCCGGCTGGATCATGCCGCGGTCACTGGGTGACGCCGCCCGTCACGCCCGCACTCCCCCGCCGCGCGAGGATCGTCTCGCCGGCGACGCAACGCTGTCCGGGCAGCACCTCGGCACCGTAGCCCGCCGGCAGGTAGACGTCGACGCGGCTGCCGAAGCGGATCAGGCCGACGCGCTGTCCAGCGACGACCCGCTCGCCGGGATCGACGAAGCGGACGATCCGCCGCGCGACGAGGCCGGCGATCTGGGTGAAGCCGACGCGCGTGCCGTCGCTTCCCTCGATGACGAAATACTGGCGCTCGTTGTCGTCGGACGCCTTGTCGAGGTCGGCGTTCAGGAATTTGCCCGGCACATAGGCGATGCGCGTCACCGTGCCGGCCAGCGGCGTCCGGTTCACATGGACGTCGAACACGTTCATAAACACCGACACGCGCGTGGCTACGAGCTCTCCCAAGCCCCCATCGCCCGCCAGCTGGCGCGGTACGGCGACGGTCGCGACCATGCACACCATGCCGTCGGCCGGCGAGATCAGCAGCCCGTCGCCAGCCGGTGTGGTCCGCGCCGGATCGCGGAAGAACAGCGCGATCCACGCCGTCAGCGCCGCCAGCAGCCAGCCGGCGGTCGTCCAGTGCAGGCCGAAGCCGGCGACCAGTGTCGCGAAACCGGCGATGCCGACGAACTTGCGCCCCTCGGGGTGCATCGGCGGCAGGCTGTATTTCGCCGTCGCCGGCAGGTTGGGCGTCTCTGTAGTAAGCATGTAACGCACCTTAGGCGAGCCGGCCGGGAGTGACAATGCGGTCGCCGCCTGTCACAGCGACCGCAGCCTTGGGGGCACCGACACGATGACGAGGGCGCTCTGCCTGTTCTGCGGCTCGAAGCCGGGGACCGATCCGGCCTTTGCCGACCTCGCGGTGGCCTTCGGAGCCCTGTGCGCCGCGCGCGGCCTCGCCCTCGTCTACGGCGGCGGGACCCACGGGCTGATGGGCTTCGCCGCGCGCGCCGCGCTCGCCGGCGGCGGCACTGTCGTCGGGGTGATCCCCGAGACGCTGCAGGTGCTCGAGGTCGCCCAGCCCGGCCTTACCGAACTGATCGTCACCGCCACCCTCCATGAGCGCAAGGCGACGATGTTCGCGCGGTCCGATGCGATCGTCGTGCTGCCCGGCGGCATCGGCACGATGGACGAGCTTTTCGAGGTGATGACGTGGAAGAACCTCGGCCTCCATGCGAGGCCGATCTTCCTCGTCGATCCCGTCGGCGGCGGTTTCTGGCAGGGGTTCAGGGACCTGCTCGGCCACCTTGACCGCAGCGGCTTCGCCTATCCCGGCCTGTTCGCCCTCGTCGAGCCGGTGGCCGGCATCGACGCGCTGGCTGCGCGGCTCGATGCCCGGTGCTCCGGCTGATCGGCGACGTGCGCCAGAAGCGTTGATCCGCCGCCCGCGGCCCCCTACACGGACCGCGAGCGAACGAGGAACCGCATGACCAGGATCAAGGTGAAGAACCCCGTCGTCGAGATCGACGGCGACGAGATGACCCGGATCATCTGGCAGTGGATCCGCGAGCAGCTGATCCTGCCCTATCTCGACGTCGAACTGCTCTATTACGACCTGTCGATCGAGAACCGCGACGAGACCGACGACAAGGTGACCGTCGCCGCGGCGAACGCGATCCGGGAGCACGGCGTCGGCGTCAAGTGTGCGACCATCACCCCCGACGAGGCGCGCGTTGTCGAATTCGGCCTCAAGCGGATGTGGAAGTCGCCCAACGGCACGATCCGCAACATCCTCGGCGGGGTCGTCTTCCGCGAGCCGATCGTCATCCAGTCGGTGCCGCGCCTGATCCCCGGCTGGACCAGCCCGATCGTCGTCGGCCGGCACGCGTTCGGCGACCAGTACCGCGCGACTGACTTCCTCGTCCCCGGTCCAGGCCGGCTGACGATGAAGTGGGTCGGCGACGACGGGCAGGAGATCGAACACGAGGTGTTCCATTACCCGTCGCCCGGCGTCGCGATGGGGATGTACAACCTCGACGACTCGATCCGCGACTTCGCCCGCGCCTGCCTCAACTATGGCCTGCAGCGGAACTGGCCGGTCTATCTGTCGACCAAGAACACCATCCTCAAGGCGTACGACGGCCGCTTCAAGGACCTGTTCGAGGAGATCTACGTCAAGGATTTCAAGGCCGAGTACAAGAAGCGCGGCCTCGTCTACGAACACCGCCTGATCGACGACCTCGTCGCCAGCGCGCTCAAATGGTCGGGCAACTTCATCTGGGCGTGCAAGAACTACGACGGCGACGTCCAGTCGGACATGGTCGCGCAGGGCTTCGGCAGCCTCGGCCTGATGACCAGCGTCCTCCTCACCCCCGACGGCACGACGGTCGAGGCCGAGGCGGCGCACGGCACCGTCACCCGCCACTACCGGATGCACCAGCAGGGCCGGCCGACGAGCACCAACCCGATCGCGTCGATCTTCGCGTGGACCGGCGGCCTCAAGCACCGCGGCCTGCTCGACGGCACGCCCGAGGTCACCCGTTTCGCCGAGACCCTCGAGCGCGTCTGCGTCGAGACGGTCGAGGCGGGCGCGATGACCAAGGACCTCGCCATCCTGATCGGCCCCGACCAGGCGTGGATGACGACGGAACAGTTCTTCGAGGCGGTAAGGAAGAACCTCGACGTGGCGATGGCCTGAAGCGCGGCGCGCAATTAGCGGAGGAACGCGCTTGCGTTCGTCCGCTAATCGCCGACTCGCGCGAGGGCGGCCGGCGGGTCGGGCGGCCTCCACGCCCGAACCCGTCCGACGGCGCGGCTTTGCCGCGACGCTTCCGCCACTACTGGCTTCGCCTCGACGGCTGCGTTGCCTCGTGCCGGCGCGGGCAAAGCCCGCGCTTCGTCGGACGGGATCGGGCGGGAAGATCGCCCGACCCGCCGGCCGGCGGCGCGCGAGTCCGCGCGCTGCTGTGCGCGCCTGCGGCGTGCTCGCTGCTTCCGGCCGCGCTGCCGCTCCGCGCTTCCGCGAAGATGAACAAGTATACGAAGTAAGCGCCGACGCATGCTAGATTGCCCGGCGTCCGGCCGAGCGCCGCGTCGACGGCGGCACCGATCGCGGCGATCTCTGCCTCGCCGGCCGCCTTCGCCGCTGCGCGGCGCTCGCGCATTGCGAGCATCGTCGCCTCGACGTCGGGCGGCAGCGCCATCTCCTCGGCGATCGCCGCGTCGTACAGCGCCGTTGCGGTCGGCGGCGGCGTGTCGCACGCCGGGCACGCCCCGGCACAGTCGCCGGTGCAGCCCGCGGTACCGGCCGCGGTACCGGCCGCGGACCGGTCGCGGTCCG
>CAHJWP010000068.1 GCA_903642255.1 Sphingomonadaceae bacterium | reverse complement strand
TCGCTGCGCTCACGGGGGGGGAGGGAGAAGTGATGGGCCCCATTCGTCGCGGCCGCCGCGCCCCGATGGCCGAGATCAACGTGACGCCGATGGTCGACGTCATGCTCGTGCTGCTGATCATCTTCATGGTGACCGCGCCGCTGCTCGTCACCGGCGTGCCGGTCGACCTGCCCGACAGCAAGGCTCCGGCCTTGAAGGCCGACGACAAGCCCGTTCAGGTGTCGCTCGACGCCGCCGGCACGGTATTCGTCGACGACGCCGCGGTGCCGGGCGACGCGCTGGCCGGGCGGCTGGCGGCGCTCCACGCAAGCCGCGGCGACGACGTGCGGGTATTCGTCCGCGCCGACCGCGGGCTCGATTACGGCCGGGTGATGACGGTGGTCGGCGAGGTGTCGGCGGCGGGCTTTCGCAAGGTCGCGCTGGTCAGCGCCCCAGCGGGGTCGGCGAAGCGGACGGCGCGGGCGAAGTGACCGCAGCGGCGGCGGAAGGCGCCGGGTCGACCGAGCGGTGGACGCCGACCGAGCGGCAGGCGTTCGTCGCCGTCGGCATCGCGCATCTCGTGCTGCTCGCGGCGCTGTCGCTGGCGCTGCGCTCGGTGACGCCGCCGGTGCCGGCCGAGGAAGCGGTGGCGGTCGAGATCGTGTCCGACGCACCCGCCGGGGCCCCGCCGCCACCGGCTCCTGCGCCGGCTCCGGCTCCCGCGCCCACGCCGGTCGAGACGGCTGCCCCGCCGGAAGCCGCCCCGCCGCCGGAGCCGGAGAAGGCCGCGCCGGTCAAGCCGGTCGAGAAGCCGGCACCAGAACCAAAGCCGGAGCCCAAACCGGAACCCAAGGTCGAGCCGCCCAAACCGGAAAAGCCGAAGCCCGAGAAGCCTAAACCGGAGAAACCCAAGCCGGACAAACCCAAACCCGAGCGGCTCGACGCCGATGCGCTGGCGGCCCAGCTCGACAGGCACCTGCCCAAACCCAAGGCCAAGCCGCTCGACACCGCGGCCCTGTCGAAGTCGCTCGACGCGGCGCTGCCCAGGGCGAAGCCGCTCGACACCGCCGCGCTGTCGAAGTCGCTCGACGCTGCCCTGCCCAAGGGGGCACCGAAGGCCACGCGCGGCGACCCCAAGGCGGCGGCGGCGATCGCGGCAGCGATCCGGGCGCAGGTCACGCCGTGCTGGAACCTGCCGGTCGGCGCGGCGACGGCGGGCAAGGTGACGACGGTCCTCCATATCGACATCAACCGCGACGGGAGCATCGCCGGGCGGCCGGGGCTGGTCGGCCAGACAGGAGTGACGGGGGCCAACGCCGACTATGCCCGCGCCATCGCCGAGACAGCGCGCCGTGCGGTGCTGCGCTGTGCGCCGCTCAAGCTGCCGGCGGAGAGTTACGACCAGTGGAAGGCGGTCGAGATCAATTTCGATCCGACGAACATGTGAGCGGAGGCGAACGCCTCCACTCCCGTTGCCCTTCGGGCGGCCTTCGGCTCAGGGGAGGGGTCGGGGGTGGGGAAGGATGGCGCCGCCGAGTTCGCGATGGCTCTCGCACCGCCACCCGCGGGGCGAGTTCGCCTCGGCCTCCCGCACCGCCCCACCCCCGGGCCGGCTGCGCCGTCTCTCGCCCCTCCCCTGAGCCGAAGGCCGCCCGAAGGGCAACGGGAGGGGAAGGTGCTTCCGGCATGCTTCGCGAGCGAGTAAGAACCCCGTCATGCGTATTCTCCCCCTCGTTCTCGCCCTCCTCGCCGCCGCCCCGGCCGCCGCGGTCATCCGCGTCGACATCAACTCCGGCACCGCCGCGCCGCTGCCGATCGTCGTGCCCGGCTTCCCGGCGACCGCCGATGCGCCGACGGCCGCAGGCAGCACGACGGCGCTCGGCAGCCAGGTGGCAAGCGTCATCGCCGCCGACCTCGGCTCGTCGGGGCTGTTCAAGCCGCTCGATGCGACCGGGACCGCCGTCGCGCCGGGCGACGTCACCGCGCCGCGCTTCGACGCGTGGAAGACCTTGGCCGCGCAGGCGCTCGTCACCGGCAACGTCACGGCCAACCCCGATGGCGGGATCACCGTCGGCTGCTACGCCTATGACGTCTTCTCGAGCGAGGAGCTGGCGCGGCAGGGCTTCGTCACGACGGCGGCGAACTGGCGGCGCGCGGCGCACAAATGTGCCGACCTCGTCTATTCGCGCCTGACCGGCGAGACGGGATACTTCGACAGCCGCATCGTCTATGTCTCGGAGACCGGGCCGAAGACGCATCGGATCAAGCGCCTCGCGGTGATGGACCAGGACGGGGCGAACCACCGCTTCCTGACCAACGGCCAGAACCTCGTCCTGACGCCGCGCTTCGCGCCGAACCAGCAGACGCTGACCTATATGTCGTACGCCGACAACCGGCCGCGGGTGTGGGTCTATACGATCGGCTCGGGCCGTCAGGAGGCGGTCGGCGAGTCGCCCAACATGAGCTTCTCGCCGCGCTTCGCGCCCGACGGGCAGAGCCTGATCCTGTCGATGAGCCAGAACGGCACGACCGACATCTACAAGCTCGACATCGCCAGCCACCGCCTGACCCGGCTGACCAGCGGCCCCGGCATCAGCACCGCGCCGAGCTATTCGCCCGACGGGTCGAAGATCGTCTTCGAGAGCGACCGCGGCGGCGGGCAGCAGGTCTATACGATGAACGCCGACGGGTCGGACCAGCACCGCATCAGCTTCGGCGAGGGGCGCGCGGGCACGCCGGTGTGGTCGCCGCGCGGCGACCTGATCGCCTTCACCCGGCTGACCAGCGCCAAGCACCGCATCGCCGTCATGCGCCCCGACGGCAGCGGCGAGCGCGTCCTGACCGACGCCTATCAGGACGAGGGGCCGACATGGTCGCCCAATGGCCGCGTCATCCTGTTCTTCCGCACCGCCGCCGGGCGTGGCGGGCGGGTCGACCTCCACTCGGTCGACCTGTCGGGGACCAATGAACGAACAATAAAAACGCCGCTCGATGCGTCCGACCCGGCGTGGTCGCCGTTGTTGCCGTAACGAGCCTCGGCTACGAGAGTTGTTCCAGATGCGAAAGGATGTGCCCGTGCTGCACAAGGCTTCAACCGTGGCGATGATCGCCGTTCTCGTGGGCGTCGGGGCGTGCTCGACCAAGAAGAAGGCGCTGCCCCCCGCCCCGCCGCCGTCCAGTGCGCCGATGGGCGGCGCATCGTCGGGCTCGACCGGCGGCGGTGACGCCGGCAACGTCGGCTCGACCGCCATCCCCGGCAGCATCGCCGACTTCAAGCAGAGCAGCGGCTCGGATACCGTCCTGTTCGCCTATGACAGCTACGACGTCGACGACACCGCCAAGGCGATCCTCGGCAAACAGGCCGAGTGGCTGGCGCGCTATCCGAACGTCAAGGTGACGGTCGAGGGCCACACCGACGAGCGCGGGACGCGCGAATACAACCTCGCGCTGGGCGACCGCCGGGCGACGGCGGCGAAGAACTTCCTCGCCGCGCAGGGGGTCAGCCCGTCGCGGCTGGCGACGATCAGCTACGGCAAGGAACGTCCCGTCGCCGACGGCAGCGACGAGAGCGCCTATGCCCAGAACCGGCGCGCGGTGACGGTGGTGGTGTCGGGGGCGCGGTAGCGCCTGATCCCCCCGCCTGGGGGGAGGATCTACTTCCGCTCGATCTTGTACACGCTCGCCGGGGGGGCGTTGACCAGCACCGTCGCCGTGCGGCTCGCCGTCAGCCCCATGTCGTCGAGCACCGCTTCGGCGACCGGACAGCGGTAGCCGTAGGTGAACTGGTACATCGCACCGCCGGGCCGCAGCTCGCTGAACGCCGTGGCCAGGATCGCGCGCACCACCGGCTTGGGCATCGACAGGATCGGCAGGCCGCTGACCACCGCTCCCGCCTGCCCGGGCCCGAACAGCGTGACGTCGGCAAGGTCGCCGGCGCTGCCCTCGACCAGCCGCACGGCGGGGAAGCGCGCACGCATCAGCGCGGCGAAGTCGGCTCCCGCCTCGATCATCACCAGCCGGTCGGGCGTCACCCCGGCGTCGAGGATCGCCTGGGTGAAGACGCCGGTGCCGGGGCCGAACTCGATGACCGGCATCGACGCCGGCGTGATCTCGGCGGTGATCGCCCGCGCCAGTGCCGGCCCCGACGGCGCGATCGCCGCGACGCGCAGCGGCGCCGCCAGCCACGCGCGGAGGAACGGCAGCAGGTCGGCGCGCGCGGCGCGGGCGCGTACCCTGTCGGCCCGGCGGGCGGCGGTGGTCGGCATGATGGTCTCCCGGAACGGGCTTCCCCTAGCGGATCGCGCGGCGGGGCGATAGCGCGCCGACACGCGCCGCGGTTGCCATCCGCCGCGGTTGCGCTACGACGCACCGCACAATCGACCCCTACGAGTTCCCGAGGAGACGCGACCGTGACCGCCGTTGGACAGGACAGCCTGAAGACCCGCCGGACGCTGACGGTCGACGGCAAGGATTACGTCTATTACAGCCTGCCCGCGGCCGCCGAGGCGCTGGGCGACATCAGCCGCCTGCCGTTCTCGATGAAGGTGCTGTTCGAGAACCTGCTGCGCTTCGAGGACGGCGTCACCGTCACCCACGACGACCTCGCCGCGATGGTCCAGTGGGCGCACGACCGCCGGTCGGACCGCGAGATCGCCTATCGCCCGGCGCGTGTCCTGATGCAGGACTTCACCGGCGTGCCGTGCGTCGTCGACCTCGCCGCGATGCGCGACGCGATGACGCGGCTCGGCGGCGACCCGGCCAAGATCAACCCGCAGGTGCCGGTCGACCTCGTCATCGACCACTCGGTCATGGTCGACGAGTTCGGCACGCCGCAGGCGTTCACCGACAACATGGACCTCGAATATAAGCGCAACATCGAACGCTACGAATTCCTCCGCTGGGGGTCGTCGGCTCTGAAGGGCTTCCGCGTGGTGCCGCCGGGCACCGGCATCTGCCACCAGGTCAACCTCGAATATCTCGCGAAGACGGTGTGGACGAGCGAAGGCGTCGACGGCGCCCTCGTCGCCTACCCCGACACGCTCGTCGGCACCGACAGCCACACGACGATGGTCAACGGCCTCGGTGTCCTCGGCTGGGGCGTCGGCGGGATCGAGGCCGAGGCGGCGATGCTCGGCCAGCCGGTCAGCATGCTGATCCCGGAGGTCGTCGGCTTCAAGCTCGAGGGCACGATGAGCGAGGGCATCACCGCGACCGACCTCGTCCTGACGGTCACGCAGCTGCTTCGCGCCAAGGGCGTCGTCGGGCGCTTCGTCGAATTCTACGGCCCCGGGCTCGACGCGCTGACGCTCGCCGACCGCGCGACGATTGCCAACATGGCTCCCGAATATGGCGCGACGTGCGGCTTCTTCCCGGTCGACCAGGCGACGCTCAACTATCTCAAGCTGTCGGGCCGCGAGCCGCATCAGATCGACCTCGTCGAGGCGTACTGCAAGGCGCAGGGCCTGTGGCGCGACGCGACGGCGGCCGACCCGGTGTTCACCGATACGCTCCACCTCGACCTCGGCACGGTCCAGCCGTCGCTCGCCGGGCCGCGCCGGCCGCAGGACCGCGTCCTCCTCGGCCAGGCCGACGAGGCGTTCGAGACCGAACTCGCGTCGGGCTACAAGAAGTCGGGCGACGCCGGCAGCGCGCGTTTCGCCGTCGCGGGAGCCGACCACGACCTCGGCCACGGCGATGTCGTCATCGCCGCGATCACCAGCTGCACCAACACGTCGAACCCCAACGTCCTCGTCGCCGCCGGGCTCGTCGCGCGCAAGGCCCGCGCCTTCGGGCTGAAGTCGAAGCCATGGGTCAAGACCAGCCTCGCGCCGGGGTCGAAGGTCGTCACCGACTATTTCGCCGAATCGAAGCTGCAGGACGACCTCGACTGGCTCGGCTTCAACTTGGTGGGCTATGGCTGCACGACGTGCATCGGCAACTCCGGCCCCCTGCCCGAGCCGATCAGCGAGGCGATCGCCGCCAACGACCTCGTTGCGGTCAGCGTGCTCAGCGGCAACCGCAACTTCGAGGGCCGCGTCTCGCCCGACGTCCGCGCCAACTATCTCGCGAGCCCGCCGCTGGTCGTCGCCTATGCCCTGATGGGGACGATGCGCCACGACATGGTCCGCGATCCGATCGGCGAGGCGACCGACGGGACCAAGGTGTTCCTCAAGGACATCTGGCCGACCAATCAGGAAGTCAGCGACATGGTGATGAGCAACGTCACCGCCGACATGTTCCGCAACCGCTACGCCGACGTGTTCGCCGGCGACGAGCACTGGCAGGCGATCAGGATCGAGGGCGGCGCGACCTATAAGTGGAACCCGGCGTCGACCTATGTCGCCAACCCGCCGTACTTCGACGGGATGACGATGACACCCGCGGCGACCGCCGACATCGTCGACGCGCGGCCGCTGGCGATCTTCGCCGACAGCGTCACGACCGATCACATCTCGCCCGCCGGCAACATCAAGGAAGCGTCGCCCGCCGGCCGCTATCTCAACGAGCGCCAGGTCAGCCGCGCCGAGTTCAACAGCTACGGCGCGCGCCGCGGCAATCACGAGGTGATGATGCGCGGCACCTTCGCCAACATCCGCATCCGGAACGAGATGGTCCCCGGCGTCGAGGGCGGCATCACCCGCATGCTCGACGGCGAGCAGCTCGCCATCTTCGACGCCGCCGAGAAGTATCGCGAGCGGGGCACGCCGCTGGTCGTCATCGCCGGCAAGGAATACGGCACCGGCTCGTCGCGCGACTGGGCGGCGAAGGGCACGACGCTGCTCGGCGTCCGCGCCGTCATCGCCGAGAGCTTCGAGCGCATCCACCGCTCGAACCTCGTCGGCATGGGGGTCATCCCGCTGCAGTTCGCCGCCGGCGTCGACCGCAAGACGCTGGGCCTGACCGGCGACGAGACGTTCACGGTCACCGGCATGGCCGACCTCAAGCCTCGCCAGAAGATCACCGTCGCCTTCACCCGTGGTGATGGCAGCGAAAGCAGTTTCGAGACCGTCAGCCGGATCGATACGGCGCAGGAGCTCGATTATTTCTATGCCGGCGGCATCCTGCCGTACGTCCTGCGCAAGCTGGCGGCATAAGCGTTGGCCAATCTCGGCTTGCTCTTGATCAACTAGCGCGCGATGCTGATCGCGTTGCGGTTTCCGCGGCGAGCAGGGGGATCGATCATGCACGCGCTGAGGATTGTCGGAACGGCGCTCATTACTGCGGCGGCGGTCCCCGCGGCGGCGATCAGCGTGGCCAACGGGGCCGACCTGTTCAACGGCAACACGCTGGTCGCGCCGGGCGCGTTCAGCGGCGTCGTCGGCCTGCAGATCCAGAGCAACGCCGGTCTCGCCGCCGACTGCACCGGCACGATGATCGGCAGCAACACCGTGCTCACCGCGGCGCACTGCCTGACCCTCGACAGCTCGGGCATCTACGCGACGCGCATCGTCATGCCCGACCTGAGCGGCGCACCCGGCACGACGACGATCGCCGGGGTCAAATATTATATCGACCCCGGCTTCAATGGCAGCGTCAGCCACGGCTCCGACATCGCGATCATCAAGCTGGCCGCCGACATCCCCAGGGGCACGACGTTGTACGGGGTCGACACCGGCACGGTCGCCAGCGACCTCGGCACCGAGGAACTCGTCGGCCTCGGCACGGTGGGCACGGGCGCGACCGGCGTGATCGGCTTCGACGGCCGCAAGCGCTACGGCTATAACGCCTATGAGTTCACCTTCGATCAGGTCCTCGCCGGAGCCGGCTTCGGCACGCCGGCGGGGTTCCCGACCGACGCGTTCGGCGCGCCGAAGGGCAGCGAACTCGCCTACGACTTCGACGACGGCACCGCCGCCCACGACGTGTTCGGCCGCTTCCTTAACGCCCCCGACACCGGCTATGTCGCGGGCCCGTACCGCGACACGCTCGCCACCGCCGGCGACTCGGGAGCCCCGCACTTCGAAGACGGCAAGATCGTCGGCATCACGTCGTTCGGCATCAGCGGCGGCCTGTTCCAGGGCGGCACGTGCGGCGTCGCCGGCAGCGTCGATCCCGGGCACAGCGCGACGTCGTGCACCGACTCGAGCTTCGGCGAGATCGGCGTCGACACCCGCGTGGCGGCGTTCCAGGGCTTCATCGCCGGCCACGTTCCCGAACCGGCGAGCTGGGCGATGATGGTCACCGGCTTCGGCCTGATCGGCGGCGTCGCCCGGCGGCGGCGGATTGTCGCGCATTAACGGCCACCGTCGCGGCATCCTGCGTCGGTTAATCAACCTGAAACCGTAATTATCTCAGGCGTGTGGCTTTTCAGCACTACCCAGTATTAACCGCATTTGCTCTTATCCTTGCGGGAGGCGCCAGCGCGGGGCGGCGTCGGGTCAGGAGCGTTGCGCGTGAAATTTATGACTTTGGCATCGGTCGCTGTGGTGGCGATCGCGACGGCATCGGCGGCGGCGGCGCAGAATGCGTTCGCGACGGATTCGCTCACCGGATTTGAGCAGATGGAATATGACGCGCCGGTGCCGAGCGACTTCACGTCGGGCGGCACGGCTGCTGCGCCGCTCCTCGCCAACAGTATCGGCCAGCAGCGCCAGCTCGCCACCTTCACGCCGAAAGGCGCCGTCGTGAAGAGCTTCCAGGGGATCAGCCAGTACGACGTCGCGAGCTACGCCCGCAACTTCATCCCGCCCGATACGATGGGCGCGGTCGGCACGACGCAGTTCACCCAGTTCGCCAACGGTGGCTTCGCCGTGTTCGGCAAGGACGGCACCGTGCAGAAGGCGACCTCGGACGTCGCCTTCTGGGCGGCGGCCGGCCAGACCGGGGCCAACGGCGACAGCCGCGTCCAGTTCGACGCGGCCGCCGGTCGTTGGATCGCGATCTCGTTCGGCGCAAGCGTGTCGGACATTCAGATCGCCGTATCGAAGACTGCCGACGCAACCGGAGCGTGGCAGTCGACCAAGTTCACCGGCTATGTCGGACCGGGCGGCGCGGCCAACAGCGTCGCCGACTATCCGACGCTGGCGATCGACAACAACGCTGTCTACATCGGCACGAACAACTTCGGCGCTACAGCGGCCGGCCAGCCGGAAAATTTCCGCGGCACGACGATGAACGTCATTCCGATCTCAAGCCTCATCAGTGCCGCCGCGCCGACGACGGCCGGGATCAAGTCGTTCAACAACCCGTATGATCCGGTGAACGGCGGCGTGCCGAGCGCCTATGTCGGTTACGCGATGCAGGGCGTCAACTCGACGGCGGCGGGCACGACGGGCAAGGTCGTGGCCGAGTCGCTCTATTACTACACCGACATCGCCTACGACGTTAAGAACGCTGGAACCGCCCATGCGACGTTGGCGAACGGCACGTATCTGAACAACTCCGCCTTCACCGACCCGACCGGTCCGGCCCGCCAGCCGAACGCGGTGCCCGACGTGCTCGTTGCGGCGAGCACCTTCCCCAACAACGACCGTGTCGTCGACAACCTCGACGCGCGGATCGGCTCGGCCGTCTACGAGGCGAACGGCCGGATCTACAGCGTTCAGACGGTGTCCGACGACAATAGCGACACCTCGAAAGTCCGCCTGACCGTCATCAATGCGGCGACCAACACGATCGTGTCGGAAACCGATATCGGCGACGGCGTTCACGACTTCTACGAGGGGTCGCTGTCGGTCAATGCGGCCGGTGACGTCGTGGTCGGCTACAACCGGTCGGGATCGGCCGCCGACGGCAAGATCAGCTTCTTCGCTCAGGTGTTCCGGACCGACACGAGCGGCAATCTGGTCGCGCGCGATGGGGCCAAGCTGCTGCAGGTCAGCCTCGTCGACGACTATCACAATGGGTCGGTCGACGGCCAAGTTGCCGGCGGCCGCCAGCGCTGGGGCGACTACAGCCAGGTGACGGTCGATCCGACCGATCCGACCAAGTTCTGGCTGATCGGCGAATACGCCCGCGAGTATAACGACGCCGCCGGCGGGCATCCCGGCGGCACCGGCGGGTCGCGCTGGTCGACGTGGATCTCGGAGATCAACACGGCGGCCGTTCCCGAACCCGCCAACTGGGCGCTGTTCATCGCCGGCTTCGGCGTGATCGGTGCGATGCAGCGCCGGCGGCGCACGGGCTACGCGACCGCGTAAGATCAGGTCACGGACGGACGACGACGGGCGGGGCCGCGGCTCCGCCCGTTTCGTGTCGGCTAGCCGCCCCAGTCGACGACCCGCCACCCCCGCGCGGCCGCCAGCCGACGCAGTCCCCGCGACGGATTGACCGCAACGGGCTCCGCCGCCAGCGCGAATAGCGCCGCGTCGGAGACATGATCGGAGTAGGCGCGCGCCACCGGCACCGGGCGGGGCCGCGCCGCGACCATCGCCGCCTTGGCCGCGCCGTAGCAGTTGTCGCCGGCGAGTCGCGGCCGCAGCCGGTCGCCATCCCATCGCGAGGCCGTCGCGACGACGGTGGCGATGCCGAGCCGCGCGGCGATCGCGCTGGCATAAAAGTCGAAGCTCGCCGTCGCCAGCACGAGGTCGAGCCCCGCCGCACGGTCGGCCGCCAGCTGCGCCACCGCCCCGGGCCGCAGCGGCACCACGCGCGCGAACGCCG
>CAHJWP010000067.1 GCA_903642255.1 Sphingomonadaceae bacterium | reverse complement strand
GGTCGGCGTGGTGCGCGACGTCACGATCGCCGGGCCGGGCGGGCTGCTCGACGTGCGGGTCTATGCCCCGGCCGGAGCGGCCGCCGCCGTGATCCTCTATTGCCACGGCGGCGGCTGGGTCATCGGCAGCATCGCGGACGCCGACGCGCATGTCCGGCGCATGGTCGTGGCGACCGGGTGCACCATCGTCGCGTCCGGCTATCGCCTCGCCCCCGAGCATCCCTTCCCTGCCGCGCTCGACGACGTGCTGGCGGCATGGCGCTGGGCGACGACGGCCGGCGTGGCGCCGCCGGGAACGCCGGTCGGCATCGCCGGCGACAGCGCCGGGGGCAACCTCGCGGCAGGGGCGACAATCGTCCTGCGCGATGCCGGCGAGGCCGCTCCCGCCTTTCAGATCCTCGGCTACCCCGTGCTGAGTGCGGCGATGGACACCCCGTCGTATCGCGACCAGGCCGCGGGGCCGGTCCTCAGCGCGGCCGACATGCGCTGGTTCTGGGACCAGTATGCGCCGGATGTCGCCACCCGCGCCGACCCCCGCGCCTCCCCGCTCGCTGCGCCATCTCTCGCCGGATTGCCGCCGGCGCTGATGATGACAGCCGGGTGTGATCCGCTCCGCGACGAGGGCGCAGCCTATGCCGCGCGGCTGGCAGCCGCCGGCGTCGCGGTCGACTACCGCTGCTTTCCCGGCATGTGCCACGGCTTCTACAAGATGGCGGACGTCCTGACCGGGGGCCGCGACGCGCTCGCCGCCGCCGGCGCGTTCGTCCGCCGGCAATGCCCGATCGGCGGCACGGTGATGCCGAGTTAGTGCTCGATTCGCGCGGCGGGGTTCCCCTACGCCGCCATGAAGCGCCGCCCGAGATGCGGCCGGGAGGACAGCAGATGAAGGATTTCTACACCGGCAAGGTCGCGCTCGTCACAGGTGCCGCGACCGGCATGGGTCACACCACCGCGATCGAGTTCGCCAAAGCCGGGGCCAAGGTGGTGGTCGCCGACGTCGTCGAAGACCTCGGCCGGAAGACCGCCGCCGAGATCGTCGCCAGCGGCGGCGACGCGATCTTCGTCCGCACCGACGTCAGCGACGCCGCTTCGGTCGGGGCGATGGTCGACGCGACGCTGGCGAAGTACGGCCGCCTCGACGCCGCGTTCAACAATGCCGGGGTGATCGAGCCGGCGGTGCGCCTCGCCGATCTCGACGAGAAGGACTGGGACCGGGTGCTGGGCGTCAACCTGAAGGGCGTCTGGCTGTGCATGAAGTACCAGCTGCCGGTGATGGTGGCGCAGGGCAGTGGGGCGATCGTCAATACCTCGTCGGTGTGTGCGTCGCGCATCCTGCCGCGGACGTCGGCCTATACGGCGAGCAAGTTCGGCGTCGTCGGGCTGACGCGGATGGCGGCGGTCGAGTACGGTGGCGACGGCATCCGGGTGAACTGCATCCTGCCGGGCGCGGTATTCACCGAGATGATGAAGCAGGCGGTGGCCGACGATCCGTCGCGGCTCGAGCGGGTCAAGGCGACCCGGCCACTCGGCAAGGTCGCCGATCCGATCGTCATCGCCAACGCCTGCCTGTGGCTGTGCTCCGACCAGGCCGAGCATATCACCGGCCACGCCCTGCCGGTCGACGGCGGCTATGTCGCTGCCGCCTAAGGCGGCGCTGGTCCCCGAATCCTACGGCCGCTAACCGTTCCGGTTCGTCGACGTGGCGGACGACGGCTCCCGGCCGAAACCGGAACCTCTCACGACGGCGGCCGGAAATCAGCTCCCGCAGTTCGACGGAAACTCACACGTCCTACAAATCCTATCCTACAGCGGTGAACCGTCCCGGTACACGTCCGAGTTGTCCGCGAGTATAACTGCCCTTTCGGATTCCCGGCTGCCAGGCGCTACGCCGCCGACCGCAGCCCGGCGTGACGCGCCACCGCTTCGGCGGCGAGCCGGTCGAGATGGGCGACGCTCACGTCGTGACCCGTCTTCAGGTCATTGAGCGGATTGCGGTTCTCGCCGCGGACGACCCAGATCGGCCAGCGGGTGTGGGCCGCGGCGGCGCGGTCGTCGGTGCCGCCGCGCTCCTCAGATCCGCGGTCGTAATGCGATGTCGCCGCCATATAGTCGAACGCGAGGCCCGCGCGCCGCCGGTTCGACCCGTTGACCTTCGAGCCGTGGATCGTGAACACGCCGTGCATCGAATACTGGCCGGGCCGGAGCACGGCATCGACCGCGGTGTCGGGATCGAAGTAGCGGTTGTCGATATTGTGGTTGGTGCTGACGTCCTTCCGGTCTTCTTTATAGTGGGGGATCAGGCCGTTGGCGTGCGACTTCGGCACGAAGCGGACGCAGCCGTTGCCGGTGTCGACGTCGTCGAGAGCGATCCACACGGTCAGCCCGTTGAGCGGCCGGTGCGGCGAATAATGGCCGTCCTGGTGCCACGGCACTTCCTTGCCGGTGCCGACCGGCTTGGCGATCATGAAGGCGTAGAACAGGATCAGGTCGGGGCCGAGCACCTGCTCGACCGGATCGAGGATCGCCGGGCTGAGCGCCAGCTTGAAGATTTCCTCGTGCCACGGATTGCCCTCGTCGGCGGGAAAGCCCGGACGGTTGGGCACGTTGACCTGCCGGATCAGGTCGGCCTTGCCGGCATTCGCCGCGATGATGTGCTCGGCCGCCGCGCGGGCGGGCG
Source organism: Sphingomonadaceae bacterium (assembly GCA_903642255.1). GTDB lineage: Bacteria > Pseudomonadota > Alphaproteobacteria > Sphingomonadales > Sphingomonadaceae > Polymorphobacter_B. Next base: position 7,957 of record CAHJWP010000067.1, on the reverse strand, counting down.
CGAACGCGTCGGCCGGGATGGTCAGCTGCGGCACGACGAATCCGTCGGATCTGTACGACGCGACCTCGCGTTCGCTCAGCCTGACCATGCGTATCCTCCCGGCCGTATCATGGGACGAGACTAGCAGCGTCGGTCGCCGGCGTATCTCTACCCATTCTCATTGGGGCATGAGATTAGATTGCTGTCCTAATGCGCGTCGGGGGCAAAGATAGCGCGATGGACGATCGGCTCCACCGCCCGGCCCGCGCCCGTTCGGCCTATGTCCTCGCGGTGCTGTTCGCGGTCTACGTGATGAACATGGCCGACCGCCAGATCATCGGCATCCTCGCCGAGTCGATCAAGCGCGATCTCCAGCTGAGCGACAGCGCGATCGGGTTTCTCGCCGGGCCGGCGATCGCCTTCTTCTATGCCGTGCTCGGCATTCCGATGGCCTATGCCGCCGACCGCATCAACCGGGTGCGCTTCGTTGCGGCGTGCCTCGCGGTCTGGAGCGTGATGACGATCGCCGGCGGGCGCGCCACCAGCCTCGCGCAGCTCGCCGCGACGCGCGTCGGCGTGTCGATCGGCGAGGCCGGCGGCACGCCGTCGTCGGTGTCGCTGATCGCCGACTATTTCGCGCCGGCGCGCCGCGCCACGGCGATGGCGATCTGGACGTCCGGCTCGACGGTCGGAATCTTCCTCGGCTTCGCGCTCGGCGGGGTCATCAACGAGCGCCTCGGCTGGCGCGACACGTTCGTTGCCGCGGGCCTGCCGGGCCTCGTATTGGCCGTGCTGCTGGTCCTCACGGTTCGCGAACCGGTGCGCGGCAGCGCCGATGCCATACCCTTCGCGGCGGACGATCACCCGCGGCTGTCGCTGTGGCCGACCTTCGCCTTTCTGTGGCAGATCGCGGTGTTCCGAACCTGCTGTCTGGCGGTGGCGGCGTGCAATTTCTGCGTCTTCGCGGTGCTGACGTGGGCACCGCCGTTCGCCGTCCGATCGTTCGGCGCCGGCACCGCCGAGGTCGGGACCGTGATGGGGGCGGGCATCGCCGTTGTCGGCGGCACGATGATGGTCATCGCCGGCGTCGTCTCCGACCGGCTCGCACGGCGCGGCATCGCCCGGCCGTTGCTGGCGGTCGCCGCGATGCTCGTCGTGTCGGCGGCGTTCTTCACCGCCGCGTTCTTCGCCACCGGCTTCCGCACCTTCGCGATCCTGTTCACGATCGGCTATGGTGCGCTGATGACCAACCCGCCGATCACATGGGTGGTCGTGCAAACGACGACGCCGCCGCACATGCGGGCGATGGCGACGGCGGTCTTGCTGCTGACCGTGGCCCTGCTCGCCAGCGTGCCGGCCCCGTTGCTGGTCGGCGCGACCAGCGACGCGCTGCGCGCGACGCTCGGCGGCCGCAGCCTCGGCACGGCCCTGCTGCTCGCGCCGGCGGCGCTGATCGTCGCGTCGCTGCTGTTCGTGCGCCTCGCTACTATGTCGCGTGAACGACCTGATCCTGTCCAAACGAGTATTTGACCGCGGTGCTTCGCCCGGCGCAAATCCATCCAACGAAGAAGACTTGGGAGTTTCGGCAATGGCAACTCAGCTGCGTCCCACGACACTTTCGGTCGACCGCGTGATGACGGACGCCGATGCGGTATTCTTCCGCGAAAACGGCTTCGTCCTCCCCGAACGCGGCCTCGACGCCGCGACGACCCGGACGATGGTCGCCGACATCGACGCGACCTTTCGTGACAATCCGGACTGGCACAACCTCGTCCGCATGCCGCACGTGCCGCTGCGCGCGGGCCAGCTCGAAGGCGTCATCGGCGGCGAGAAGCTGTTCGAGATCGCCATCCACCCGACGGTGATCGCCGCGGCGCAGGCGCTGATCGGCGACGACCTGATCCTGTGGGGCGGCGAAATCTTCGCCAAGCCCGCCGGCATCGGCAAGGCGACGCCGTGGCATCAGGACTGCTACAACCCCGCGATCAAGCCCGCGCCGGGCCGGGCGCTGGCGCGCAGCGTGATGATCTGGATCGCCGTCGACGACGTCGACGTCGACAACGGCTGCCTGCGCTTCGTGCCGGGGTCGGGCCGCCATGGTTGCCTCGAGCACAGCCTGGGGGGCAAGGCCAACATGCTGCTCGACTTCCAGGTCGAGGGGCAGGACGTCGATTTCTCGTCGGCGGTCGATGCCGTCCGCCCGTCGGGCACCTTCTCCGGCCACGACCTGTTCGTCGTCCACGGGGCGAACGCCAACACCTCGGGTCGCCGCCGCGCCGGGATCACCTTCCACTATATGAATGCCGCCGATGCCTATGACCGCAGCTTTGGCTCGGCGACCGGCACCGGCGCGGGCGGCAAGCCGGCCCCGCTGGCGCAGCGCCCGATCTGGCTGGTGCTCGGCGAGAACCGCAACCCGGTCAACGATTTCACCATCGGCCACCAGCAGCTCGCCGACCTCGATGCGCGGGCCGAGGCGCGCCGGCGCGAGCTGAACGCCGTCCTGCTGAACTAGCGCGGTGCCGCGTCACGCTCGAAGGCGATGACGATGTCGTCGGCGGCGAGATGCGCGAACGGCGAGCGGAACGCGGCCGGATCGCCGGCGATGTCGGCTTCGAGCGCGTCGCGCACCGCGAGCCATGCGTCGCAGTTCTGGCCGCTGCCGGGCGTGTAGATCGGTCCGCTGATCGCGATCGCCGCGATCACTTGCCCGCCCGGTTCGCGGACCGGCATGGCGAGCGCCGACTGGCCGAGGCCGGGGGCGAGTTCCTCGTGCTCGAAGCCGATGTCGCGGGCGCGTTCGAGGAGCGCCGACAGCGCCGGCCAGTCGACATCGGCCGGGTGATGGGCCGTGACGAAGGCGCAATAGGCCGTCATCGCGGCATCGTCGAGGAACGCCAGAATGCCGCGCCCCGGCAGCGTCAGGTGGAGCGGTACCGCCTCGCCGAGCCGGTCGCGATGATAGATGTCGCTGTGCCCGTAGACGCCGGCCAGCCGTAGCCCGTACCAGCCGAGCCGCACCGAGATCGACGCGGTCTCGCCGGTCGTCTCGGCGAGGTCGCGCAGATAGGGCCGGCTCGCGGCGTGGAGGCGGAAGCGATGGACCAGCGCGCGGTTGAGCAGCCGCGGCATCGGGCCGAGTTCGTAGCGCGGCATGTTCTGGAAGCGGACGATATAGTCCGACTCCTCTAGGGTGATCAGCGCGCGATAGACAGTAGAGGCGGGCAGATCGAGGCGTCGGCCGATCTCCGACACGCCGAGCGGCTCCCCCGTTTCGGCGACCATCCGCAGCGCCTCGAACACGTGGGTCGCCGACGAGTTGATCGCGAGGCGGGGCGGACGCGCCGTCAACTCAGTTCCGAGCCGGCGGCGTTCGCCGAGAACAGTCGCGAGCGGGCGTTGAGTTCGGCGACGATGTGGGTCAACTCGTCCATCGCCGCGTCGGGCCGAAACCGATCGGTCGGACCGCCGACGGAGACGACGCCGTGGAGCGCGCCGTCGAGATCGAGCACCGGGAAAGCCAGCGACACCATCGGCGGATTGCTCTGCCGCACGACCCGGGCGTGGCCGGTGGCGCGGACGTCGGCGACGGCGCGGCGAAGTTCGTTCGCCGTCACCGCCTCGCCCGTCCGCGGATGCCGCATCGGGCCGTGACGGGCGATATAGTCGTCGATCGCCCGATCGCTGGCATAGGCGAGCATGACCCGGCCGCTCGCCGGGCCGAACAGCGGCAGCAGGTCGCCGATGCGGATACGCCAGACGCCCGGCCGACGCGTCTCGACGCCATCGATCATCACGCAATAGTCGAGCGCCCGGACGGTGAGGCCGACCGACTCGCCGGTCAGCAGGTGGACCCGCCGCAGGTACGGCGCGCACAGCGTGCGGAAATCGGGCTCGAGGACACTGCTGCTCTGCAGTTCGAGGATCCGGTAGCCGAGGCTGTAGCGCGCCGTGTCGCCATCCCGCACAAGGTAGCGTTGTTCGACGAGGGTGCTGAGCGCACGGTACGTCATGTTCTTCGTCATGCCGAGCAGCACGCTCAGCTCGGTGACGCCATAGTCGGAAACATCGGCGGCAAAGCTCGACAGGACGTGCAGCACCCGCGACGTCGCCTTGTTGAGTTCGCGGTCGGTAACGGCGGGCGGCGCGATGATCGTGGCTGGCGGCTGGGCGGTCACAGTTGCTCCCTAGGTCGGGCGTGTCGCGCTGGCAATTATCCGCCCCTCGCGGCGCGTGGGGCGTGGTGAGGCCATGAGATTATCTCGACCCGGCGTGCTGCTTAAATCGCTTGTGACGACTCTCGCAAACGCGATTGTTGCACCGACGATGCCCGACCGCTCGCCGACGCGATGCGTCGGGCAACGGCCGGGCGTGCCGGCATGAAAGGCAGGGGATGCTCGATAGCCTGACCGCCGCGACGGCTGCCATCCGCACCATCGACCTGTATGGCGCGGTCAAGCGCGACCCGTTCCAGTTCTACGTCGATCACGCCGACCAGCCGCCCTTCACCATCATGGTCGAAGGTCATCCGCAGCTCGTCTGCACGCGGCTGGCGGACAGCCGGGCGGTGCTGGAGGATTACACGCGCTTCTCGAGCGTCAAGCAGCCTTACCCCGGCACGCAGGGCTTCTATTATTTCAACAGCATGCCCAGCGTCACCGACTCCGATCCGCCGGTCCACACCCGGCGGCGGCGGCTGCTGAGCCCGGCGCTGAGCCCGCGCAAACTCGCCGCGATCGAGGTCAGCGTCGACCGGCAGGTCGATGCCCTGCTCGACGAGATCGGCAGCATGGCCAGTTCGTTCGATGCCGTGGCCGATTTCGCCATGCCGCTGGCGCTGAAGACGCTGCTCGGCGAAGTCTGCGACATTCCGGTCGCCGACTGGCCGATCTTCACCGACCTGATGGCGGCGCAGCGGCAGGTCTTCAACCAGCTCGCGGGCGACAGCGCCAGCGAGGCCGCCTATCGGGCGGCATGGGCCCGCGCGTGGGACTATTGCGCGGCGACCATCGCCGCCCGGCGCGCGGTGCCGACCGACGATCTCGTCAGCAACATGCTGGCGGCGCAGGAGCGCGGCGGCGAACTGACGGCCGAGGAACTGTTCGCCACGCTGGTCATCCTCTATTCGGCGGGCATCGGCGGGCTGGTGAACACGCCGGCGTGGACGCTGTGGCGCCTCGGCCGTCATCCCGACCAACTCGCCAAGCTTCAGGCGACCCCCGAACTGGTCGTCGGGGCGATCACCGAATCGCTGCGCATGGAGCCCTCGTCCTACGCTTCGCTGCGCTACGCCACCGGCGATTTCGAGTTCGCCGGAGCGAGGGTGACCGCCGGGATGCCGGTTCACACGATGAGCGCGGGCGGCAACTTCGATCCCGCCGAGTACCCCGACCCGCTGCGCTTCGACATCAGCCGCCCGACCGACTGGCGACGGCTGAGCAGCTTCGGTCACGGCGTCCACCACTGCATCGGCAACGGTCTCGCCCGGATGGTGGCCCGGATCGCGGTCGGCAAGGCCGTGGCGCGCTTGCCCGGCCTGCGGCTCGACCGGCCCGACTTCGTCCCGGAAATCACCGGCGTCCTCAAGCAGCGCGCGCCGGTGTCGATCCCGATGCGGCATGGCTGACCCACGGTGGCGCTGTTTCATATTGGCCTGACGGTCGCCGACATCGCACGGTCGGTCCGCTTCTACGTTGATGTCGTCGGCTTTGCCGAGCGAACGCCGGTCGAGCACGACAGCGCGGAATTCGGCCAGCTGACCGGCAATCCGGGCGCCCGGATCGCGACCGTGATGCTCGCGGGTGACGGACTGCTGCTCCAGCTCAGCCAGTATCGAGTCGGCGGGGGGCCGCGGTCGCCCCGCACCACAACAGGGCGGGCAGCGCCCATCTCGCCTTCTTCGTCCCCGACGTCACGGCCCGGCACGCGGCTTTGCGGTCGCGCGGCGACGTCGTCGTCGTGTCGGCACCGGTCACCAACGCATCGGCGACGCTGCGCAGTTTCTATGTCGACGATCCCGACGGCGTGCCGATCGAGTTCGTCGAACGGTTGAAGCACGTCGACTATGCCGCCGATGCGCCGCCGCGCCGTATGGCGCTCGCCGTCCCGTTCGCGGCCGAGGGAGATGCCGATGGCCGACTTTGATCTCGTCATCCGCGGCGGAACCATAGTCGACGGCTCGGGCGACGCCGGCTTCGTCGCCGACATCGCCGTCGCCGGCGGGCGCATTGCCGAGATCGGCACCGTCACCGGATCGGGCCGCGACGAGATCGACGCCACCGGCTGTCTGGTCACGCCCGGCTTCGTCGACATCCACACGCATTACGACGGGCAGGTCACGTGGGAGCACACGCTCGCACCGTCGTCGGGGCACGGCGTGACGACCGTCGTCATGGGCAATTGCGGCGTCGGCTTCGCCCCGTGCCGGCCCGAGCATCGCGACACGCTGATCCGCGTGATGGAGGGCGTCGAGGACATTCCCGGCATCGTCATGGAAGAAGGCGTGCCATGGAACTGGCAAACCTTCCCCGAATATCTCGATCGCCTCGACCGCCGGGAATACGACATCGACATCGCCGCGCAGGTGCCGCATTCTCCCGTCCGCGTGTTCGTCATGGGCGCGCGCGGGGCCGACCGCGAAGCCGCGACCGACGCCGAACTCGCCGCGATGCGCGCCCTCGTCGCCGAAGGCATCACGGCGGGCGCGCTCGGCGTGACCACGTCGCGCGTGTCGTCGCACCGGACCCGCGCCGGCGACCTCGCCCCGAGCGTCACCGCGGTCGAACAGGAGCTGCACGCGCTCGCCGGCGGCCTCGCCGACGCCGGTGCCGGAGTCTTCCAGCTGGTCCCCGAAAGCGCCATCGACAGCGCCGAGCCCGTCGACGACGTCGCGATGTTCGCTCGGCTCGCCCGGACCGCGGGCCGGCCGCTGTCGTTCACGCTGATCGACCGGGCGCCGGTCCGCACCGCCGACCTGCTGCGCCTCGTCGCCGACGCCAACCGGACCGGCGTCGAGATAAAGGCGCAGGTCTATCCGCGCCCGATCGGCATCCTGTTCGGCCTCGAACTGTCGCTCCACCCGTTCCGTTTCCGGCCGAGCTATGCGGCGATCGCGGAGCTGCCGCTCGCCGACCGGGCGGCGGCGATGCGCGATCCCGCCATGCGGGCCCGGCTGCTGGCGGAGCGGCCGGAACACCCGAACCCGATCTTCACGACCCTGACGGCGTTGATCGACGAGCTGACGCCATTGGGCGATCCGCCGAACTACGAGCCGTCGCCCGAGGACAGCGTCGCGGCGCGGGCCCGGCGGCGCGGTGTCACGCCGGCCGAGGAAGCCTATGACCTGCTGCTCGAGCAGGACGGCCGCATGACGCTGCTCCTGCCGAAGAGCAATTATGTCGGCCATAATCTCGACAGCCTTGCCGCCCTCCTGACGGGTGCCGACGTCGTGATCGGCCTCGGCGACGGCGGCGCGCATTACGGGATGATCTGCGACGCGAGCTATCCGACGTTCCTGCTGTCCTACTGGACCCGCGACCGGGCAACCGGCGTCCGCCTGTCGCTGCCGTGGGCGGTCAAGGCGCTCAGCCGCGACACCGCCCTCGCCGTCGGCCTCGCCGATCGCGGGCTGCTCAGGCCCGGGTATAAGGCCGATCTGAACGTCATCGATTACGATCGGCTGGCGCTCGGCGCGCCGTTCGGCGTCCGCGACCTGCCCGCCGGCGGGCGGCGGCTGTATCAGCGCGCGGCGGGCTATGTCGCGACGGTGGTCGGCGGCGTCGTCACCTACCGCGACGGCGAGTCGACCGGCGCGCTGCCGGGACGGCTGGTGCGCGGCGCGCAGGCGGAGCCGATCGGCGCATGATGTTCGACCTTGCCGGCCGCGTCGCGCTCGTGACCGGCGGTGGGTCGGGCATCGGCCTCGGCATCGCGCGCGGGCTGGCCGGGTTCGGCGCGACGGTCGTCATCGCGGCGCGTG
>CAHJWP010000066.1 GCA_903642255.1 Sphingomonadaceae bacterium | reverse complement strand
CGCGGCGTGGCGAGCGACCTCGTCTACGCGTCGATGATTGCCGACATGACGACCGAGATGGGCAGCCAGGCGGTGTTCACCCTGTTCGGCGTCGGCGCGCTGGTGCTGGCGCTCGGCGGCGGGTTCGACGGCGGCGGCGTGCTGCGGCTGGTGCTCGGCGGCACGGGGGTGGCGCTCGCCCTGCTCGCCGCCTTCGCGTTTGGCCAGCAGCCGATGCTGCGCCTCGCCGGGCGGCTGGCGGCGCGCGTCCTGCCGGCGTCGGTCGCGTCATTTGACGCGGTCGGCGTGCGGCTGCGCACGATCTATCGCGCGCCGGCGAACCTTGCACTGTCGTTCGGCCTCAACCTCGCGGCATGGGTGGCGAGCGGGCTCGGCGCGTGGCTGGCGCTGCGGCTGATGGGCGTCGCCGTGCGCCCGAGTGCCGTCGTCGCGATCGAGGCTCTGGTCTTCGCCGTCCGGTCGATCGCCTTCGTCATTCCCGGCGCGCTCGGCGTGCAGGAGGGGGCGTACCTGCTCCTCGCCCCGCTGTTCGGGATCGACCCCGGCGTCGCGGTCGCACTGTCGCTCCTCAAGCGGGCGCGCGACGTGGCGATCGGCCTGCCGGCGCTCGTCGCGTGGCAGGCGGGAGAAGGGCGGAAGCTGTGGGCGTGACCCTTTCCCCTCCCCTTCAGGGGAGGGGCGAGAGACGCGCAAAGCGCGGCCCGGGGGTGGGACAGTCGCAACGGCCGAGGCGTCCTTCCCCACCCCCGGCCCCTCCCCTGAAGGGGAGGGGAGCTAACTCCGGCACGCCAGTTGCCCCTGCACCACGCCGCACTCCTGCCGCTGCCCGCCGCGGTTGATACGGACCGACGGCACGCCGCCCTGCACCGCCTCGCCGACCGCGGCGACCGAGCCGACGACGCGGCCGTTGACCGCCTCGACGATGTCGCCGGGCTGCAGGTAGCCGAAGCGCGCCGCCGGAGCGCCCGCGCCGATCGCGGTGACGACGACGCCGTGTTCGGGCAGGCCGGCGCCGAGTTCCTGCGCGAACGCCGGCGACAGATTGCCGACAGTCACCCCGCTCAGCAGATTGTCGCCGCCGATCGTCGTCAGCGCGCGCGGCGGCGTCTCGGGCGGCTTGGCCAGCGTCAGCGCGACATGCTCGATCCGCCCGCCGCGCAGCAGCGAGACCTCCATCCGCGTCCCCACGCCCTGCGTCGCGATGCGATAGCGCAGCATCCCTGGATCGGCGACGTCCTTGCCGTCGATCGCGGTCAGCACGTCGCCGACGCGGATACCGGCGGCGGCCGCCGGCGAGCCCGGCGACACCGCCGTGACCAGCACCCCGCCCGGCCGGTCGAGCCCGGCGAGACGCGCACTGTCGGCGGTCACCGTCTCGCCCTCGGCCCCGATCCAGCCGGTGACGAGCTTGCCGCTTCCCGCCGCGGCGAGAAACACGCGGACGATGTTGGCCGGAATGGCGAAGCCGATGCCGTTCGACCCGCCGCTGCGCGAATAGATCGCGCTGTTGATGCCGACGAGGTCGCCGTGCAGGTCGAGCAATGCGCCGCCCGAGTTGCCGGGATTGATCGCCGCGTCGGTCTGGATGAAGAACTGGTAGTCCGACACGCCGACCCCGGTCCGTGCGACCGCCGAGACGATGCCATGCGTCACCGTCTGGCCGACGCCGAACGGGTTGCCGACGGCGAGCACAACGTCGCCGACCTCGGCGCGGTCGCTGTCGCCAAGGCGGATGACCGGCAGCTTCGCACCCTTGGTATCGATCCGCAGCAGGGCGAGGTCCGACTTGGCGTCGGCGAAGACCAGCTTCGCCTTGTACTGGCGACGGTCGGCGAGGGCGACGAGGATCTCGTCGGCCCCGGTTACCACATGGTTGTTGGTGACGATCAGCCCGTCGGCCTGGACCAGCACGCCGCTGCCCAGCGACTGCTCGACGCGGGGCTGCGGCGCGCCGCCGCCGAAGAACTGGCGGAAGAACGGATCATCCATCAGCGTTGCGCGGTCGCGGTTGACCCGTGCCGAATAGACGTTGACCACCGCCGGTGCGGCGCGCCGCGCCACGGGGGCGAAGCTCAGCTGAAGCTGCGCCGCGTCGGCCGGCGCGGCGCGGGTCACGGCGACCGGCGGCGGCGGGGCGATGACGTCGGCATTGACCGCGGTGCGACCGACCCCGGTCTCGATGCCGAGCGCCAGCGCGAGGCCGGCAACGGCCCCGCCGCCGAGCAGGACGATGGTGCGGAACGCGTGGTTCATGGTTCCCTTCGTGTTATCCTCCCGCCCGCAGGGCGGGGCGATGGCTCTTGATCCTTCCCGACAGGGGGGAGGAACTGATCGCGTTTATCTGGGCATGCCGCGCTGAAGCCGCAATGAACCGTCAGCCATATCGCTCGACCGCCACGACCTCGGTGCGACGCAGCGCCCGGTACAGATGCGGGAACAGCGCCCCGCCGCGCGAGGGCTCCCAGCGCAGTTTCTCGCCCAACGCATCGGCGTCGAGCGTGACGAGCATCGTGCCCGCCTCCCCGGGAAAATACTTCGCCGCCGTCCCTGCCACCTGCTCCGCCGTCGACAGATGGATGAACCCGTCGCGCCCGTCGTCGGCCGACCCGGCGAAGCTGCCCGCCGCCTCGAACGCCGCCCATTCATCGGCGCGCAGCAACTTGTAGACGAACACGACAAGACCTCCGGCGCGGACGCCGGAGGTCTGTAGTCGATGACGCGGCGGGCACAACCCGCCGCGTGGGCTCAGCGACGCTCAGTCGTCGCGAAGCTGTCGTCGAGCGGCGAGGTGCCGTCGATCCCGGTCGCAACGCGCTCGTCGCGGTCGATCGTGCTGCCGGTGAACCCGGTCGTTCCCGTGGTCGCCCCCGGACCGGTCGTCCCGGTGCCGCTGACGCCGGCGAACTTTTGGACCGGGTCGTGCTCGACCTCGACCTCGGTGCGGCGGACGGTGTCGCTGACCGTCTCGGTGCGGGTGTCGGCGGTCTTCGACACGACGACCTCTTCGACGACGCGCGCCGTCTTGCCGACGACGGCTTCCTCGGCGGTTTCGGTCATCTCGATCGTCCGCTCGCGGAACGCGTCACCGCTCAGTTCGCCGGCACCAAGAGCGCGGTCGACCGGGCGACGCTCGACATTGACATGCTCTTCGCGCAGGCTGACCGCCTCGTTGACCGGAATTTCGCGGATGTACGACCGGACGCGGGCACCGCCGCGCTCGACCTCGCGCTTACCGACGCGGAGCTCTTCTTCGACGACCGGAATGACTTCTTCGCCGACCGTCTGGCCGGTGCCGGTCGTCGGCGTCGTCGTGTCGGCGAAGCGGCCGGTCCAGCCGCTGCCGCGCCAGTCGGCGGTCCGCTGGTCGATGTCGACACTGTTGGCTTCGTCGAGGATTCGCACCGCCTCGTCGGCGCGGCCTTCATCGATGTCGGCCGACACCAGATAGCCGCCGCGGCGGATACCTTCGCCATAGGCGTGGCGGTCGTCGTCGGCGACGAACAGGCCCTTGAGCGAGGCCCAGAAGCCGTGGTCGCCCTCGGCTCCCTGCTCGTGGATGTGGACGTTGCTGGCGTCGATCTGCGACGCGACGAGGCGCTGCTTGGCGGCGTCGGCATCGGCTCGGCTGTCGAACAGGGCAGTGACGGTACGGCTCATGGGTCGTCTCCTCGGATCGGGTTCAGGACGGGTCGCGCTCGATCACGACCCGCTGGCTGCGGAGCATCACCGTGTCGACGAAGTCCTCCGTCGTCGCGGTCCGGCGGAGCCGCACCTCTTCGACGAGGATCAGTCGCTTGGTGACGATGAGTTCTTCGCGCACGACGGGAACGACGATCGTATCGCCCTCGTCGCGGACCGGCGGCACGGCGAGAACTTCCTCGCCGATCGCCGTTCGCTCGACCTCGACACCGCCGTGCACGAGACGCTCGCGCACGACGGCCGGATGTTCGTCGACAACGGTGGTGACGCGCACACGGCCGGTTTCGACGGTCCGCTTGCCGGCGACGAGGCGTTCCTCGACGACCGGCACGACGACATCGTCAGGCACCACGGCCATGCTTGCTTCGCCCGCTTGTTGTTGAGAACACGGCGAAAAACCGACGACCTCCGCCACGGTTCCGCCACTTTTCGGCTCGCTGGCGAAACAATGGCCACGACCCTGCACGGCTTGCATTTGCGGCACGAAAGGAGCATGTAGCAGTCAGCCGAAGTTGCCTGCAACCGTCGAGCGGCGCTTCCCGCCTTCTCTTTCGTTTCTTGCTGCCGAGGCGTTCGGGCGTGGTTTTGCGCCCGGACCTCTTGAACGATCTAAGGACTTTTCTTCATGGCGATCGGTACCGTCAAATTCTTCAACAGCGCCAAGGGTTATGGCTTCATCGCGCCCGACGGCGCGTCCAAGGACGTCTTCGTCCACGTCTCGGCCGTCGAGCGCTCGGGCCTGAACGGCCTCAACGAGGGCGAGAAGGTCAGCTTCGACGTCGAGAACGATCGTCAGGGCCGCAGCTCGGCCGTCAATCTCGCGAAGGCCTAAGCCTCTATGGCGAAGGAAGAAGCGCTCAAGGTCGAAGGCGTCATCGCGGAGATCCTGCCCGACGGCCGGTTCCGCGTGAAGCTCGAGAACGACCACGAGATCATCGCCTATACGGCGGGCAAGATGCGCAAGAACCGCATCCGGTCGATCGTCGGGGATCGCGTGCACGTCGAGATGACCGCCTACGACCTCGACAAGGGGCGGATCGTCTTCCGCGAGAAGACGGTCAATCCGCCGATGAACCAGCGCCGCTTCTTCCGCCGCTGACGAAACTCGCCCCGGGGCCCACGCGGCTCCGGGGTGTCTTACAAGGGATCGTGCCATGACCGACGCCGTCGCCACGAGTCCCGCTAGCGACGACCGGACGCTCGACTATCGCATCGTGCCGTTCCGCGAGACCGACTATCGCACCGGCAGCGTGTCGAGCCGCGACGTCGAGGCACCCGTGATCAACCGCTTCAGCGACCATGTCCTCGTGCGGCTCCCCGACGGGTCGAGCCTGCGCGTGCAGGAAAAGCGGCGGTAATCCTGCTTCGGCCGTAATGCCGGCGGACGCCAGCGTCCACGGTCGTGCCATTTAACAGGCGTCGAGTCCTGCACTGCCATGGATGCTGGCGTGGGCCGGCATGACCGCGGCCGGCGCGATTACCGCTGCCGCGCGGCCCGCACCAGCAGGTACGTCAGCAACCCGACCGGCCCGGCCATGAAGGTCAGGAACAGGCACAGCAGCACGACGGCGTGCGGCACGCGGGCCTGGGGCGCGGTCTCCGCCTCCCACGCCCCGGTGAACAGGTCGAACGCGAGATAATGGACCCAGCCGGCGAGGAACGCCTCGCGCGTGCGGAGCAGCCCCATCACCCCGTCGAGCGAATTGAACGCCCGCCAGTCGGGGGCCGGACCGTGGCCGAGCGCATGGACCAGCGTCGCGAAATAACCCCCGCACAGCACCGCCGCGAGCAGCCGCGCCGTGAACACCGCCAGCGGCCGTTGCAGCGGGCTCAGCGCAAGGACGATCCACCCGGCGAGCGCGATCGTCGAGGCGATGCGGAAAAGCAGGTCGAGGGGCATCCGTTGATCCGCCCCTCAATGCTGGCTCGCCGGCGTCCGCACCACCATGCCGTCGAGCGCCAGCGATGCGATGATCTGGCACGCCAGGCGGCTGTCGGCAGTAACGCCGTCGGCGAAGTCGAGCATCGCCGTCTCCATGGTCGATTTCTCGCCCGCCGCCGCGAGCCACGCCGGGTCGACATGGACGTGGCACGTCGCGCAGGCGCAATTGCCGCCGCAGTCGCCGTCGATGCCGGGCACGCCGTCGGCGACCGCCGCCTCCATCAGCGACTCGCCGTCGGGCACGTCGAGCGTCCGCGCCGACCCGTCGGCCGCGATATAGGTGATCTTGGCCAAGCTGGGTCCTCGGTCGTTGCCGCTCTCAGGCCGGGATACGCACCGGCAGGCTGGTATAGCCCTTGACGAACGCCGACGGAACCCGACCCGGCTCTCCCATGATCTCGATGCCGCGCGGGTAGCGCTTCAGGATTTCCTGCCAGACGATCTTGAGCTGCAGCTCGGCCAGCCGGTTGCCGACGCAGCGGTGGATGCCGAAGCCGAACGACAGGTGCTGGCGCACCTTCGGCCGGTCGATCCAGAAGCGGTCGGGCTCGGCGACGACGCGTTCGTCGCGGTTGCCCGAGACATACCACATGACGACCCTGTCGCCCTTGCGGATCGTCCTGCCACCGAGGTTGACGTCGACCAGCGCCGTCCGCCGCATATGGGCGAGCGGCGTCTGGTAGCGGATGATCTCGCTGACCGTCGACTCGATCAGCGCAGGATTCGCGCGCAGCTTCGCCCACTCGGCCGGGTTCGCCGCCATGAAGGTCAGCCCGCCGGTAATCGAATTGCGCGTCGTGTCGTTGCCGCCGACGATCAGCAGCAGCAGGTTGCCGAGATATTCCATCGGCACCATGTCGCGCGTCGCCGGGTTGTGCGCGAGCATCGACACGAGGTCGTTTCCCGGTGTCGGCGCGTTGACCCGCTCGTTCCACAGCCGCGTGAAGTACATCAGGCATTCGAGCATGATGTTCTGCCGTTCTTCCTTGGTCGGGTTGCCCGGCACCGTCTCGTCGGCCGTCGCCTTGTCCGACCAGTAGGTCAGCAGGCGACGGTCGTCCCACGGGAAGTCGAACAGCGTCGCCAGCATCTGCGTCGTCAGCTCGATCGACACGCGGTCGACCCAGTCGAACGTCTCGCCGACCGGCAGGCCGTCGAAGATCGCCTGCGCCCGCTCGCGGATCAGCCCCTCGAGGTGGGCGAGATTGCCCGGCGAGACGATTCCCGACACCGCCTTGCGCTGGACGTCGTGCTTGGGCGGGTCCATCGCGATGAACATCGGCAGGATGAAGTCCTGGTCCATGTCTTTCGCGGTGATCCCGCCGAGATGGGCGTCGGACGAGAAGCGCACATGGTCGGTGTCGACGGCCATGATGTCGGCGTAGCGCGTGATCGACCAGTACGGCCCGAAGCGCCCGTCGGCGTGGTAGTGGACCGGGTCTGCGTCGCGTAGCCGCTCGAAATACGGCCAGTGGGTGTCGGTCCGCCACAGCTCGGGATCGAGCACGTCGATGGCGTCGAGCGGCATGGCGTAGGCGCGTGCGCGAGCGGCGGCGAGGTGGGGCGGCTCGTCGACCCGCTCCGGTCCGAAATCGATCGCGCGCGTCGCCATCGTCGTTCTCCCAAGGGCTCGGTCGCCGAGTCTCGCTCAGGAATGTGCGCTGGCGCTACGCAAAGCGCAATGGCGACGAAGGCCGGCTGCGGCGACCGCCACGCGATTATTTTTCCTATCCTTCGACCGATGTCGGCAAGTCGCTGCCAAGTGCTTGTCGAGCCTAGAATGCACGTGGCCGCATGTGTCGGTCGGCACGCTGGCCCGGCGACGCCGACCGTCGTCCCGCCGACGGCGTGGGCGGCGCTCCACCCGGCCGCCTGACGCGACGGTCGTCCTTGAGCGCGTGCCGCCGACGCCCTATCGCCGGGGCATGACTGACACCCTTACCCTCCCCCAGCCCGACGACTGGCACGTCCACCTGCGCGACGGCGCCATGCTCGCGGCCGTCGCGCCGTTCACCGCGGCGCAGTTCGCCCGCGCCATCGTCATGCCCAACCTGCGGGAGCCGGTGACGACGACCGCCCTCGCCGCCGCCTATCGCGACCGCGTGCGCGCCGCCGCCGGGCCGGGGTTCACCCCGCTGATGACGGCCTATCTGACCGACACGACCGACGCCGCCGACCTGGTCGCCGGGCATCGCGACGGCGTGCTGACCGCGGTCAAGCTCTACCCGGCGAACGCGACGACCAACTCCGCCGCCGGGGTGACCGACATCGCGCGCGTCATGCCGGTTCTGGCGGCGATGGCTGACGCCGGGATGCCGCTCCTCGTCCATGGCGAGGTGACCGACGCGGAGGTCGACATCTTCGACCGCGAGGCGGTGTTCATCGACCGGGTCCTCTCTCCGCTGGCCGAGCGCCTGCCCGAGCTGCGCATCGTCTTCGAGCATATCACGACCGCCGACGCGGCGGCGTTCGTCGCCGACGCCGGGCCGAACGTCGCTGCGACGATTACGCCGCACCACCTCCACCACAGCCGCAACGCGCTGTTCGCCGGGGGCATCCGGCCGCACCTGTACTGCCTGCCGGTGCTCAAGCGCGAGCGCCACCGCCTCGCCCTTATCGCCGCCGCGACGTCGGGCAGCCCGCAGTTCTTCCTCGGCACCGATTCGGCGCCGCACGCCGCCTACACCAAGGAAGCCGCGTGCGGCTGCGCCGGCATCTGGAACGCGCCGTTCGCGCTGGAAAGCTACGTCGCCGTGTTCGACGCGGCGGGTGCGCTCGACAAGCTCGAAGGCTTCGCCAGCCGCCACGGCCCGGCGTTCTATGGATTGCCGGTGAACCCCGACACCGTGAAGCTGGAGCGCGCGCCGACACCGGTGCCGGATCGCATCGGCGACCTCGTCCCGTTCCACGCCGGCGAGACGCTGGCGTGGCGGCTCGTCAGTCCATTGCTCCCTTAAGGAACGCCGCGCTCTTCGCCAGCATCGTGGCGCGAACCTCGCTGTCGTCGAGCTGGTGGTCGAGGTTCTTGAACGGAACGAATTCGACCTTCTTGCCGGCACCCTTCAGCGCCGCGACCATGGCCTTCGACTGTTCGATGTCGACGTTAAGGTCGTGGTCGGCGTGGAAGATCAGGACCGGGGCGGCGATCTTCGCCGCGTTGGCCGTCGGCGAGCCGGCGCGGGCATTCTCCGGGGAACCGATCTGCGCGGCGATCAGCTTGTAGTTGGTGAAATGCTGATACTCGCTGCGCAGCAGTTCGAGGTCGGTCACCGGCGCGACCGCGACGATGGCGCGGTACAGGCCGGGATCGACGACGTTCGCCTGCAGCGCGGCATAGCCGCCATAGCTCCAGCCGAAGATCGCCAGCTTCGTCGGCGCGACGCCCTGCGCGATCAGCCAGCGACCGCCGTCGTTGACGTCGCCCATCGCCAGCCGCCACGAGTGGAAGGCGTTGCCCGCCGAAAACGCCTGACCATACCCCGACGAGCCGCGGAAGTTCGGCTGCAGCACGGCAAAGCCCTGCGCGGCGAAGAACTGCGCCAGCTAGTCGAATCCGGCGGTGTCGCGCGCCGTCGGCCCGCCATGCGGCATGACCAGCCCCGGCAGGCCGCGGGCGTCGGTCTTGCCCGGCGGCAGCGTGAGATAGGCGGGGATTGCGGTGCCGTCGCGCGCCGGATAGCGGACGGCGGTGACCCGTCCGAGCGGCGACGCCCTCGAGGTGCGGAAAGACCGCGACGAGGGGGCCGAGCTGCTTCGTCCTGCCGTCGTAGAGGTAATAGCGCCCCGGCATATTGTCGTCGTCGGCGTAGATCAGCTTCTTCGTGCCGTCCCAGCTTTCGTCGACGATCCTGACCGCGGGGTGACCGGGCAGCGCCCGCGCCAGCTTCGCCGACAGCGCCGCGAGTTCGGGATCGAAATAGCTGACCAGCTCGCGGTCGACGGTATATTCCGCCCCGACCGGGCGGCGGTACTTGCCGATCCGCATCACGCCGTCGACGTCGACGTCGGGGTTGGCGTAGACCAGCTTGCGCGTGCCCGTGCCGTCGGTGGCGACGGCGAACAGCGCTGTCCGCCCGTCGAGGTCGGCGAGCTCGTAGAGATGGTCGCCGGTCGCATCGAAGCCGGCGAACTCGGTCCGCCGCTCGTCGGTCAGCGCGACGGCGGCGATCGGCTGCCACTCCCGGCTCCCCTTGGTGCGGATCGCCCATGTCATGCGCTCGCGGATCAGGCCGTCCGGGTCGGCGCTGCCGGTACCGCGCAGACGGACATTGCCGGCCTCGTCGCTCGCCAGCACCAGATTGGCGGGGTTCGGGCGCTCGACGAAGGTCTGTGCTCCCGTACGAACGTCGACCAGCGCCGCACCAAGGCCCTCCGCCCGGGGCGTCACCAGCGTTCCTGTCGCCGTGGCATAGCCTTTTGCCGCCTCCATCAGGACGTGGTCGGGGTCGTCGGGCAGATAGTTCATGACGCCGCCGCCGAACCGCTCGCCGCTCGTCTTCTCGCCGAGCAGCTTGCGGTTGCCGCCGTCGACGTCGACCGCGATGACGCGCTCGAAGTTCGACGTCTGCGTATAGTCGACCGTCTTGAACAGGCCGTAGAGCGTGCAGATCAGCCGCGTCTCGGTCTTGAAGCGGCACGTCCGCGGCACGACGTCGAGCGACGCCCCGGCGAGGATCGCGCGGCTCTCGCCGGTCTTCAGGTCGGCGACGGTGACGGCATAGCCGCCGGTCTTGTACGCGCCGAGGTAGACGATCCTGTCGCCGTCGGGCGACAGGGCGACCTGCATCGCTGCCGGCCGCGCGGCGAAGCGGGCGGCGAGATCGCCGTCGCCCGCCGGGGCTGCGACCGCGGGGCCGCGGCCAGTACGACGGCGGCAGCGAACAGATAACGCATTGGCAATCCCCCCAAATCTGCCACTATAGTAGCAGCCTCGCGGGGGAGCGCCAGCCGTCAGCGCTCCGTCGGCGACACCCGCGCGCCGGCGGTCGGTGCCCGGCGGCGGCGCGCCACTGTGCCGACCGCGCTGAGCCCGCCGAGCATCAGGCCCCACGTCGCCGGCT
>CAHJWP010000065.1 GCA_903642255.1 Sphingomonadaceae bacterium | reverse complement strand
CCACGTTCTCCGTTCGACCGGCACGAAGCGCCGAAGATGAACAAGTATACGAAGTAAGCGCCCACGCATGTATTTTCATGCGGGCCGGGGCGGCCTTCCCGACAAAATCATTGCTGCGAAATGCACGTCCGCGGACCGTGTGCGCGTCGCCCGCGGTCGGCGATCATGCGCCCGCGCTCCGCACCCCGCAGCGTCGATCGGCGATGAGAAAGAGCGTGTGCAGCACGGTGGCGACTCGCCGACCATACCGATGCCGATGGCTGTAGGACAGCGACCAGATGCGGCGGCTTGGTTGTCGCAGTGCTTCCCTCCCCTGAAGGAGAGGGGAAGATGGCCTCGGCGGACGAGCGGCAGACCTTCCGGTCCCCACTCTACAGCGGTCACTCATCCGTTGCTTCCCCTCCCGGTCGCCACAATTTGGCGTCCCGCTGCGCATCGCCTATATGCCTGGCATGCAAATCCCCGGCCTCATCGACCCGGTCCCCGTGCCGCGCACCGCGCCCGCGCGCGCCGACGGGCGGACCGCGATCGTCGGGCTGACGCGGGCCGAACTCACCGCCGCGCTCGTCGCCGCCGGCATTCCCGACAAGGCGGCGAAGATGCGCGCGAGCCAGGTGTGGCACTGGGTCTACCACCGCGGGGTGGTCGACTTCGACCTGATGGCCAATGTCGCGCGCGACACGCGCGACGTGCTGAAGGCCCACTTCGTCGTCGGGCGGCCCGAGATCGCCGAGGTGCAGGTGTCGGCCGACGGGACGCGCAAGTGGCTGCTGCGCTTCGACGACGGCAACGAGGCCGAGTGCGTCTTCATCCCCGACGCGGACCGCGGCACGCTGTGCGTCTCGAGCCAGGTCGGCTGCACGCTCAACTGCCGCTTCTGCTTCACCGGCACGATGAAGCTGGTCCGCAACCTGACCGCGGGCGAGATCGTCGGGCAGGTGATGCTGGCGCGCGATGCGCTCGGCGAGTGGCCGGCGGTCGGCGTGAAGCAGGTTCCGCGGATCGAGCCGGACGACGATGACGATGACGACGACGCGCCGCGCGGCACCTACTCCGCCGACGGCCGGATGCTGACCAACGTCGTGATGATGGGCATGGGCGAGCCGCTGTATAACTTCGACAACGTGAAGAGCGCGCTCGGCATCGTCATGGACGCGACCGGGCTCGGCCTGTCAAAGCGCCGCATCACGCTGAGCACGAGCGGCGTCGTGCCGATGATGAGGCGCGCCGGCGAGGAGATCGGCGTCAACCTCGCCGTCTCGCTCCACGCCGTGACCAAGGAAGTGCGCGACGAGATCGTGCCGATCAACAAGCGCTACGGCATCGACGAGCTGCTCGCCGCCTGCGCCGCCTATCCGGGCGCCAACAACGCGCGGCGGATCACCTTCGAGTACGTCATGCTCAAGGACAGGAACGATAGCGACGACGACGCGCGCGAGCTCGTCCGGCTGATCCGCCACTACCGGCTGCCGGCCAAGGTCAACCTGATCCCGTTCAACCCGTGGCCGGGGTCGGCTTATGAATGCTCGACGCCCGAGCGCATCGCCCGGTTCAGCGACATCGTCTTCCGCGGCGGCATCTCGGCCCCGGTCCGCCGCCCGCGTGGCCGCGACATCATGGCGGCGTGCGGCCAGCTGAAGTCGGCGAGCGAGAAGGTCAGCCTTGCCGACCTCGACCGGCGCGCGGCGGAGAAGGAGGCCGGCTGGGCAACGGCGTGAGACGCCCGGCACCGTACTGCCGCAACGCGCGCCACCGTACCGCACGGATCGCGCCGGGCGGCTAACGCACGGTTTCCATTGGCCGTCGCGCCCGCTAGACCGCCACCGATCGCCACCGACGGAGCCCCGCGCCGCGCATGTTCCTGCTGACCCGCCTGTTCAACAAGATGATCCGCGACGGCGAGCTGACGATCGTCGACCATAAGGGTGGCGTTCACCGCTTCGGCTCGCCGTCGGCGACGATCAAGCCGGTGACCTTCCGCTGCACCGACGCGGCGACGCCCCGCGCCATCGCCCTCGGCCCGGCAATCGGGGCCGGCGAGGGCTATATGAACGGCACGTTGATCATGGAGGAGGGCTCGATCTTCGACCTCGTCCAGCTGGTCACGTATAATGTCCGCTGGGACCGGGCGAACCCGGTGCGGCTCGGCCTGTGGCGGCAGGCGCGCTTCGCCGCGTGGCTCGACCAGATGAATTTCGAGCGCCGGGCGAAGCGCAACGTCGCCCACCACTACGACCTGTCGGACCGGCTGTACGACCTGTTCCTCGACGCCGACCGGCAGTATTCGTGCGCCTACTACGAGACGCCCGACGACACTCTCGAGACGGCGCAGCGGCACAAGAAGGCGCACATCGCCGCCAAGCTCGACCTCCGGTCGGGCCAGCGCGTCCTCGACATCGGCTGCGGCTGGGGCGGCATGGCGCTGTATCTCCACCGCGTCGCCGGCGTCGACGTCACCGGCATCACACTGTCGGAGGAGCAGCTCAAGGTCGCCCGACGCCGTGCGCAGGAGGCCGGGGTCGCCGACCATGTCCGCTTCGAGCTGATCGACTATCGTGCCGTCACCGGACCGTTCGACCGCATCGTCTCGGTCGGCATGTTCGAACATGTCGGCCTGCCGCACTACCGCCGGTTCTTCGCCAAGGTGCACGAACTGCTGACGCCCGACGGCGTTGCGCTGATCCACTCGATCGCCCGCGCCGACGGCCCCGGCGCGACCGACCCGTGGACGGCGAAGTACATCTTCCCCGGCGGCTATGCCCCGGCCCTGTCGCAGATCGCCCCCGCGGTCGAACGCGCGTGGCTGTGGATCACCGACATCGAGGTGCTGCGCCTGCACTATGCCCTGACGCTCGAGGAATGGTATCGCCGCACCGTCGCCGCCGAAGACAAGATCGTCGCGCTGTACGACGCGCGGTTCTTCCGGATGTGGCAGTTCTACCTGTCGGCAGCGGTCGCCGCGTTCCGCCAGGACGGCCATATGAACGTCCAGATCCAGCTGACCCGGACCCGCGACGCGCTGCCGATCACCCGCGACTATATGGCCACGGCGGAGGCGAAATATCGCGCGATGGGCTGATCCGCGGACCCAAATCGCCACGTTCCGCGTTCGCCGGGCATCCGTTCACCGGATCGTGCGTTGTACGGTCCCGAACACAGCAGGACGACCGTGGCCGCCATTCCTTCCGGAACGCACCTGCGCAAGGCTCCCCCGGTGGCCATCGCGCCGGAGACGGCGGTCGATCATGCGCAGCTCGCGGCGATTGCCCTTGAGCGGACGCGGATGCCGATGGTGGTCAGTGACGCGCAGCAGCCCGATAACCCGATCGTCATGGCCAACCAGGCGTTCCTCGATGCGACCGGGTACAGCGCCGACGAGGTGATCGGCCACAACTGCCGCTTTCTCCAGGGCCCCGATACCGATCCCGCAGCGGTGGCGGAGATCCACGCGGCGATCGCGGCGGCGACCGACATCACGGTCGAGCTGCTCAACTACCGCCGCGACGGCACGCCGTTCTGGAACCGCCTGCTGCTCAGCCCGATCACCGACGACGAGGGGCGACTACTCTATTATTTCGCTTCGCAGGAGGATGTCACCGAAATGCGGCGCGCCCGCGACCTTGCCGAGCGCGAGCACGTCCTGCTGCGCGAGGTCGACCACCGCGCCAAGAACGCCCTCGCCCTCGTCCAGGGTATCGTTCGCCTGAGCCGGGCCGACGATGCGCGCGACTATTCGCGGCGGGTCCAGGGCCGGGTCGAGGCGCTGGCGCAGGCGCACATCATCCTGTCCGATGCCGAGTGGAACGACGTGCCGCTCAACCGGATTGTCGATGCCGCCGCGGCACCGTTCGGGGCGCACCGCACGGCGCATCGCGGCCCTGCGGTCAACATCGCCGCCGCGCAGGTCCAGCCGCTGCTCCTCGCCTTTCACGAGCTGCTGACCAACGCCGCGCAGCATGGCGCGCTGTCGACCGCCGACGGCAGGGCGGCGCTCAACTGGCAGACCGAAGGCGAGACGATCACCATCGAGCTGAGCGAGACCGGCGGCCCGCCTCCCGTCACGGCCGTCACACCGGGCTATGGCCTGACCATGGTCGACGCTTTCGTCCGGCGGCAGTTGCGCGGCTCGGTCGAGCGCGGCTGGCACGCCCGCGGACTGACAACGAGGGTATCGTTTCCATGTGGCCGCGCCGCGCCGTTGCCGGGCCGGCACGCCGGCTGAGCCGCGGCGACACCGGCGGTTGTCAGCCGCGGCCCAACCGACGATAGGACGCCCGCGACCGGGGCCATTGGCGACGAAGGACAAGACATGATCGAAGCCGAATGGTGGGACTATGACGACGTCGACGAACTGGCCGATGCCGTCGCGTCGGACATCGAGTTCATCATCGATTCCGCCCTCGACGCACGCGGTGACGCGCTGGTCGCGCTGCCCGGCGGCGACGTCGCGGCGCCGGTCTATGCCCGGCTGGCCAAGGCGAAGCTCAGCTGGAAGCGGGTGACGATCGTGCCGACCGGCGACCGCCTCGTCGCGCCGACCGACCCGGCGTCGACCGTCGGCATGCTGGCGAAAGCCTTCCTGCCGATCGGCGCGCGGGTCATCCCGCTGATCGGCGACGCGAAAGTCCCGTACAAGAAGGCCGGCCTCGACGCCGACGAGCGCTTGGGCGCGATGAAGTGGCCGCTCGACCTGGCGTGGCTGGTGGTCGACGCCGACGGCGGCACGGGGTCGCTCGTCGCCAGCCCCGACCTCGACGCGGCGATCACCGCGCCGGCGAAGGCGATCGGCCTGATGCCGGCGGCCGGCGGCGTCGGTCAGGTCACGCTGACCCGCGCGACGCTGATGGCGGCACGGACGCTGCTCGTCGCGGCGCGGGGCGCGGCGGCGAAGGCGGTGCTGGAAACGGCAATCGAGGCGGGGGCGAAGGCGACCGCGCCGGTCGGCCGTCTGCTGGCTGGCACCGAACTGCCGATCGACATCCACTGGGCGGCGTAGCGTGATCCTCCCCGGCACGGGGAGGGGGACCATCGCTCTTCCGCGATGGTGGAGGGGCGGTCGAGCGGGAGACTTGAGCTTCGGTGCCCGGCTGAACTGTCTCTCCACCACGCGCTGAAGAAGCGCGCGGTTCCCCTCCCCGAACACAGGGAGGATCAGATCGGCCACCAATCGCGCCGCCAAGCGTCTCACCGCGATGGCCCACCAAAAATCAGGCTCGAACCTCGTCGTCTGGGCGGCGCTCGCCGGCAACCTCGCCATCGCCGCGGTCAAGTTCGTCGCGGCCGGCGTCAGCGGCTCGTCGGCGATGCTGTCGGAGGCGGTCCACAGCCTCGTCGACACCGGCAACGAAGTGCTGCTGCTCTACGGCATGAAGCGCAGCGCCCGCCCGCCCGACGCGGCGCACCCGCTCGGCTATGGCCGCGAGCTGTATTTCTGGAGCTTCGTCGTCGCGCTGCTGATCTTCGCCATCGGGGCCGGCGTGTCGCTGTACGAAGGCGTCGAGCACGTCCGCGATCCCCACGCGGTCGA
The DNA here is from genome assembly GCA_903642255.1 of Sphingomonadaceae bacterium. Taxonomy (GTDB): domain Bacteria; phylum Pseudomonadota; class Alphaproteobacteria; order Sphingomonadales; family Sphingomonadaceae; genus Polymorphobacter_B. Next base: position 5,206 of record CAHJWP010000065.1, on the reverse strand, counting down.
GTCGCCGCGGCTGGTGTTCATCGTCCTCGGCGTGTCGGCACTGTTCGAGGGCGCGTCGTGGGTCGTCGGCTTTCGCGAGTTCCGCGCCAAGTCGGGCGGCCGCAGCTTCTGGGCGGCGTTCCGCGCGTCGAAGGACCCGCCGACCTTCATGGTCCTGTTCGAGGATTCGGCGGCGCTCGCCGGCCTCGCCGTCGCCGCCGCCGGCACGGGCCTCGCGCTCGCCACCGGCAATCCGCGCTGGGACGGCATCGCCAGCATCGTCATCGGCGCGCTGCTCGGCATCGTGGCGCTGCTGCTCGCGCGCGAATCTAAGGCGCTGCTGATCGGCGAGCGGGCCGACCCGGCGCTCAGCGAGGCGATCACCGCGCTCGGCGGGCAGGTCGACGGCGTCGGGCGGATCAACGCCGTCGCCACCGTCCAGCTCGCCCCCGACCAGGTCGTCGTCAACCTGAGCGTCGAGTTCGACGACGCGCTGACCACGCCGCGGATCGAGGCGGCGGTCGTCGACCTCGAAGGCCGCATCCGCTCGGCCCACCCGCAGGTCACCGCCGTGTTCGTCAAGCCGCAGGCGGCGGCGGAGGTGGCGCGGCGGCAGGCGACCGGCGAGGCCGGGGTGACCGTCGACGGCAGGAGTTAATGCCGTGCGGTCGCGAGATCGCTGACTAGCAGGCCGCGCTGCCGCAGCGCCTCGAGATGAGTGCCGATTTGTGGTTGCGCCGGAAACCGTCTGGCTCGCCGCGAGGACGACGACGGGTGAAGTGTTGGAAACTAAGTCCTCAGACCTGCCAGCCGCCGCCCAGCGCCTTGTAAAGTCTCGCCAGGTCGGTCAGCAGCGTCGCGTCCGACTGCGCCAGCGTGTTGCGGTTCGACAGCACCGATCCCTGCGCGTCGAGCACCGGCTGGAAGTCGGTCAGCCCGGCGGCATAGCTCGCCTGCGCCAGTGCCGTCGCGCGCTCGGCGACGACGACGCCGCGGCGCAGCTCGGCGTTGCGCTTCAGCTCGGCATTGTAGTCGGCGAGCGCGTCCTCGACGTCCTGCACGGCGACGAGCACCGCCTTCTTGTAGGCGATCAGCGCCTGGTCGTACGCCGCGCGGCGCTCGGCGATGACGCCGCGGCGCTGGCCCCCGTCGAAGATCGGCAGGGTGATCGCCGCATTCTCCGTCGTCTGGATCGAGTTGCGCATGAACAGGGTTGCGAGGTTGGTCGAGATCAGCTCGGCCATGCCCATCAGGTTGAACTTGGGGTAGAGGTCGGCAACCGCGACGCCGATGTCGGCGCTCGCCGCCGCCAGCTGCCGTTCGGCGACGCGGATGTCGGGACGGCGGCGGAGCAGGTCGGACGGCAGGCCGGTCGGCATCGGCGGGGTGCGGTCGGGTGACGTCGCGGCATCGGGCAGCGGCGGCAGGGTGGCGGCCGGCGACAGCGTGTCGCTCAGCCCGTCGGCCCCGTCACCGGTCAGGACGCCGATCGCGTGGATCTCGTCGCGGGCGCGCGCCACGAGCTGCGGCAGCGTGGCGGCGACGTTCGACAGCTGCAGCGACTGCTGGCGGACCGGCAGGTCGGCGACCAGCCCGACCTGCCGCCGGGCAGCGATCAGCCGCAGCGTGTTCTGCTGCCGCTTGAGCTCGTCCTGCGCGATGGCGATCTGCGACTGGAGCGACCGCAGCATCAGATAGTCCGACGCGACCTCGGCGGCGACGCTGACCTGCATGTCGCGGACGTTCCATTCGGCCGCCGCGGTCCGCGCCCGCGATCCCTCGATGCCGCGTTGGATGCCGCCGAACAGGTCGACTTCCCACGACGCGTCGATGCCGAGCGACCATGTCGTGATGCCGCTTCCCGGCAGGGCGATGCCCTGGCTCGACGACGAGCCGCCCGACGATGAACCGCCCGCGCTGCCCCCGCCCGACCCGCCGCCGCCGAAGGCGCTGGCGAGCGAGCTGATGCCGGCGTTCTTGCTGAAGTCGATCCGGTCGATCCCGGCGGTGCCGTTGACCGTCGGCAGCCGCGCGGCGAGCGCCTCGCGCTCCTGCGCCCGGGCACCGGCGATGCGGCTGCGCGCCGTGGCGAGGTCGAGGTTGCCGGCGAGCGCCCGCTCGATCAGGCTGGCGAGCAGCGGGTCGCCGAACTGCGTCCACCACCGGCCGGGACCATCGCTTGCCGTGGTCGGCGTGCCGGGAGGGGCCTCGGCGAAGGCCGGCGGCACCGCGACGTCGGGCCGGACGTAGTTGGGGCCGACGGTGCAGCCGGCCACCGCAACCAGCGCGCTGAGGATGACGAGCCGTCTCACGCCGCGCCCCCCGACTGGCCCTTGCTCGACTTGAGCAGGAAGATGACGGGCATCGCGCAAAGCGTATAGACCATCAGCGCGCGGTAGACGTCGAGGTAGCCGAGCATCGTTGCCTGTCGCCCGACGATTCGGTACAACTCGCCCTGCGCCGCCTCGGTCGCCTGCGCTGCCGCCATGCCGGCTCCCTTGAGGGCATTCTCGATACTGTTGATGCCGCCCGGATAATTAGGCGCGAGCGGGTTGAGGTGCTCGACCAGCCGCGACTGGCGGATCTGGCTTTCGACGCTGAGCCACGCCTGGCTGAGCGCGATGCCGACCGAGCCGCCGAGATTGCGGAACACGTTGAGCAGTGCCGAGGCCTCGTTGGTCTGCGTCGGCTTGAGGCCGGTATAGGCGGCGTTGGTGATCGGCACGAACAGGAAGGGCAGCGCCACCGCCTGATAGGCCCGCGCCCACGCGACGTCGGCGAAGCTGGCGTCGGCGTTGAGGTTGGTCAGATTGCCGAGGGCGATCGCCGAGACGATCAGCGCGCCGCCGAGCAGGATGCGGACGTCGACCTTGCCGACCAGCTGCCCGACGACCGGGACCATGATCACCGTCGCGAGTCCGCCGGCGGTCATCGCGAGACCGGCGTCGGTCGCGGTATAGCCGAACACCTGCTGGAGCATCGCCGGGATCAGCTGGGTCGTGCCGAACAGGATGACGCCGGTGGTGAACATCACGCCGAGCACCGCGGCGAAGTTGCGGTTACCCATCAGCCGGAGGTTGACGATCGGATCCTTGCGGGTCAGCTCCCAGATGACCAGGAAGACGATGGCGACCGCCGCGACGATCGCTGCAGTGGTGATGAAGCCGCTGCCGAACCAGTCGTCGCGCTCGCCGCGGTCGAGGAAGATCTCGAGGCTGCCGAGCCCGATCGCGACGAGCAGGAAGCCGACCCAGTCGACGTCGAGCCCCTTCTTCAGCCGCGCCTTGCGCTCGTCGACCAGTTTCTGCGGTTCGTCGACGAAGATGTTGACGAGGAACAGCGACAGGATGCCGACCGGCACGTTGACGAGGAAGATCCAGTGCCACGAATAGTTGTCGGTGATCCACCCGCCGATCGTCGGGCCGATGACGGGCGCGACGATGATGACGAAGGCATAGGCGGCGAACGCCTGACCGCGCTTGGCCGGCGGGAAGGTGTCGGCGAGCATCGACTGCTCCGACGGCGCGAGCCCGCCGCCGCCGATCCCCTGCAGGATGCGGGCGAGGACGAGGAACTGGATGTTCGGCGCGATGCCGCACAGGAACGACGCGACGGTGAACAGCGCGACCGACATCATGTAATAGCGCTTCCGGCCGATGACGTTCGACAGCCAACCCGAAATCGGGATGACGACGGCGTTAGCGACGAGATAGCTGGTCAGCACCCATGTCGATTCGTCGGGCGATACCGACAGGCTGCCGGCGATATGGTCGAGGCTGACGTTGGCGATCGCCGTGTCGAGCACTTCCATGAAGGTCGCGATCGAAATGATGCCGACGATCAGCCACGGCGAGCGCTGGCCCGCCGCCGACCGCGAGGCGTCGAACCCGCCCTGCGCCGGCACCTAACAGCCCCCGGCGGCGCGGGCCATCACCGGACCTTCACACGCGGCACAACCGACATGCCCGGGCCGACCGGATAGGCCTCGATCGCCGGCGAATCGATCGCGATCCGCACCGGCACGCGCTGGACGACCTTGACGAAGTTGCCCGTCGCATTCTCCGCCGGCAGCAGGGCGAAGGCCTGGCCCGCCCCGCGCTGGAACGATTCGACATGGCCGCGGAACTCGACGTCGGGCAGGGTGTCGATCTTCATCGTCACCGGCTGGCCGACCCGCATAAGCGCGAGCTGCGTCTCCTTGAAGTTCGCCGTGACGTACAGCTTCAGCGGCACGATCGCCAGCAGCTGCTGCCCCGGCGAGACGTACGACCCCGGCGTCACCGTGCGGTTGGCGACGCGGCCGACCAGCGGCGCGATGATCCGGCTGTTGAGCAAGTCGACTTCGGTTGCCCGCGCCTGCGCGTCGGCTCCGGTGACGGCGGCGCGGTCGGCCCCGACCTGCGCCCGGCTCGCCTTCAGCTGCGCCTCGGCCTGGTGGACCTGCTTGAGCGCGGCGTCGCGGCGGCCGCGCGCCGAGGCGACCGCCTGAACCGCAGCGTCGACCTGTTGCGCGGCAACGGCGGCCGGCTCGGTCGCGAGCAGCGCGCGGTAGCGGGCGAAGTCGGCCTGCGCCTTGTCGAGATCGGCCTGCGGCTGGACGACGTTGGCCCGCGCCACGGCGATCTGCTGTCTGGTGACGCCGACCTGTGCCTGACTTTGGACGACGGTCGCCCGCGCCTGCTTCGCCGCGGCAAGGAGGTTGTCGTAGCGCGCCCGCGGCTGGGCGGTGTCGATGACCGCAAGCGTCTGGTTGGGGCCGACGACCTGGTTGTCGTCGACCAGCACCTTGAGCACGATCCCCGAAACCTGCGGCGCAATGCGGACGATGTGGCCGTCGACATAGGCGTCGTCGGTCGACTCGTACTGGCGCGCGTTGAGCCAGTAGAGGATGCCGCCGGCGATCAGGGCGATGACGACGACGGCAATGACGATCAGGAGGACAGGTCGATCCTTGAGCGGCTTCGGCGGCGGTTCGTCGCCGCCCTTATCGTCATCGCCCTTGTCCTCGCCGTCCTGCGCATCCCCCTTACTGGCGTCGTCCTTGCCGTCCTTGCCTTCGGCATCGGCCTGTTCGCCGTGACCCTTGCTGTCGTCCTTCGGCGCCTCGTCCTTGCGCACGGCGACATACTCGGGGGCTTCGGTATCAGGTTGGGATTGATCGTCGGCAGCAGTCATGGCACGTTCGGTAAACGCGTTTATGATGCGCTGCAACCGGGGAAATGCCTGC
>CAHJWP010000064.1 GCA_903642255.1 Sphingomonadaceae bacterium | reverse complement strand
TGCTCGACGCGGTCGACCTGACGGTCACCGGCGCCCGCGCGCCGGCGCCGGTGACCGTCAGGTCGACCGCGTCGAGCAGGCTGCCGGTTCGGGTGCCCCCGGCGCTGCGGGCGATCTCGAGGCTGGCCCGCGTCGCCGCGTCGATCGCCATGACGCCCGCCGGCGGGCACGGGACAGGGGGCGACAGCAGCGGCAGCGTCCCCGCGCCGGCGGTCGCCAGATAAGCGAGGAGCGCCCCGGCGGCGGCGACCTCGCCGCGCGTGAAGCTGCCGAAGCCGTCGAGCGTCGCGACGCCGAACTGGTCGCACAGCCGCTTGCCGGCGCTCCGCGAATCGAAGTCGGCCGCCGGGCGGAAGGTCGGCAGCGGCAGCGCGGTGCCGGCCCACCCCTCGGGCGCGATCAGTTCGGCCGGGGCGAGGCGCGCCAGTTCGGCGTCGAGCCCGGCGGCGTCCGTCGCCAGCGTCCGGAAGGTGCCGGTCGACACGTCGCACCACGCCAGTCCGATCGCTCCGGCAACCGGGGCCACCGCCGCCAGCCAGTTCGATACCCGCGCATCGAGCAGGCTGTCCTCGGTCAGCGTGCCCGGCGTCACCACCCGGACGATGGCCCGCGCGACGACGCTCTTCGCGCCCCGCTTCTTGGCTTCCGCCGGGGCCTCGACCTGCTCGGCGATGGCGACGCGGTGGCCGGCGCGGATCAGCCGCTGGAGATAGACCTCGTGGCTGTGGACCGGCACGCCGCACATCGGGATCGGCTGCCCGGCATGCTCGCCGCGTTTGGTCAGGGCGATGTCGAGCGTCGCCGCCGCCTTGGCCGCATCGTCGAAGAACAGCTCGTAGAAGTCGCCCATGCGGAAGAACAGCAGGCAGCCGGCCGCCTGCGCCTTGATGGCGAGGTACTGAGCCATCATGGGGGAGGCGTCGGGTGGCGCGGCGGGCATGCGAACGTGGCTATCCTACCTGGCAGCCCCGCGGAAGCGGAGACGATCCTCCCCGTCTTCGGGGAGGTGGCGCGCTCTTGCGCGACGGAGGGGCGGTTCAGCCGGGCACGAGGCCTCTTCTGCCCGAGCGCCCCTCCGTCACAGCTTCGCCTGTCACCTTCCCGCCAGCGGGGAGGATCATGCCGCTTGCCCGTCGCGAACCCGCCCCTATAGCTTTGCCCGGCGAAGGAGCCTTGCGATGACCGATGAGACCAGCGGCGAGGCGTTCGACCGCGAGGCGCTGCGCTTCCATGCCGGCGGGCGGCCGGGCAAGATCGAGATCATCGCCTCGAAGCCGATGGCGACGCAGCGCGACCTCAGCCTCGCCTACTCGCCGGGGGTGGCGGTCCCGGTCAACGCGATCGCCGCCGATCCCGATGCAGCATACGATTATACGATCAAGGGCAACCTCGTCGCGGTCATCTCGAACGGGACGGCGATCCTCGGCCTCGGCAACCTCGGTGCGCTCGCGTCGAAGCCGGTGATGGAAGGCAAGGCAGTCCTGTTCAAGCGCTTCGCCGACATCGATTCGATCGACATCGAGCTGAAGACCGAGGACGTCGACCGGCTGATCGACGCAATCGAGCTGATGGAGCCGAGCTTCGGCGGCATCAACCTCGAGGACATCAAGGCCCCCGAATGCTTCATCGTCGAGACGACGCTGAAGGAGCGGATGAACATCCCCGTCTTCCACGACGACCAGCACGGTACGGCGATCATCGCCGCCGCGGGGCTGATCAACGCGCTCCACCTGACCGGCCGCGCGCCGGGCGACATCAAGATGGTGGTCAACGGGGCCGGCGCCTCGGCGATCGCCTGCACCGAACTGATCAAGCTGCTCGGCGTGCGCAACGTCCTGATGTGCGACACCAAGGGCGTCATCTATCAGGGCCGGACCGACGGCATGAACCAGTGGAAGTCGGCCCACGCCGCCGTCACCGACGCGCGGACGCTGACCGAGGCGATGGTCGGAGCCGATCTCGCCCTCGGCCTCAGCCAGAAGGGCGCGTTCAGCCGCGAGATGGTCGCGTCGATGGCGCCGAACCCGATCATCTTCGCGATGGCCAACCCCGACCCCGAGATCACCCCCGAGGAGGTCGCCGCGGTGCGGTCGGATGCGATCGTCGCGACGGGGCGGTCGGACTATCCCAACCAGGTCAACAACGTCCTGTGCTTCCCCTACCTGTTCCGCGGCGCGCTCGATGTCCGCGCGACGACGATCAACGAGGCGATGAAGCTCGCCGCCGCCAACGCGCTCGCCGAACTCGCCCGCGAGCAGGTCCCCGACGAGGTCGCCGCGGCCTATGGCGGCAAGGCGCGCACCTTCGGGCCCGACTATATCATCCCCGCGCCGTTCGACCCGCGGCTGATCGAGAACATCCCCGTCGCCGTCGCCAAGGCGGCGATGGCGAGCGGCGTCGCGCGCAAGCCGTTCTTCGACGAGGCGGCCTATCGCGTCGAGCTGCGCAGCCGCCTCAACCCGACCAACGCCGTCCTCGCCGGCAGCTTCGAGGCGGCGCGCGCCAAGCCGAAGCGCGTCGTGTTCGCCGAGAGCGAGCAGGAGGTCGTCCTGCGCGCCGCGGTCAACTTCAAGTCGAACGGCTACGGTGAACCGATCCTGATCGGCCGCGAGGAGCCGGTTCGCGCCGGCCTCGCCCGGCTTGGGGCCGACCCGCACGGCTTCGAGATCCACAACAGCGCCAACAGCGACCTCGTGCCGCGCATGGTCGAGACGCTCTACCTGCGCCAGCAGCGGCGCGGCCATCTGCTCCGCGACGTCCAGCGGATGGTCAACCACGAGCGCAACATCTTCGGCGCGCTGATGCTGGCGATGGGTGAGGCCGACGCGATGGTCACCGGCCTGACGCGCAACTTCGCCGAGACGTTCCGGCAGCTGCGCTATGTCCTCGATCCCGCACCCGGCCATACGCCGTTCGGCGTGCATATGTACGTCGGCCGGTCGGACACCATCTTTATCGCCGACACCACCGTCCACGAGCGCCCGACGGCCGAGGAACTCGCTGATATCGCCTGTCAAACCGCCGCTGTTGCGCGCCGGCTGGGGCAGGAGCCGCGGGTCGCCTTCGTCAGCTACTCGAACTTCGGCAACCCGCCGGGCGAGTTCCTGACCCATACGCGCGAGGCCATCAAACTGCTCGACGCGCGGCAGGTCGGCTTCCAGTACGAGGGCGAGATGTCGCCCGACGTCGCGCTCAATCCGCGGATGGCGACCAACTATCCCTTCTCGCGGCTGTCGGAGCCGGCCAACATCCTCATCATGCCCGGCCTGCAGTCGGCCAATATCTCGGCCAAGCTGTTGAAGGAACTGGGCGACGGGCGGATGATCGGGCCGCTGCTGGTCGGCATGGCGTGCCCGGTCCAGATCGCGCCGATGACGAGCAAGGCGAGCGAGATCGTCACGATGGCGGTGCTCGCCGCGTCCGGCGTGGTGTCGTGACGCTGGTCGCGCCACCGACCCCGACCGATGCTCTTCTCGCGGTGCCCATGGCGCCGCCGCCGATCGTCCTGATCCACGGCATGTGGGCGACGCCGGCGACATTCGACGGACTGCGGCGGCGGCTCGAGACGGCCGGCTACACGACCCACGCGCCGACGCTCCCGTTCCACGACCGCGATCCGCTCGCGCCGCCGGCCACCGAACTGGGGTCGCTAAGCCTCGAGGATTATATCGCTTTTATCGTCGCCGAGATCGCCCGCCTGCCGGGGCCGGTGATCGTCGCGGGGCATTCGATGGGCGGCTTCCTCGCGCAGGCGGTGGCGGCGCGGACGGGCGCGGCGGGGCTGATGCTGTTCGCCCCCGCCGCGACCGCCGCCACGACTGTCCCGGCGCTCGCTCCCGTCCGGACGATGGCGGGCGTCGTGACGAAGAACGGCTGGTGGCATCGGCCGACGCGGATCGCTGCGGGGCCGGCGCGCTGGGGGATCTACAACGAGGTGCCCGGCGACGTGGCGACGGCGGAGATCGCCGCGCTGGTCTGGGATTCGGGGCGGGTGCTCTATGAGATGGCGCTGCCTTTCCTAGCGAAATCAACGGCTTTCACCGTCGACTACGCCCGGCTGACGATGCCGGCGCTGGTCATCGTCGGGGAGCGGGACCGCATCACCCCCGCCGGCATTGCCCGGGCCACCGCGCGCCGGCTGGCGGCGGTCGACTATCACGAGCTGCCGCGCACCGGCCACTGGCTGTGGTGGGGCGCGGTCGAGGAGACCGTCGGGACGATCGCCCTCGACTGGCTGGGCACCCATTTCCCGCCAACCAAATGGGATGGCGGGGAGCTGGTTGTCCACAGCGGCGTGTAGGACCGGCGCCGCGGTACCACCGCGCTACCACCGCGGACATCTGCCGCTGCGGCCGCTGCGCCGCCCGTTACACGCCGACGCCTGCCGCGGGTCCACGGCGCGACTAGAGCGGACGGGCAAAGCGCGCGAGCGTGTTGGTCGCGATGGCACGGCCCATCGCCTCGCTGACCTCGGCCGTCGAGCGGAAATGAACGCCGCCGGCGATGCGGCTGAACGAATCCTGCCGGACATAGTCGGCGGTCGTCGCCACCGTGACGGTGACGCCGGGCAGCTTGCTGCTGGTGAACGGCAGTCCTGCCTTGGGCGCGCCCTCGGCGTCGATCACCGCGGCGTTGGTCGCGGCATAGATGCAGTGGCCGCACGGGTATTCCGGGTGAAGCGGGGTCTTGAGCAGCGGCTCCCACGTCGGGTCGGCGGCGATCGCTGGATTGCCGCCACCGGCGCGGATCGCCTGAATCGGTCGCCAGAAGCCATAATGGAGCTTGGCGTCGACCACGGCGACGCCGGTGTCGTCGTTGGCGAGCGCGAGCATTGCGTAGAAGCGGGCATTGCGAACGAGGCTGCGCCCCGGCTGCGACGCGACGGCGCGGAAGGCCGACGTCGGGTCGGCCGCGGCCCAGAAGCGGGCAAGGACGGTATCGGCGGCCGACCGCTCGCGACTGTCCTTCCCGCCGAGGCGTCGGACCTCGTCGACGTCCTTGACCCAGCGCGCCGAGTCGAGCGCGACCGGCGGCCCCGGGCGGAAGGCGCTGGCGCTCGCCATGAACCACGGCTTCATCGCGGCATCGTGCGGATCGAGGACGGTCGCCGTCGTTGCCAGCCACTGCCCCGGTCGGCCTTGCGGCCAATAGGGCGCAAGGCTCGCCGCCGGATCGAGGCCGCCGGCGTGGACCGCGGCGGCAGCGGCAGCGTGACCGGCAGCGATGCCGGCGTCTTTGGCGCGACCGTCGCGCTCCTCGGCCAGCGCGAGCGCGTAACGGTCCTCGATCATCGCCTTCTGCGCCGGGAAGGCGGCGAGCAGCACGTCGTGCGCCGCCGTCGCCACCGCGACCGGTACGGATGCGTCGTGGGCGGCGGGCTCGACATGCAGGAACGAGACGTACTTCCGGTCGACGCTGTCGGCCGCCTCGAACATCGCGAGCGCCGCGCGGGTTCCCGACAGGTAGACGTCGACCTCGAACGGCGCGTCCTGGGCGTGCCCGGCGTCGTAGACCGCGCCTGCGAACTCGAACCAGTCGCTGACCGCGTCGGCCCGGACAGCAGTGGCGGCGACGAGCAGCAGCGCGGCGGCGATGCGGCTGGCGCTGGCAACGATCATGACGACCCCCCGGTGGACATCCGCTTCCATAGCCAGTCTGTCGTCCCGGCGAAAGCGGCGCCGGCGGTGTCGCGTGCTACGCCGCCGCGTCGAGCAGTTTCGCCCGTCGCCGCGCGACGCTCGATCCGAGGCCGAGCGCCTCGCGGTACTTGGCGACTGTCCGCCGGGCGATGTCGAAGCCTTCGGCCTGGAGCAGGTCGACGAGCTTGTCGTCGCTGAGCGGCGCGGCGGCGGGCTCGGCGGCGATCAGCCGGGCGATGCGGTCCTTGACCGCCAGCGCCGAACTCGCGTCGCCGCCGTCGTTCGACGCGATGCCGCTGGTGAAGAAATACTTGAGCTCGAACAGGCCGCGCTCGCATTGGAGATATTTGTTCGACGTCACGCGGCTGACGGTCGACTCGTGCATCTCGATCGCCTCGGCGATGGCGCGCAGCGTCAGCGGCCTGAGGTGTTCGACGCCCGACGCGAAGAACGCCTCCTGCTGCTTGACGAGTTCGGTCGCCACTTTGACGATCGTCCGCGCCCGTTGGTCGAGGGCGCGGACCAGCCAGTTGGCGCTGGCCAGTGCGTCGGCGAGGAACGCGCGGGTTTCCTTGGCGCTCGCCTTGGCCGCCGCCTTGCCGCCGGTCGGCGCGGCAGCGGCGAGCGTCGCGTGATAGCTGCGATCGACCAGTACGCGGGGCAGGGTGGCGGCGTTGAGCTCGACGGTCCAGCCGCCGCCGCGGGCGCGGTGGACGAAGACGTCGGCGACGACCGACTGGGCGACGCTGCCGCCGTATCTGAGCCCCGGCTTGGGATTATAGCCGCGCAGCTCGCGGATCATGTCGGTCAGATCCTCGGCGTCGACGCCGCACAGCCGGCGCAGGCTTGCCAGATCACCGCGGGCGAGCAGATCGAGATGGCCGAGCAGCGCGAGCATCGCGGGGTCGGCGCGGTCGGCCTCGCGCGCCTGGACGGTCAGGCACTCGGCGAGGCTCCGCGCGCCGCAGCCGACGGGGTCGAAGCGCTGGACGACGCCGAGGATCGCTTCGACCCGTGCGGCGTCGGCATCGAGGCGGTCGGCGACATCGGCGACGACGTCGGGGGCGATGTAGCCGGTATCGTCGATCTGGTCGATCAGATGGCCGGCGATCAGCCGGTCGGCGGGGTCGGGGAACGCGGCGGCGGCCTGTTCGCCGAGGACGTCGAGCAGCGTCGCCGCGGCCCCGGCGACCGCGTCGAAGTCCATGCCCTCGCTGTCGCCGCTGCCGATCGCCCCGGCCCCGTCGAAGCTGCCGCCCTCGCGGGAAAAATCGCCGTCGCCGAGCGAATCGGTCGGCCCGTCGTGGTGGAAGGTCTCGGCGGCGTAGTCGACGTCGAGCGGCGCGTCGGCGGCCGCGTCGCCCGAGGCGATCAGCTGGTCGGTCGTCGTGGTTTCCGCCGTGGCGGACGGCGCGCTGTCGGCGACGTCCTCGCTGCCGCCTTCGAGCAGCGGGTTCTTCTCCATCTCGGCCCCGATGAACGCCTCGAGCTCGACGTTGGTCAGCGCCAGCAGCTTGATCGCCTGCTGCAGCTGGACCGTCATCACCAGCGACTGCGACTGGCGCAGGTCGAGGCGGGGACCGAGGGTCATCGACCCACTTCTCCCTCCCTCCCCGCGCAGCGAAGAGCGGGGAGGGCCGGGGCGGGGTAATTCCGAGACCGCCGTCGCCGCTGACCCCCACCCCGGCCCTCCCCGCTCTCCGGCGCTGCGCGCCGGGGGGGGAGGGAGAAGGCAGGTGTCACAGCGCGAACCCCTCGCCGAGATACACCCGCCGCACCGTCTCGTCGGCGACGAGCGCTTCGGGGGTGCCCTCGAACAGGACGCGGCCATCGTAGATGATGCAGGCACGGTCGACGATGTCGAGCGTCTCGCGGACATTGTGGTCGGTAATCAGCACGCCGATGTCGCGCGCCCGGAGGTCGACGACCAGCCCGCGGATGTCGGCGATCGAGATCGGGTCGATGCCGGCGAACGGCTCGTCGAGCAGCATGATCGATGGCTTGGCGGCCAGCGCACGGGCGATCTCGCAGCGTCGCCGCTCGCCGCCCGACAGCGCCATGGCGGGCGCGTCGCGCAGGCGGGCGATGTGGAACTCGTCGAGCAGCTGCTCGAGCCGCGCGGCGCGGACCGCCCGGTCGGGCTCGACCACCTCGAGGACGGCGAGGATGTTCTGGGCGACGGTCAGCCCGCGGAAGATCGACGTCTCCTGCGGCAGATAGCCGAGGCCGAGCGCGGCGCGGCGGTACATCGGCAGGCCGGTGATGTCGTTGCCGTCGAGCAGGATGCGCCCCTGGTCGGGCATCGCGAGGCCCATGATCGAATAGAAGCACGTCGTCTTGCCCGCGCCGTTGGGCCCGAGCAGGCCGACGACCTCACCGCGGCTGACGGTCAGCGACACGTCGCGCAGCACGACGCGCTTGTCGTAGCGCTTGCCGATCGCGACGACCGCAAGGCCCTCGCGCGTCGCGGCGGCACCGTCGGCCGCGGCGCGTTCGCTCACCTCGACGTCGGCCACCGGACGGTCCCCACTACTTCACCCCCGCAATTGGCGCGGATCGTGCATAACGCTTCACTCGGGTTTCTAGCCTACGCCGGGGACGAAAGGAAGCGGCGTCAGTTGTCCTTGCGCGGCGGCACCACGAAGCGCCCGGTGACGCGGCCGCCGCTCGCTGCCGGGGCACCGGGCGTTGCCGGGCCGGTGCTCGCGCCGTCGAGCTTCGACCGCCCCGAATCGAGGTCGATCGCGAGGCGCTGGCCGTGGAGCACCGAATCGCCGTGGGCCAGCGTTACCCCGCCGATCAGGGTGATCGTCTTGCGGCCGACGTCGTAGATGCCGTACCGCCCGCTCGCCGTCTCGCTCGGCGTGACCAGCTTGACGTTGTTCTGCGCGTCGAGCCGGTCGATCTGCGGGTCGCCGCCGGTCTTCGCCTTGCTGTAGAAAACCGTCACCGTGTCGGCATTGAGTTTCATGTCGCCCTGGGTGATGCGGACGTCGCCCGACCACACCGCCTGGCCTTTGGCGTCGAGGACGTCGATCGTCTTGGCGTCGACGTCGATCGGCGCGTCGGTATTGTGGTGCCTGAGCGCGCTCTGGGCCAGCGCCGGGCCGGCGGCGAGCACGATCAGGCAGGCGATCCGTTTCATGGCGTCCTCGTTTGCGCGGGGCTCGGGTGCGAATGGGGCACGATGTGCAGGTGGCTGCCGCCGCCGAGCACGATGCGCTTCCCGTCGATGTCGCCGCGCAGGGAATTGGCGCGGAAGGTGCCCATCGGGATCGTGCCGCTGACCGGCCGGTCGGTCGCGACGGTGCGGTCGAGCAGGCTGACGCGGACCTCGTCGCCGTTCAGGGAGTAGCCGTTCGCCCCGCGCATCCGGACCGGCCCGGCGACGACGAGCAGGTCGTGGTCGATCTCGTAGCGGCCACCCGGCGCGGTGACCTGCGCCGGGCCGTCGGGCAGGCGGACGTCGGCGGTCAGCGCCATCAGTTCGATCACCGGCACCGCCGACGAGCGCTGCACCGCGCCCGCCGCGTGGATCGTGAACGGGTCGCCGGCGGCGGTCAGCCCGCGATAGACGGCGGTGTCGGTGCGCAGCCGCTCCTTCGACATCGCCACCTTGTCCTTGGCGAGCAGGAAGCTGAACTCGCGCGCCGAGGTCAGCGGCCAGATGACGATCGTCGCCAGCAGCAGCCCCGCGCTCCCCGGCAGGACGATCTTGGCCAGCCGGACGAAGCGGTCCCAGCCGCCGCCGGGCCGTGCGGCGTTGCGCCGGTCGCGCGCCGCCGAGTCGGCGAACGCCCGCGGGATCAGCGCCGCCATGTCAGCCCGGCCGGGTCATAGGTGCGCGAAGATGTCGTTCTCGGCCCAGCCGGCGAGGTCGAGTTCGGCCCGCCACGGCAGGAAGTCGAAGCACGCCTGCGCCAGCCCGGTCCGCCCCTCGCGCGCCAGCCGCTCGGTCAGCACGGCGACGGCGCGGTGGAGGAAGCGGACGTCGGACGCGGCATAGTCCTTCTGCGCGTCGGACAGGACCGGTGCCCCCCAGTCGGACGACTGCTGCGCCTTCGACACGTCGACGCCGATCGTCTCCCGGAGCATGTCCTTCAGCCCGTGGCGGTCGGTATAGGTGCGGACCAGCTTCGACGCGATCTTGGTGCAGAACACCGGCCCGGCGTCGATGCCGAGATAGGCCTTGAGGACGGCGAGGTCGAAGCGCGCGAAATGGTAGAGCTTGGTCCGGTGCGGATCGGCCAGCACCGCCTTCAGCACCGGCGCGGCATAATCGCGCGGCGCGAAGCGGACGAGATGCTCGTCGCCCTGTCCGTCGGCAAGCTGGACGAGGCACAGCCGGTCGCGCGCCGGGTGGAGCCCCATCGTCTCGGTGTCGACGGCGATCGGGCCGGGGGCGAAGACGTCGGCAGGCAGGTCGCGTTCGTGGAGATAGACGGTCATCGCCGCCGCGTAGCAGCGCCGCGCGGGCGAGTCACGCCGGGCCGGCCGGCCGCCGCGTCAGCGGAGTGGCGAACGGTTCAGTTCGGAGCCATTCAGTTCCGGCCCGCGCCGCCGCGTCGCGCGCTCGTGATACCGACCATAGGCCCAGATCAGGCCGAGCGAGGTGCCGACGACGACGACGACGAGAATGGCGATGAACGCCTCGGCGTGGTCGATCGCGAAGTCGAGAACGGTATCGATCATCCCGTCACCTTATGGTGCAATGCAGCATGAACGCGTATGACGGGAAAAGGTGTAAATTCTCTGAATCCCCTACGGTAAATCTACGGTATCGAGGGTTCCTGGGGGGTCCGGCCGCGCCGCGGATCGCGGGCGTGCCAGTGCCATATCGCACGATTAAACCGCTCGCGAGCCGCTGCGAATTGGTATAAGACTGTAGTCGGAGCAACTTGGCTTGTCCTGCGCCCGGATTGTCCGGTGGGCGGTTCAGCGGGACGCCCGCAACGACGACACGAGCAAACGAAAGACTATTCGACGATGAGCTTTGATAAACGCGGGCGTGGCCCCGGCCGTGGTGGCTTCGACAAGCGTGAACGCGGTTTCGACCAGTTCGAGGGCGGCGGCGACCGCTTCGGCGGCGGCAACAGTGGCGGCGGTGATCGCTTCGGCGGTGGCGGCGGCTTCGGCGGCGGCGCTCCCCGCTTCGGCGGCGGGGCCGGTGGCGGCTTCGGTGGTCGCCCGGCTGGCGGCGGGTTCGGCGGGCCGCGTCCGCCGCGCGACATGGGCCCCGGCATCAACCTCGGCACGGCCAAGGGCGTCGTCAAGTTCT
>CAHJWP010000063.1 GCA_903642255.1 Sphingomonadaceae bacterium | reverse complement strand
AGCGTCGTCGTGTTCGCCCGGTCGCTCTGCGCCTGATAGAGCACCGTCTCGGCCTGGCGCAGGTCGGTCCGCGGCGCGATGCCGCCGGTCAGCCGGGCGCGGGTCAGATCGACGGTGCGCTGGGCGCTCTTCTCGGTATCGACGCTGATCGCCAGCAGGCTGCGGTCGCTGGCCAGCGTCAGATAAGCGTTGGCGACATCAGCAACGAGCGTCAGCCGGACCGTTCGCGCCGCCGCCTCAGTTCCCAGGTACTGCTGGAGCGCGGCGCGGGCGAGGCTACGGACCTTGCCGAACAAATCGACCTCGAACGCGGTGACGCCGAGCTCGGCCGAATAGATGGTGCGCGTGCCCGACCCAGTCGCGGTTGTGGTGCCCGTCGTACCGGTCGTTCCCGTGCTGCCCGTACCGGTGGTGCCGGTGCCGGTCGTCCCTGTACCAGTTCCCGTCGTGCCGGTACCGGTCGTCCCCGTGCCGCCCGTCCCAGTCGCATCGGTTCCGGTCGTCCCGCCGCTTGAACTCGTGATCAGGCCATTCGACGTCGTGACGTGCCCCGACGCGTCGATCTGCGGCAGTAGCGCGGCGCGGGCGATGCGATACTGCGCGCGCGCCGACGCGATGTTCGCCGCAGCCGCGGCAAGGTCCTGATTCTTGACCAACGCCATCGCGATGATCGCCTGCAGGTGCGGATCGACGAAGATCTGGCGGTAATCGACCGACGGCAACGTCGCCTCGGTGCTCCGCAGGTACGCGTCGCCGACCGGCCAGCCCGGCGGCACGGCGGGCGCGGGACGAACGTAATGCGGGTCGAGGCTGCACGCCGCGAGCGCCGTCAGGCCCAGCAGCGCCACGGTCCGGCGGATCATGCCGGCGCTCCGGGCGCGGGCAGCCGCGGCGCGTCGAGCGACTCCGGTGCCTCCAGGCGCGGCAGATCTGGCGGCGCGTCCGGCGGCGGGTTGCCATGCTCGCCTTCGCCATCCGGCTCATCCTTCAAATGGCCCTTGAACAGCTTGCGGACCAGCACGAACGCGAGCGGCACATAGAAGATGGCGAGGATCGTCGCCGTTAGCATCCCGCCGACGACCGCCGTGCCGATCGCGATGCGGCTCTGCGCCCCCGCCCCCGTCGAGATGGCGAGCGGGAAGACGCCGAAGATGAAGGCGAGGCTGGTCATGATGATCGGGCGCAGCCGCAGCCGCGCCGCCTCGAGCGCCGCGTCGAGCGCGCTCTTGCCCGCGCGTTCCGCCTGCTCGGCGAACTCGACGATCAGGATCGCGTTCTTGGCCGATAGGCCCATCGTCGTCAGCAGCCCGACCTGGAAATAGACGTCGTTGGTCAGCCCGCGGAAGGTCACCGCGAGCGTCGCCCCGACCAGCCCGAGCGGGATGACGAGCAGCACCGAGAACGGTACCGACCAGCTTTCGTAGAGCGCAGCAAGGCACAGGAAGATGACGAGCAGCGACAGCGAATAGAGTAGCGGCGTCTGTCCGCCCGACAGACGCTCCTGATACGACAGCGCGCTCCATTCGACCGCGGTTCCCGGCTGTTTCGCGGCGAGGTCCATCATCGTCTGCATCGCCGCGCCCGAACTCGACCCCGGGGCAGCCTCGCCGGCGATCTCGAACGACGGATGGGCATTGTAGCGCTGAAGCGTCGTCGGCGTCCGCTGCCAGCGGGTGTGCGCGAAGGTCGAGAACGGCGTCATCGTACCGCTGGCATTGCGGACGTACCAGTTCGACAGGTCCTCGGGCTTGCTGCGGAACGGCGCATCGCCCTGCATATAGACGCGCTTGACCCGGCCGCGGTCGATGAAGTCGTTGACGTAGATGCCGCCCCACGCCGCCGCGAGCGTCTGGTCGACGTCAGCCTGCGCCAGCCCGAGCGCGCCGGCCTGCTGGGCGTCGACGTCGACGGCCAGCGTCGGGACGTCGTCGAGACCGTTAAGACGCACTGCGCTCAGCGACGAGTTGGCCTTGGCCGCCGCGACCAGGGCGTCGGTCCGCTGGCGGAAGGTCGCGCGGTTGAGGCCGCCGACGTTCTCAAGCTCCATAGTGAAGCCGGCCGACTGGCCGATACCGCGCACCGGCACTGGATTGAGCGCGGTGAACTGCGCGTCGCGCAGGATCGACAGCTTCTTGTTGGTCCGCGTGACAATCGACGGGGCATCCTCGCCCTTCTTCGTCCGCTCGTCCCACGGCGTGAAGCCGAGGAAGCCCCGCGCGACGTTCTGTCCGCTGCCGGCATTGTTCTGGCCAACCACGATATAGACGAGGTTGACGACCCCCTTTTCCTGCTTGGTGAAATAATCCTCGACCGACTTCGCCACCGCCGTCGCGCGCGCCTGGGTTGCCCCGGCCGGCAGGATGAACTGGAGCTGGGCGATGCCCTGGTCCTCGTTCGGCAGGAAGCTCGTCGGCAGATGCAGGAAGCCGACGATGAGGACCGCGACGATGACGCCGTAGCCGATGAGGAACAGCAGCGGCGCCGCGATGATGCGCTTGACCGCGTCACGGTAGCGGTCGGCGGTGCGATTGAACCAGTCGTTGAACTTCGTGCCGAGCCGCGCAACCCGGCCCTCCTTCCTGTCGTGATCGGGGCGCTGCAGCAGGCGCGACGCCAGCGCCGGCGATAGGATCAGCGCGACGAGCACCGACAGGATCATCGACGAGATGATCGTGATCGCGAACTGGCGGTAGATGACGCCGACCGAGCCGCCGAAGAACGCCATCGGCATGAACACCGCCGACAGGACCATGGCGATGCCGATCAGCGCGGTCTGGATTTCGGCCATCGACTTGATCGTCGCGTCGCGGGGCGAGATGTCGGGCTCTTCTTCCAGCACCCGCTCGACGTTCTCGACGACGACGATCGCGTCGTCGACCAGCAGGCCGATCGACAGCACGAGGCCGAACAGCGTCAGCGTGTTGATCGAATAGCCGAACAACGCGAGGATGCCGAACGTGCCGAGCAAAACGACGGGCACGGCGATCGCCGGGATCAGCGTCGCCCGCCAGCTCTGGAGGAAGACAAACATGACGACGACGACGAGAACGATCGCCTCGGCGAGCGTCTTGACCACTTCCTCGACCGACAGCTTGATGAACGGCGTGCTGTCCTGTGGAAAGGCATATTTATAGCCCGGCGGGAACGACTTCGACGCGGCGACCACCGCCGCCTTGACCAAGTCGGCGGTCTTCAGCGCGTCCGACCCCGGCGCCAGCTGGATCGCCATGCCGACCGCCGGATGGCCATTCAGGCGTCCGGTGTTGGTGTAGTTCTCGGAGCCCAGCTCGACCCGCGCGACGTCTTTCAGCAGCACGACCGACCCGTCGGTCTGGGTCTTGACGATGACTTGGCGGAATTGGTCGGGGTTGGTCAGGCGCGACCGCTCGGTGACAATCGCCGACAGCATCTGGCTGTCGGAGCCGGGCTGCGCCCCGAGCTGCCCAGCAGCGATCTGCGTGTTCTGCGCCTGCAGCGCGGTCAGGACGTCGCCAGGGGTCAGGTTGAAGCTCGCCAGCTTGAACGGATCGAGCCAGATGCGCATCGCGTACTGCGCGCCAAACACGGTGTAGTCGCCGACGCCGGGGATGCGCGCGAGCTGATCCTGCAGGTTCGACACGAGATAGTCGGCCACGTCGCCGGCAGTCGTCTTGTCCGACTCGTCGTACAGCGCCACGACCAGCAGGAAGTCGGCGTTCGACTTGGTGACGGTCACACCCTGCTGCTGGACCTGCTGCGGCAGGCGGGGCAGCGCCTGGCTGACCTTGTTCTGGACCTGGACCTGAGCGATGTCGGGGTTGGTCCCCTTGTTGAACGTCGCGACCAGCGTCAGCGCCCCGGCCGAGTTTGCCGTCGCTTGGAAGTAGATCAGGCCGTCGATCCCGGTCAGCTGCTGCTCGATGACCTGCGTCACGGTCGATTCGAGCGTATCGGCCGATGCCCCCGGATAGGTCGCGCGGATGTTAACAGCGGGCGGAGCGATGTCAGGATATTGCTCGATCGGCAGCGACAGTACGCCGCCGATGCCGGCGAGCATGACGATGATCGCCAGTACCCACGCGAAGATCGGCCGATCGATGAAAACCTTCGAGATCATCTAGGACTTGGCACCAGAGTTTTTGCCACCGCCGCCGTCGCCGTCGCCGCTGCCCTGCGGCGGCGGGGCAGGTTTCGATCCTGCCAGCACGGGGCGGATCGGCTGGCCCGGCTTAACGCGGTTCAGGCCCTCAACGATTAATTTGTCGCCGGCGGCAAGGCCCTTCGTCACCAGCCACTTGTCGCCGACGACGCGGTCGACGACGACGTCGCGGCTGATGGCGCGCAGCGCATTGGGATCGTCGGCACCCTGCGTGGGACCGCTACCGGACGATCCACCGCCGGACGATCCACCGCCGGATGACCCGCTGCCCTTGTCGCCGCCCTTGCCCTTCTGGTCGGCGGCCTTCTTGGCCGCGGCCGGATCCCGGCCGACAATGAGTGCCGTTGCGTTGCCCTTGGGATCGCGGGCGATGCCGGCGATCGGCGCGAGGATGGCGTTCTGCGCCGTCTCCTGGCTCAACCGCGCGCGAACGAACATGCCGGGCAGCAGGACGCCGCGGTGGTTGGGAAAGCGCGCGCGAAGTGTGACTGTGCCGGTGGCAGGGTCAACCATCGCCTCGGCGAACTCGACATGGCCCTTGGCGTCATAGTCGCTGCCATCGCCGAGTTCGACGGTGACCGAGGCCGACGAAGCGGTGCGCCCACCAGTGGCCAGCGCGCGGCGCAGGCTGAGCAGGTCCGCGCTCGACTGCTGGATATCGACGAAGATTGGGTCGAGCCGCTGGATCGTCGTCAGCGCCGTCGTCTGGCCAACGGTAACCAACCCGCCGGTGGTCACCAGCGACCGTCCAACGCGCCCGGTGATTGGCGCCGGAATGTCGGTAAAGCCGAGGTTGATCTTTGCCGCCGCGACTGCCGCCCGGTTCTGCGACACCGCCGCGGCTGCCTGCTCCGCCAGCGCCCGCTGGTCGATATAGTCCTGCTTGGCGACCGCCTCGATGTCGGCGAGCGGCTTGTAGCGATCGGCCTTGGCACGGCTCGAGACCGCGTTGGCCTGCGCACTGCTGAGGTTCGCCTGCGCCTGAGCGAGCGCCGCACGATATTGCGCCGGATCGATCCGGTAGAGCGTCTGCCCCTTGTGGACGATGCTGCCCTCCTTGAAGGTCCGCGCGAGGATCAGCCCGGCGACCTGCGGCCGAACGTCGGAGGTCTCGTACGCGGACGTCCGTCCGGTCAGCTCGATGTAGAGCGGTACCGTTTCGGATTTGAGTACGATATAGCCGGCCTCGGGCGGCAGCGATGGCTTCTTGTCGTCCTTCTTCGCCGCGCACGCGCCGAGGGCGGCGATCAGCAACGCCGCCGCGGTCGCGGTCAGGGGTCGGAGCAGGATCATTGAGCGTGGGGGCTCCGGGATCGACGGACAGGAATAGCGAACGGCGATCTGCGAGCGACCACACGACACGAGTAGCGGTTTATCGCCGTGCTGCCACGGGTCAAGTTGACAAACGCTCAACGCGCGCTGTCGACCTTATCCCCCGCCTGTCTTGCTGCGGTGACTCGCCACACCGTGTTGCCGACGTCGTCGGCGATGAGCAGCGCGCCGCTGCGATCTATCGCCAGCCCGACCGGGCGACCGAAACTTCTGCTTGCGGCCCTGTCGACGAAGCCGGTGACGACATCCTCGACCTTGCCGGCCGGTCGGCCGTCGTGGAACGGCACGAAGGCTATCTTGTAGCCAGCGAGGCTGTAGCGGTCCCAACTGCCGTGCTCGCCGATGAACGCGCCGCCCTTATAGTGCGCCGGCAGCGCGTCGCCGGTATCGAAGGTCAGGCCGAGCGCAGCGACGTGACTGCCTAGCGCATAGTCGGGCGGAGTGGCCCGGGCGACGAGATCGGGCCGCTGCGGCCGGACGCGAGGGTCGAGGTGCTGGCCGTAATAGCTGTACGGCCAGCCGTAGAAGGCACCGTCCTTCACCGACGTCAGGTAATCGGGCACCAAGTTTGGCCCGAGCTCGTCGCGCTCATTGACCACCACCCACAGGGTGTTGGTGCCTGGATAGAAGTTGGGGCTGTTCGGGTTGCGCAGGCCCCCGGCGAAGACACGGGCGCGACCAGACGCGCGGTCGATCTCCCACACCGCGGCACGGTTCTTCTCCGCCTCGATACCGTTCTCGACGATGTTGCTGTTCGAGCCGACCGTCGCATACAGCCGCTGCCCGTCAGGGCTGACCGTCAGGCTCTTGGTCCAATGGTGGTCGATCGGACCGCCGGGCAGCTCGATCAGCACCCTGCCCGGCGCGGTGATCGTCGTCTGCCCCGGCACGAACGGGTAGGCGACGATCGCGTCGGTGTTGGCGACGTACAGCGTGTTGTCGACCCACACGACACCGAACGGCGAGTGCAGCTTGTCAAGCAGCGTCACCTGCAGAATGGCCTTGCCGTCGGCCCCTTCGCGGATCAACGTGATTCGGCTTGCCGCCTTCGGGCCACCAGGAAACGACGTAGCCTTGTTCTTGACCCAGCCAACGATCGGGTCTTTGGGTCGCTTGACCGGCTCGACCGGCGGCGACTTGGCCTGGATGGCGAGAATGTCGCCATTGGGCAGGACATAGACGTTGCGCGGGTGGAGCAAACCGGTCGCCAGCGGCGCGATGCTGAGCCCCGGCGCGACAGCCGGCCGGAAGCCAGGCTTCCACCCCTCGCCGACCGCGACGTTGATCGGCGGGATGAGATACTGCTTCGGTTCGGGCAGCGTCGGGTTCGGGCCGACCTGACTTGTCTCATCAAACGGCGGATCGCTGCACGCCCCGAGCGCGAGGGTCGTCGTCAGCAGCGCGATTGCCGTGCGGTTCATCGGGCCACTCCCACGCCATGCCGGTAGGTCAACGAACCGCCGAGCCACGCGCTCGCCATGAGCAGCACGACGACGACCCCCGAGAGGATCAGCCCCTGCGGCACGACCGCCGTCCACCCGTCGCGGCTGTGGACGAAGGCGTTGAGCAGCGACAGCAGCAGCGCGACGATGTTAAGGATCATGTGCGGTGTTGCCGGTCGCTTCTCCCGCACCCGCCGGTCGCCGAGATAGTCGATCATCCCCATCAGCCCGGCGACGGCGCCCATGATCAGGCCAGCCGTGATCAACCAAATCGAGAAGTTCTGCCACATCGTGTTGGCAGTGCGCGAATAGACGATGTCGGTGACGAACGCCCCGACGAAGCAGGTGATCGGAAACGGCACCAGCATCGCGTGGAGCGGGTGACCTAGAACCTGGGCGGTCGAACGGGGATGGTCGCCTTCGGCGCGCATGAACAGTCCTTCAAGGCGGAATGCAGCGTCTACTCGGGAGGACGGGCGATGTTCCGTGCCGTGGCGGCGCAATTGCCGCAGTGCGGCAGAAGATGGTGAGCCCTGCGGGATTCGAACCCGCGACCTACTGATTAAAAGTCAGTTGCTCTACCGATTGAGCTAAGGGCTCTTAGCCGCCGACGGTCTAGGGCGACGCAGGCGCGCGTGCAACTGACGTGCGGTCAAGTGCAGCACCGGGTGCCGCCAGCCGCTGGCGATCTCGATCAGCGGATCGAGCACGAAGCGGCGGTCCGCTAGCGCGCGATGCGGCACGATCAGCCCGCGCGCCGCCGCCCGCAACGGCCGCACCGGTGTCACTATAAGACCCGCGGCGATCAGGTCGAGGTCGAGCACTCGCGCCCCCCAGCGGCGACCGCGCCGCCGCCCGAACGCCACCTCGATCGCCTGCAGCCGGGCGAGCACCGTGGGCAGCGGCAGATCGGTCGCGACCGCGACGACGGCGTTGGCGAAGCGGCGCTGCCGCGGGCCGAGCGGCGGCGTCGCGTGCACCGTCGACCGGGCGACGACCGGCAACCCGGCGGCATCGAGCGCGGCCACCGCCGCGGCGAGCACCGCCGGCGGCGCGCCGAAGCGGCCGTGGCGACGGTTGCCGCCGAGCGCGATGTGGAGGATTGCGGACACGGCGGCTGACTCCTTACACGGATCGCCATGGACACCAACCTCGCCGAGCCGCCGCACGACTGCCCGCTGTGTCCGCGCCTCGTCGACTATCGCGTCGCCAACCGCGCGGCGTACCCCGACTGGTGGAACGCCCCCGTCCCCGGCTGGGGCGACCCGAATGCGTGGCTGTGCGTCGTCGGCCTCGCGCCTGGCGTCACCGGGGCCAACCGCACGGGACGGCCGTTTACCGGCGACCATGCCGGGATGCTGCTCTACGCGACGTTAGCGAAGTTCGGCCTGTCGCACGGCACCTTCGACGCGCGGCCCGACGACGGCCTGGCGCTCGACGGTGTATTCATCTCTAACGCGGTGCGCTGCGTCCCGCCCGAAAACAAGCCGGTGCCGGCCGAGGTTCACACCTGCCGCCCGTTCCTCGTTGCGCAGTTCGCCGCGCTTCCCAAGCTCGAGGTCGTCCTCGCCCTCGGCGCGATCGCCCATCAGTCGGCGGTGAAGGCGCTCGGCGGCAAACTGCCTAAAGTGCCGTTCGGCCACGGCGCGGTCCACCGCCTCCGCACCGATGTTGCGCTGGTCGATAGTTATCACTGCTCGCGCTACAACACAAACACCGGTCGCCTGACTCCGGCGATGTTCGAGGCGGCGTTCGCCGCGGCGAACGCGGCGCGGCGGCCGGTTGCGGGTCACCCGGCACTGCCGTAACGCTGCGGGACATTGTCGAAGGGGCGTTATGATCAGGAAGGCACTTGCCGCCATGGCGCTTCTCTCGGCGAGCGCGGTCGCGGCGCAGGCGGCGGACCCGTATCTGTGGCTCGAAAGCGTCGACTCGCCGCGGGCGATGGCGTGGGTCAACGCGCGCAACACCTATTCTACCGGCATCCTCGAAGCCGATCCGAACTATGCCGCCAACTATGCCGCGGCGCTGGCGATCGGCGGGGCGAAGGACCGCATCCCGACGCCGGCGTTCGTCCACGGCGCGGTGTTCAACTTTTGGCAGGACGAGGAGCATCTGCGCGGTATCTGGCGGACGACGACCCTCGACGATTATCGCTCGGCGACGCCGAACTGGCGGACGGTCCTCGACATCGACGCGCTCGGCAAAGCGGAGGGTAAGAGCTGGGTGTGGCACGGCGCGACCTGCCTCGACCCGAGCAGCGCCGCTGCCTAATCGCTTTGTCCGACGGCGGCGAGGACGCGACAACGGTCCGCGAGTTCGACCTCGCGACCGGTGCCTTCGTCCCTGGCGGCTTCGTCCTGCCGCACGGCAAGCAGTCGGTCGCGTGGGAAGACGCCGACCACCTGCTCGTCGCGCGCGAATGGGCCCCCGGCGACCTGACCGCGTCGGGCTATCCGTACATCGTTAAGCGCGTGACGCGCGGGGCACCGCTGTCGGCGGCGGCTGAGACCTTCCGGGGGACCAAGTCCGATACCGAGGTGCAGACGACGACCTTCGTTGACGGCACCGGCCAGCAGCTGACCGTCATCGTCCGCGCGCTCGACTTCTTTCATTATGAGACGCACCTCGTCGGTCCGCGCGGCACGCGGCAGCTGGGACTGCCGCCGAAGTCGGCCGTTGTCGGGCTCGTTTCCGGGCGCGCGGTGGTCCGGCTTGACGAGGCGTGGCACCAGGGTATGGCAACCCTGCCGGCGGGGTCGCTCGCGGCCTTCGACCTCGCCGACGCCGAACGGACTCCGGCCGATCCGACGCCGTCGCTGATCTGGGCCCCGGGGCCGCGCGACGCGCTCGAGGACGCTGACACGACGAAGGACCGGCTGCTCGTCGTGACCCTCGACAACGTCCGCGGCCGCGCGTGGTCGTATGCCCCGACGGCCACCGGCTGGACGCGGACGCGGATCGATGTGCCCGACAACCTCGCGGTCAAGCTGGGCGATGCCGACACGCGGTCGGACCGGGCGTTCCTGACGACGAGCGGCTTTCTGACGCCGTCGGCGCTGGCGCTCGTCGATGCCGCGACGGGAACCATGGCGACTGTCAAGATGCTGCCCGCCAAGTTCGACGCCAGCGGCGATGTCGTCGAGCAGTTCGAAGCGGCCTCGAGCGACGGGACCAAGGTGCCCTACTTCGTCGTCCACCGCCGCGACATCAAATACGATGGCACGACCCCCACCCTGCTGACTGCTTATGGCGGCTTCCAAGTCAGCCGGACGCCCGACTATTCGGCGGCTACTGGCAAGCTGTGGCTCGAAAAGGGCGGCGCACTGGTCCTCGCCAACATCCGCGGCGGCGGCGAGTTCGGCCCGGCGTGGCACGAGGCGGGCCTCGGCGTGAAGCGGCAGATCATCTACGATGACTTTGCCGCCGTCGCTCGCGACCTGATCGCGAAGAAGATCACCTCGCCCCGCCGCCTCGGCATCCAGGGCGGATCGAACGGCGGGCTGCTGATGGGCGTCGAGTTCACCCAGCATCCCGAACTGTTCGCCGCCGTCGTTATTCAGGTGCCGCTGCTCGACATGATCCGCATCGGCAAGATCGCCGCCGGAGCGTCGTGGGCGGGCGAATACGGCGACGTCGACGGCGATCCGGCAGTGATGGCGTTCTGGCAGAAGACCTCGCCGTATCAGAACCTGCGCGCCGGCGTCGCTTATCCTGAGCCATTCATCTTCACGACGACGAAGGACGACCGCGTCGGCCCGCAGCACGCCCGCAAGTTCGCCGCGCGGCTCGAGGAGCTTGGTTATCACGTCCTCTACTACGAGAACACCGAGGGCGGGCATGGGGCCGGGGCCGACCTCAAGCAGGCGGCGCACACCACCGCTCTGACGATGACGTATCTCCAGAAGAAACTGATGGACTAGGCGGCTACGCCCTTGTCCGCGACCGCCGGGCGGCGGCACCGACCATAGCGAAGCAGCGAGCATCAACGCCCAGGCGGCGGGCTCGGGTGCTGCGCCTGCGGCCACCGGGGTGACCGCGTTGCCGATGTTCAACGTATACGACAGCGAGTTGAACAGCGGGTTGAGC
>CAHJWP010000062.1 GCA_903642255.1 Sphingomonadaceae bacterium | reverse complement strand
TGATCCCGTTCCTCGAGAACGACGACGCCAACCGCGCGCTGATGGGCTCGAACATGCAGCGCCAGGCGGTGCCGCTGGTCAAGGCCGAGGCGCCGTTCGTCGGCACCGGCATGGAGGGCACCGTCGCCCGCGACTCCGGCGCGGCGATCGCCGCGCGCCGGACCGGCATCGTCGACCAGGTCGACGCGATGCGCATCGTCCTGCGCGCGACCGAGGACGTCCAGGCGGGTAAGTCGGGCGTCGACATCTACACGCTGATGAAGTTCCAGCGGTCGAACCAGAACACCTGCATCAACCAGCGGCCGCTGGTGAAGGTCGGCGACATCGTCACCAAGGGCGACATCATCGCCGACGGGCCGTCGACCGAACTCGGCGAGCTCGCGCTCGGGCGCAACGCTCTCGTCGCGTTCATGCCGTGGAACGGGTACAACTACGAGGACTCGATCCTGATCAACGAGAAGATCGTCAAGGAGGACGTCTTCACCTCGATCCACATCGAGGAATTTGAGGTCATGGCCCGCGACACCAAGCTCGGGCCGGAGGACATCACCCGCGACATCCCCAACGTCGGCGAGGAAGCGCTGCGCAACCTCGACGAGGCGGGCATCGTCTACATCGGCGCCGAGGTCGAGCCGGGCGACATCCTGTGCGGCAAGATCACGCCGAAGGGCGAATCGCCGATGACGCCGGAGGAGAAACTGCTCCGCGCAATCTTCGGCGAGAAGGCGTCGGACGTCCGCGACACGTCGCTCAAGTTGCCGCCGGGCGTGGCCGGGACGGTCGTCGAGGTCCGGGTGTTCAACCGCCATGGTATCGACAAGGACGAGCGCGCGATGCAGATTGAGCGCGAGGAGATCGAGCGTCTCGACAAGGACGCCGCCGACGAACGCGGCATCCTCGACCGCTCGACCTACGCCCGATTGAAGTCGATGCTTGTCGGCCAGACCTCGGCCGCGACGCCGAAGGGCCTCAAGAAGGGCAGCGTCATCGACGACGCGCTGCTCGCCGAGCAGCCGCGCCGCGAGTGGTGGAAGTTCGGCGTCGCCGACGACGCGGTGCAGGCCGACTTGGAAGCCTTAAAGGCGCAGTGGGAAGAGGCGTCGAAATCGATCGACGCGCGCCTCGACGACAAGAAGACCAAGCTGCAGGCCGGTGACGAGCTGCCGCCGGGCGTCCTCAAGATGGTCAAGGTGTTCGTCGCGGTGAAGCGCAAGCTCCAGCCCGGCGACAAGATGGCCGGCCGCCATGGCAACAAGGGCGTCATCAGCCGCATCCTGCCGCAGGAGGACATGCCGTTCCTCGCCGACGGGACGCCGGTCGACATCGTCCTCAACCCGCTCGGCGTGCCGAGCCGGATGAACGTTGGGCAGATCTTCGAGACGCACCTCGGCTGGGCGGCGCGCGGTCTCGGCAAGCAGATCGGCGCGATGCTCGAGGACATCCATGCCAAGGGCAAGGGGCTGGCGACGGCCAACACCGACGAGCTGCGCGGCAAGCTGAAGGACATCTACGGCGCGCAGTACGACAGCGACATCGCTGATCTGAACGGCGAGCAGCTGGGTGAACTGGCGCAGAACCTGTCGCTCGGCGTGCCGATGGCGACGCCGGTGTTCGACGGCGCGCGCGAGGCCGACGTGTCGGGGATGCTCGAACTCGCCGGGCTCGACGCGTCGGGTCAGGTCGAGCTGTTCGACGGGCGGTCGGGCGACATGTTCGACCGCAAGGTGACGGTCGGCTACATCTACATGCTCAAGCTCCACCACCTCGTCGACGACAAGATCCACGCGCGGTCGATCGGGCCGTACAGCCTCGTCACCCAGCAGCCGCTGGGCGGCAAGGCGCAGTTCGGCGGGCAGCGGTTCGGCGAGATGGAGGTGTGGGCGCTCCAGGCGTACGGCGCCGCCTACACGCTCCAGGAAATGCTGACGGTGAAGTCCGACGACGTCGTCGGCCGCACCAAGGTCTACGAGGCGATCGTCAAGGGCGACGACACGTTCGAGGCCGGCATCCCCGAGAGCTTCAACGTGCTCGTCAAGGAGATGCGGTCGCTGGGCTTGAACGTCGAGCTGCAGAACCACGAGAAGGTCGAATAGGGACATCTCCCCTCCCCTTCAGGGGAGGGGTCGGGGGTGGGGAGGGACGTTTCCGCAGGGAGACCGCCCCACCCCCGGGCCGCGGCAAGGGCCGCGTCTCTCGCCCCTCCCCTGAAGGGGAGGGGAGCAAGATAGAAGGACGGTCGTATGAACACCGAACTGATGAACTTCTTCAACCCGGCGGCGAAGCCGGAGACCTTCGACCAGATCCAGATTTCGCTGGCGAGCCCCGAGCGCATTCGCTCGTGGAGCTTCGGCGAGATCAAGAAGCCCGAGACGATCAACTACCGGACGTTCAAGCCCGAGCGCGACGGGCTGTTCTGCGCGCGCATCTTTGGTCCGATCAAGGACTACGAGTGCCTGTGCGGCAAGTACAAGCGCATGAAGTACAAGGGCATCGTCTGCGAGAAGTGCGGCGTCGAGGTCACCGTCTCGAAGGTCCGCCGCGAGCGGATGGGGCACATCGAGCTTGCCGCGCCGGTCGCGCATATCTGGTTCCTGAAGTCGCTGCCGAGCCGCATCGGCATGCTCCTCGACATGCCGCTCAAGAACCTCGAGCGCGTCCTGTACTTTGAGCAGTATGTCGTGCTCGAGCCCGGCCTGACGCCGATGAAGAAGTTCGACCTGCTGACCGAGGACGAATATGTCTCGGCGCAGGATGAATATGGCGAGGACGGCTTCACCGCCGGCATCGGCGCCGAGGCGATCCGCAAGCTGCTCGAGGAAATGGACCTCGAGGGCGAGATGGAGATCCTGCGCGAGGACCTCCGCACGACCAAGTCGGAGCTCAAGCCCAAGAAGATCATCAAGCGGATGAAGGTCGTCGAGAGCTTCATCGAATCGGGCAACAAGCCCGAGTGGATGGTGCTGAACGTCGTCCCCGTCATCCCGCCCGAGCTGCGCCCGCTGGTGCCGCTCGACGGCGGCCGCTTCGCGACGTCGGACCTCAATGACCTGTACCGCCGCGTCATCAACCGCAACAACCGGCTCAAGCGGCTGATCGAGCTGCGCGCCCCCGACATCATCGTCCGCAACGAGAAGCGGATGCTGCAGGAGGCGGTCGACGCTTTGTTCGACAACGGCCGCCGCGGCCGGACGATCACGGGTGCCAACAAGCGCCCGCTGAAGTCGCTGTCCGACATGCTCAAGGGTAAGCAGGGGCGCTTCCGCCAGAACCTGCTCGGCAAGCGCGTCGACTATTCGGGGCGGTCGGTCATCGTGACGGGCCCGGAGCTCAAGCTGCACCAGTGCGGCCTGCCGAAGAAGATGGCGCTCGAGCTGTTCAAGCCGTTCATCTACTCGCGCCTCGACGCCAAGGGTCTGTCGATGACCCTCAAGCAGGCGAAGAAGTGGGTCGAAAAGGAGCGCAAGGAAGTCTGGGATATCCTCGACGAGGTGATCCGCGAGCATCCGGTGCTGCTCAACCGCGCGCCGACGCTCCACCGCCTCGGCATCCAGGCGTTCGAGCCGGTGCTGATCGAGGGCAAGGCGATCCAGCTCCATCCGCTGGTCTGCTCGGCGTTCAATGCCGACTTCGACGGCGACCAGATGGCGGTTCACGTCCCCCTGAGCCTCGAGGCGCAGCTCGAAGCGCGCGTCCTGATGATGAGCACGAACAACATCCTGTCGCCCGCGAACGGCAAGCCGATCATCGTGCCGTCGCAGGACATGGTGCTCGGACTCTATTACCTGTCGATGGACCGCGAGGGTGAGCCCGGTGCCGGCATGGCCTTTGCCAACATGGCCGAGGTCCACCAGGCGCTTCACGCCAAGGCGGTGACGCTCCACTCGAAGATCGTCGCGCGCGTCGAGACGACCGACGAGGCGGGCAAGATGGTCCTGCGCCGCGTCACGACGACGCCGGGCCGGATGCTGCTCGGCGAGACGCTGCCCAAGAGCCACAAGGTGCCGTTCGAGGTCATCAACCGTCTCCTCACCAAGAAGGAGATCGCCGACGTCATCGACACCGTCTATCGCCACTGCGGCCAGAAGGAGACCGTGCTGTTCGCCGACGCGATCATGACGCTCGGCTTCCAGAACGCGTTCAAGGCGGGCATCAGCTTTGGCAAGGACGACATGGTCATCCCGCCGGAGAAGACCAAGATGGTCAACGACACCCGCGGCATGGTGAAGGACTTCGAGCAGCAGTACCAGGACGGCCTGATCACCCAGGGCGAGAAGTACAACAAGGTGGTCGACGCGTGGGCGCGCTGCGGCGACAGGGTCGCCGACGCGATGATGCGCGAGATTTCCGCCCGGCCGATCGACGACGCCGGCCGAGAGAAGCCGATCAACTCGATCTACATGATGGCGCACTCGGGTGCCCGCGGTAGCCAGGCGCAGATGAAGCAGCTGGCGGGCATGCGCGGGCTGATGGCCAAGCCGTCGGGCGAGATCATCGAGACGCCGATCATCTCGAACTTCAAGGAAGGTCTGACCGTCCTCGAATACTTCAACTCGACCCACGGGGCGCGCAAGGGCCTCGCCGACACCGCGCTGAAGACGGCGAACTCGGGCTATCTGACGCGCCGGCTCGTCGACGTCAGCCAGGACTGTGTCGTCATCGAGGACGACTGCAAGACGACGCGCGGCATGACGATGAAGGCAATCGTCGAGGGCGGCAACACGATCGTCTCCTTGAGCGAGCGCATCCTCGGCCGGACCGTGCTCGACGACATCGTCGACGCCAAGACCGGCGAGGTGCTGGCCCCGGCCGGCATGCTGCTCAGCGAGGCCGATGTCGCGCGGATCGAGAAGGCGGCGGTCGCCGAGGTCAAGATCCGCTCGCCGCTGCTGTGCGAGACCAAGACCGGGGTGTGCGGCACCTGCTACGGGCGCGATCTCGCCCGCGGCACGCCGGTCAACATCGGCGAGGCCGTCGGCGTCATCGCGGCGCAGTCGATCGGTGAGCCGGGCACCCAGCTGACGATGCGGACCTTCCACATCGGCGGCGCGGCGCAGGTCAGCGAGCAGTCGACCCTCGACGCGCTGGTCGACGGCACGGTGCAGCTGCGCAACATGAGCACGATCCGCGACAGCCGCGGGCGCAACATCTCGATGGCGCGCAACGGCGAACTCGTCTTGCTCGATGCCGATGGCCGCGAGCGGTCGATCCACCGCATCGCCTACGGCACGTCGCTGATGCACCTCGACGGCGCGATCGTCAGCAAGGGCGACCGTCTCGCCGAATGGGACCCGTACACCCTGCCGGTCATCACCGAGAAGTCGGGTCGCGTGAAGTATCAGGACCTGATCGAGGGCCTGTCGATGTCGGAGAACGTCGACGACGCGACCGGCATCGCCAACAAGGTCGTCACCGACTGGCGCTCGGCCAAGCAGAAGGAGGAGCTGCGGCCGCGCATCACCCTGCTCGACGAGGCTTCCGGTGAATCGGCGCGCTACATGCTCGCGGTCGGCGCGATCCTGTCGGTCAACGACGGGCAGGACGTCGAGGCGGGCGACGTCGTCGCGCGCATCCCGAAGGACGCCGCCAAGACGCGCGACATCACCGGCGGTCTGCCGCGGGTCGCCGAGCTGTTCGAGGCGCGCATCCCGAAGGACAATGCGGTCATCGCCCGAATCAACGGTCGGGTCGAATTCGGCAAGGATTACAAGACCAAGCGCCGGATCAACATCCGCCCCGAGGACGGTAGCGACGTCGCCGAGTACATGATCCCCAAGGGCAAGCACGTTTCGGTGCAGGAGGGCGACTATGTCCGCCGCGGCGACTATCTGATCGACGGCAACCCGAACCCGCACGACATCCTCGATGTCCTCGGGATCGAGCCGCTCGCCGAATATCTGTGCGCCGAAATCCAGGAGGTCTACCGGCTCCAGGGCGTGCGGATCAACGACAAGCACATCGAGACGATCGTCCGCCAGATGCTCCAGAAGGTCGAGATCACCAAGTCGGGCGACACGACGATGCTCGTCGGCGAGCAGGTCGACCGCCTCGAGATGGAGGAGCAGAACGCCAAGCTCGGCAAGAACGAGGCGGGAGCCGAGGGCAAGCCGGTCCTGCTCGGCATCACCAAGGCGTCGCTCCAGACCAAGAGCTTCATCAGCGCCGCGTCGTTCCAGGAGACGACGCGCGTGCTGACCGAGGCGGCGGTCCAGGGCAAGATCGACACGCTGACGGGGCTGAAGGAGAACGTCATCGTCGGCCGCCTGATCCCGGCCGGCACCGGTGCTGCCATGGCGCGGATGCGGGTGACGGCGACGTCGCGCGACGCCGCGTTGCGGGCGAGCCAGGCAGCGAAGCTCGAAGTCGTGCCGCTGCCCCCGGAGGCGGATTCGCTCAGCTCGCCGCTCGGGGAAGTGGTCGGCTAACCTCCCGCCTGCGACGTCACGAGAACCCCGCCGGGCGCACCCGGCGGGGTTTTTTGTTCATCGCCGCCGTAACGATGCAGCCGATCCCGCTGCCGTGCGTTGCCCAACCAAAGTCATAATGCCTGCGTATCTGAAGAGTCAGGCCAATCAGGGATGCCGCCAGGTGCGCACAGATCAGCTCCGCGTCGCTCTTTTCTCCGGCAACTACAACTATCAGCGCGACGGCGTGAACAACGCGCTCAACCGGCTCGTCGGTTATCTCGAACGGCAGGGCGTCGCCGTTCGGGTCTATTCGCCGACGAGCGACACGCCGGCGTTCGAGCCGACCGGCACGCTGATCCCGGTGCCGTCGGTCCGCATCCCGGGCCGCGGCGACTATCGCTTCGCCTATACCTTCGACGCCGAGACGCGTCGCGACCTCGAGGCGTTCGCGCCGAACCTGATCCACCTGTCGGTCCCCGACCGGCTCGCCTTCTTCGTCAAGAAGTGGGCGATCCAGCGCAGCATCCCTGTCGTCGCGTCGGTTCACACGCGCTTCGATACGTATCTGAGCTACTACGGCCTGCCGTGGGTCGACGCGATCCTCGGCGACGTCATGCGCCGCCTCTACGCCGACCTGCCGATCGTCTTCGCGCCGTCGGAGAGCATGGCCGACCAGCTGCGCGCCGACGGGATGCACGATAATATCGGCATCTGGAGCCGCGGCGTCGACAAGGTCGTGTTCAACCCCGCTCGCCGGTCGCTCGACTGGCGGCGCGCGCACGGCATCGGCGACGACGAGCGCGTCATCGCCTTCGTCGGCCGGCTGGTCATGGAAAAGGGCCTCGACGTCTTCGCCGACGCGGTCGACCGGCTGACGGCGAACGGCGTCGCCCATCGGGTGCTGATCGTCGGCGACGGGCTCGCCCGCGAATGGGCCGAGGCGCGGATGCCGGCGGCGATCTTCACCGGCCAGCTCGCCGGGGCCGAGCTCGCCACCGCCTACGCGTCGGCCGAGCTGCTGTTCAACCCGTCGACCACCGAGACGTTCGGCAACGTCACGCTCGAGGCGATGGCGTGCGGTCGGCCGGTCGTCGGCGCGCGAGCGACGGGAACGTCAAGCCTCGTCCACCACGGCATCTCGGGCCTGCTCGTCAGCCCCGGCGATATCGACGGCTATGCCGCGGCGCTGACCACCTATCTGACCGACGACCGCGCCGCGGCGATGGCCGGCGAGGCGGGCCTCGCGCTCAGCCGCCGCTACGAGTGGGACGAGATCAACCAGACGATGCTCGACAATTATCTGACCGCGAGCGCCGCGCCGGTCGTCGTGCCGCCGTCGGTCTTCACGCCGATCGTCGAGCGCGTCGTCACCCGCTTCCGCGCCGCCGCCTGAGGACTGGCACCCGACGGGCTGGAACTCCGGCGCGGTTCGCGCTATATGGTCTCCGTCACCCGGCAACGGGTAACTACGGCGATAAATCGTATCGTGAACTAGGCACAGCGGACCCGGGGGCGGTACCCGGCGGCTCCACCATTCGTCCTCCCGGTTGTCGCGGGGAGTGTATGGGGCCGAAACAGGATCGACGTGTGTTGAAAGACGACTGCCTTCGCCCGGCCTGAATGAGCCGTTAAACCGTTCACAACCCGGAAATGCCAACGACAACGAGGCATTCGCAATCGCAGCGTAACCCGGTCCTCACGGACTAAGTTACACTGGCCGAAAGCGCGGTAGGGACCACACCGGGCAACAGAAGTGGACACCGGCGGTACGGGGAGCACCGAGCAACAGAAGCTCCCCACTGTTTTCCTCCCTCCCCTTCAGGGGAGGGACGAAAGACGGCGAAGCCGACCCGGAGGTGGGGCGGTCGCCACGGTCGAGGCGTCCTTCCCGACCCCTTCCTTGAAGGGGATGGGAGCAGTGCAGTCGACGCCGTGCCCGACGACTCCCCTTGACCGCTCCCGCGCCCCGCGCCACCTATGCCGCCAGCCCCGGAGCGCCGCCGTGAACGACACCACCGTCGACAGCCTGATCCCGTACGACGAGATCGTGCAGACCGCGCTGCGCTCGGTCGTCCAGCGGGTGCTCGAGCGGATCGACGCCGAGGGCGGCTTGCCCGGCGCGCATCATTTCTACATCGCCTTCCGCACGCGCTTCCCCGGCGTCGAGATGCCGAAGCATTTGCTCGAACGCTATCCCGAGGAAATGACCATCGTCATCCAGCACCGCTACTGGGACCTGACGATCACCGACGAGCGCTTCACCATCGGGCTGAGCTTCAACCAGGTGCCGGCCAAGCTGTCGATTCCCTTCGCCGCCGTCACCGGCTTCGTCGATCCCGCGGTCAACTTCGCGCTGCAGTTCCAGCCGAACACCGAGGTCGCGGCACCCGAGCCGGAGCCCCAGGCACCCCCCCCGCCGCCGGTAGAGGACGGCTCGAACGTCGTGACGCTCGACCGGTTTCGTAAGAAGTAAGCTCCGATACAGCGATAACTGAACGCGGCGTTCGGGAAGCGTGGGGAGCAGTGCGGATCGACCCGCCTACGGCTGCATCGCGTACAACCTGATGATGCCGTACAGAAAGTCGCGGCCGTTATACAGCGACGTCACCCGGATGCGCTCGTTGAGGCCGTGGACGCCGTTGCCGTCGGGATCGCCGAACATGCCGGTCACGCCGTAGGTCGGAATGCCGACCGGCGACAGGAACGCGCCGTCGGTCGCGCCCGCGGTGAGGATCGGGATGATCGGCGTTCCCGGCCAGATCTGCGCCGCGACCGTCTTGATCGGCCCCATGATTTCTGGCGTCAGCGGCGGCGGGGCCTTGGTCACCTCGCTGCGCGCGCCCATCATCGTGACCTTGACCGCCGGGTCGGCGACCAGCGCCTCCAACTTCGCGCGGACCTGCTCGGCCGACGTGCCGGGAAAGATGCGGCAGTTGATGTTGGCCCGCGCCCGCTGCGGCAGGGCGTTGGTCGCATGGCCGGCGTCGAGCATCGTCGCGACGCAGGTGGTGTGGAGCATGCCGTTGTATCCGGGATCGGTCTCGATCGTCGCGGCGGCCGCCGCATCCTTCGGGTCGGCGGCGATCGCGGTCATCGCGCCGCCCATCGCGCCGCCGACCATCGGCCCCATCGTCGCGTAGAAGCTGCGCGACGCGTCGGTCAGCTCGACCGGAAACTGGTACGCCTCGATGTTCACCAGGCCGTGCGCGAGGCGGTAGATCGCATTGTCCTTCGCCGGCCGCGACGAGTGGCCGCCGGGGTTGGTCACCTCGAGCCGGTAGTCCTGCGGGAATTTCTCACCCGCCTCGATGTTGAGCGCGATCGGCTTGCCGGCCGCGTCGAGCCGGCCGCCGGCCCCCTCGTTGAGCGCGAAGGCCGCGTCGATCAGGGCGCGCTCATGCGCCGCGAGATACCCTGCGCCGTTGAACGCGCTCGCCGTCTCCTCGCCGCAGGTCAGCGCCAGCTTGACCGTGCGGCGCGGCCTGAACCCGGTCCCCTTGAAGCGGACCAGCGTGTCGACGAACACCGCAGCCGACGCCTTGTCGTCGCTCGAGCCGCGGGCGTAGAAATAGCCGCCCTCCTCGACCAGCTTGAACGGGTCGCGCGCCCAGTCCTCGCGCTTGGCCTCGACGACGTCGATATGGGCGAGCAGCAACATCGGCCGCGCCTTCGGGTCGGACCCCGGCAGGATCGCCACGAGGCCGCCCTCCTTCGGGTGTCCCTCGGCGGCGAACGGGTGAAGATCGGCGTCGGCGAACCCCGCCGCCTTGAGCCGCGCCGCCATCTTCGCCGCCGCATCCGTGCAGCTTCCCGCCGACAGCGTCGTGTTGGTCTCGACCAGCTCCTGATACAGCGACCGGAAGGCAACGCGGTCGGCGTCGGCGGCGAGCGCGGGCGCGGCGAGGAGCGCCGCCAGCAGCACGGCAGTCACGCGAAACAGCATCGGCAGAGCCCCTTGTTCGTGCGCCAAGGCTAGCACGCACCGCCGCCGGCGCAAGCGGCGACCTTGCCCCGTCGCCGCCGCCGCCGCTATGCAGCGACAGGACAGCACCGGAGCGCCCATGACCACCCGCAGCGAAACCGACAGCTTCGGTCCCGTAGACGTCGACGCCGCGGTCTATTGGGGCGCGCAGACCCAGCGGTCGATCGGCAACTTCCCGATCGGCACGGAACGCATGCCGCTGCCGCTGGTCCACGCGCTCGGCCTCGTCAAGCAGGCCGCCGCCCGGGTCAACGCGCGCATGGGGGTGCTCGACGACAATCTCGCGCCGTGCATCGAGCAGGCGGCGGGCGAGGTCGCGGCGGGCAAGTGGGACGACCAGTTCCCGCTCGTCGTCTGGCAGACGGGATCGGGCACCCAGTCGAACATGAACGCCAACGAGGTCATCGCCGGCCGCGCCAACGAGTTGCTCACCGGCACGCGCGGCGGCAAGGTGCCGGTCCATCCCAACGATCACGTCAACGCCGGCGCGTCGTCGAACGACACCTTCCCGACCGCGATGCACGTCGCCGCCGCCCGCGAGATCGACGCGCGGCTGATCCCCGGCCTCAAACACCTCCACGCCGCGCTGCAGGCCAAGGTTGAAGCATGGGCCGACATCATCAAGATCGGCCGCACCCACATGCAGGACGCGAC
>CAHJWP010000061.1 GCA_903642255.1 Sphingomonadaceae bacterium | reverse complement strand
CGCCACGGCCGGCGGGGCGCCGCGGACCAACGCCGAGGCCGACGGCAAGCTGCTCGAGGCGATCGCGACGCCCGACGCGGCGGGGACCAAGCTGCTGGTCCAGGCGACGCAGGCGCTCAAGCTGTCGGCGCGGGGCTATCACCGGGTGTTGCGCGTCGCGCGGACGATCGCCGACCTCGCGGGGGCCGACACCGTGACCCGCCTGCACATCGCCGAGGCGCTGAGCTTCCGGCGGCAGGCGCTGACGAACTGACCCGCATGACCGGCTGGCGCTTCGCCATCGACCGCGGCGGGACCTTCACCGACATCGTCGCGTGGGACCCGGGCGGCGCGGTCCACACCGCCAAGCTGCTGTCGACGTCCCCCGCCTATGCCGACGCGGCGAGCGAGGGCATCCGGCGGCTGGCGGGGGGCGCGCCGATCGACGGCGTGCGGATGGGGACGACGGTGGCGACCAACGCCCTGCTCGAACGCCGCGGTGAGCCGACCTGCCTCGTCGTCACCCGCGGCTTCGCCGACGCGCTGCGGATCGGCCACCAGGCGCGGCCGCGGCTGTTCGACCGGCACATCGTCCTGCCCGAACCGCTGTACGACCGGGTGATCGAGGTCGACGAGCGGGTGACGGCCGAGGGCGAGGTGCTGACCCCGCTCGACGAAGCGGCCGCCGCCGCGGGGCTCGCCGCCGCCGTCGCCGTAGGGTATCGCGCCGCGGCGATCGTCCTGATGCACGGCTACCGCTGGCCCGACCACGAGGTGCGGCTCGCCGACCTCGCGCGCGCGGCCGGCTTCACCCAGCTATCGGTCAGCCACGACGTCGGCGCGCTGATCAAGCTCGTCCCGCGCGGCGATACGACCGTGGTCGACGCCTATCTGTCGCCGGTGCTGCGCGCCCACGTCGACCGGGTCGCCGCCGGGCTCGGCGACACACCGCTCCACTTCATGCAGTCGAACGGCGGGCTGGCCGCGGCGGCCGGCTTCCGCGGCAAGGACGCCATCCTGTCGGGGCCGGCGGGCGGCGTCGTCGGGATGGTCGCGGTCGGCGCGGGCGCGGGGTTCGACAAGCTGATCGGTTTCGACATGGGCGGCACCTCGACCGACGTGTCGCATTATGCCGGGACGTTCGAGCGGGCGACCGAGACGGTCGTCGCCGGGGTGCGCATCCGCACGCCGATGCTGGCGATCGACACGGTGGCCGCCGGCGGCGGGTCGGTCTGCCGCTGGGACGGGACGCGGCTGCGCGTCGGGCCGGAGAGCGCCGGCGCGGTGCCGGGGCCGGCGGCGTACCGGAACGGCGGCCCGCTGACGGTGACCGACGCGCAGGTCTTCCTCGGCCGACTCCAGCCGGCGCACTT
This sequence comes from Sphingomonadaceae bacterium, assembly GCA_903642255.1. Taxonomy (GTDB): domain Bacteria; phylum Pseudomonadota; class Alphaproteobacteria; order Sphingomonadales; family Sphingomonadaceae; genus Polymorphobacter_B. Next base: position 9,876 of record CAHJWP010000061.1, on the reverse strand, counting down.
TCCGAACCTGTTCGGGCCCGACGGCGACCTGCCGCTCGACACGGCGGTCGTCGCGGCGAAGTTCGCCGACCTCGCCGCCGCGACCGGCCTCGCCGCGGCGACGCTGGCCGAGGGCTTCCTCGACATCGCCGTGGCGACGATGGCGCGCCGCGTCCGCGCCGTGTCGATCGAGCGCGGCCACGACGTTACCGGTTATGCCCTCGTCGCGATGGGCGGCGCGGCGGGGCAGTGCGCCTGCCGCGTGGCGGATGCGCTCGGGATCGGCCGGCTGCTGGTCTCGCCGTTCGCGGGCGTGCTGTCGGCGCTCGGCATCGCGCTGGCCGACGTCCGCGCCGTGCGCGAGGCGACCGTCGACCGGCCGATCGACGCCGATGTGGCGGAGGTCGTCGCCGGGCTGGCGGCGGCGGCGACCGCGGCGGTGCGCGGACAAGTGGCCGACGGCGATGTCGAGCTCGTGCCGACCGCGCTGGTCAAATACGCCGGGACCGACACGCCGCTCGAGGTGGCGCTCGGCACCCCGGCGGCGATGGCGGCGGCGTTCGCCGGGCAACACCGCGTTCGCTTCGGCTTCGCCGCCGACGCCGCGCTGGTCATCGACGCGGTCCGCCTCGAGGCGGTCGCGAAGGTGCCGTTGGGGGCCATCGCGCCGGCCCTGCCGACCGCGCCGCCGCCGCCGCCGACCATGGTCGTCATGGCCGGCAAGCCGGTGCCGCTGTTCGACCGGGCGACGCTGCCGGCAGGGTTCGCCGTCGCCGGGCCGGCGATCGTCGTCGACCCCGGCGGCACGACGGTGATCGACGCCGGCTGGCGGGGCGAGGTCGACGGGCTCGGCAACCTGATTGTCGCGCGGACGGCGGTCGCGGGGGAGCATCGTCGCGGCCCCGCGGCGGATGCGCCGGTGTCCGCGCACGGTCCGCGCGTGGATGCGGGCGTGATGCGGGCCGATCCGGTGACGCTCGAGCTGTTCGCCCATCGCTTCATGGGCATCGCCGAGGCGATGGGGGTCGCCCTCCAGTCGACCGCGGCGTCGGTCAACATCAAGGAAAGACTGGATTTTTCCTGCGCGCTGTTCGACGGCGAGGGGGCGCTGGTGGCCAACGCGCCGCACATGCCGGTCCACCTCGGCTCGATGGGCGAGAGCGTCGCCGCGGTGGTTCGTTCGCGCGGTGGAAATCTCCAAGATGGTGACGCGGTGATGCTCAACGCGCCCTACAACGGTGGCACGCATCTTCCTGATATTACAGTGATAATGCCGGTGTTCGTCGATGGCGAGCGGGCGTTTTTCGTCGCGGCGCGCGGCCACCACGCCGACATCGGCGGCATCGCGCCGGGGTCGATGCCGGCGAACAGCACGACGATCCATGAGGAGGGGGTGCTGATCGACGACTTCCTGCTCGTCGACCGCGGCCAACTCCTTGAAAAAGCGACGCGATCCCTGCTGGCGAGCGGCCGCTGGCCGGCGCGCGACCCCGACCGCAACATCGGCGACCTCAAGGCGCAGGTCGCCGCCTGCACGCGCGGCGCAAGCGATCTCAAGGACTTGTGCGCCGAAGTCGGCACCGCGACGGTCGCCGCCTATATGGCCCACGTTCAGACCAGCGCCGAAGAAGCCGTCCGCCGGGCGATCGTCCCCCTGACCGACGGCCGCTTCGTCTATCCCCTTGATAATGGGGCAGAAGTCCATGTCGCCGTGACGATCGACCGCGCTACCGGCACGGCGACGGTCGACTTCGCCGGGACCAGCGCGCAGCAGCCGGGCAACTTCAACGCCCCGCGCAGCGTCGTCCGCGCCGCCGTCCTCTACGTCTTCCGCTGCCTGATCGACGACGACATCCCGTTGAACGACGGCTGCATGCGCGCGGTCAAGCTGTTGATTCCCAAGGGGTCGATGCTCGATCCGGCGTATCCCGCCGCGGTCGTCGCGGGTAACGTCGAGGTCAGCCAGGTGGTGACCGACGCGCTGTTCGGCGCACTCGGCGTCATGGCGGGGAGCCAAGGCACCATGAACAACCTGACCTTCGGCACCGAGGCGTGGCAATATTATGAAACGATTTCAGGTGGTTCCGGTGCCGGCCCGGGCTTCGCCGGGGCAAGCGCGGTGCAGACCCACATGACCAACAGCCGCCTGACCGACCCCGAGGTGCTCGAAACCCGCTTTCCGGTGCTGGTCGACAGCTTCGCGGTGCGTACCGGATCGGGCGGCACAGGCCGCTGGTCCGGCGGCGACGGGACGGTCCGCCGCCTCCGGTTCCGCGAGCCAGCGACCGCCTCGATCCTGTCGAACCGCCGCCGCGTCCCGCCGTTCGGTCTCGCCGGGGGCAGCCGCGGCGCGCCCGGCAGCAACGCCGTCGAACGCGCCGCCGGAACTGTCGAGTCGCTCGGCGCGACCGCGACGGTGGCGCTCGCCGTTGGCGATGTCCTTGAAATTGCAACGCCGGGCGGCGGCGGCTATGGCGAGGCGACCTAGATGCTCGTCCTCGCCGGGCTCGGCGTCATCGTCGTCGGCTTCGCCCTTCGCTTCAATCCGCTCGCTGTGGTCGTCGTCGCGGCACTGGTCACCGGGCTCGCCGCCGGCATGGCGCCGCTCGCGGTCGTCGCCGCGCTGGGGCACGCCTTCACCGCCGGCCGCTACGTCACCGTCATCTGGTTGGTCGTGCCCGTCATCGGCCTGCTCGAACGCCACGGCTTGCAGGAGCGGGCGCGCGCGGTGATCGCCGGAGTCGGCGCGGCGACGCCGGGGCGGCTGCTCGCCGTCTACCTCGTCTTCCGCCAGGTCACCGCTGCCCTCGGCCTGATCGCCCTCGCCGGGCAGGCGCAGACGGTGCGGCCGCTGGTCGTGCCGATGGCCGAGGGCGTCGCCGAGCGGAGGCGGCCGCTGAACCACGCCGCGCGGCAGCGACTGCGGGCGTTCGCTGCGGCGACCGACAATGTCGGCGTGTTCTTCGCCGAGGACGTCTTCCTCGCCGTCGCGTCGATCCTGCTGATCAAGGCCTTCCTCGAGACGAACGGCATCGTCGTCACGCCCTTCGCGGTGTCGGTCTGGGCGATCCCGACGGCGGTCGCGGCGTTCGTCGTCCACGGCTTTCGGCTGTGGCGGTTCGACCGCTGGCTCGCGCGCGCGTGATCGGCCTCCCGCAGCTCTACTGGCTGACGGGGGCCATGTTTGCTGCCTTCGCGGTGCTCGGCGTCCGCGACCGGAGCAACCGCAAGCGCTTCGGCACCGCCGCCTTCTGGGGGCTGATGGCGATGGACTTCCTCGTCGGCGACCGGATCGGTGACCTCGCCAGCGGCGGCATCGTCGTCGCGCTGGCGGTGCTGGCGGGCACGGGGCAACTTGGCCGGGGCACCGTGGCGATCGACGCCGCGCGGCGCATCGCGGCGGCGGCGCGGCATGGCAACCGGTTGTTCGCGGCGGCGCTGATCATCCCGGCGGTGGCGCTCGCCGGCACGCTTGTCCTGCCGATGACCGGCGTCGTCGATCCCAAGCAGGTGACCCTCGTCGCGCTCGGCGCGGGTGTCGTGATCGCGCTCGCCGTGTGTTTCGCGTGGCTGCGTCCCCGGCTGAGCGAGCCGCTCGACGCCGGACGGACGATCGTCGACGCGGTGGGCTGGGCGGTGACGCTGCCGCAGGCGCTCGCCGCGCTGGGGGCGATCTTCACCCTCGCCGGCGTCGGCGCGGTCGTCGGCGGTGGCATCGGCCCGTTGCTGCCGCACGGCGACCGGCTCGCCGCGGTCGCCGCCTACACGGTGGGCATGGCGGGGCTGACGATGCTGCTCGGCAACGCCTTCGCCGCCTTTCCGGTGATGACGGCGGCCATCGCGCTGCCGCTGCTGGTCGGCACGTTCGGTGGCGATCCCGCGCCGATCGCGGCGCTGGGGATGCTCAGCGGCTTCTGCGGCACGCTGTGCACACCGATGGCGGCGAACTACAACCTCGTGCCGGTGACGCTGCTCGATCTCGACGACCGCTACGCCGTGATCCGGGTGCAGGTCGGCACCGCCGTGCCGCTGCTGGTGTTCAACACGCTGCTGATGAACGGGGTCGCTTTTCGATGAAACTCGATGCCGCCCTCGCCGCGCGCTTCGCCGGCATCGCCCTCGGCCATGTCGCGCGCGAGTTTCCGCACAAGCTCGACCACGTCCTGAACGACGCGGGCGACGCGCAAGGTCCACGCGACCTCCACCCGGTGTTCTTCGGCAGCTTCGACTGGCACAGCTGCGTCCACGGCTGGTGGCTGCTCCTGACGCTGCGGCGGCGGTATCCCAATTTGGCGGCGACGATCGATCCGCTCGCCGCAACGACCTTCACGCCGGACAAGCTAGCTGTCGAGCTCGCCTATCTCGACCGGGCGAACAGCGGCGGCTTCGAGCGGCCCTACGGCTGGGCGTGGCTCCTCGCGCTCCACGGCACGGCGGACGGCGCGACACAGGCGGCGCTTGAGCCGCTCGCCCGCGCCTTCGCGGCGCGCTTCGCCGGCTTCCTGCCGCGGGCGACCTACCCGATCCGCACCGGCAGCCATGCGAACAACGCGTTCGCCGCGGTGTTGGCCCACGACTGGGCGAGCGTCCACGATCCCGCCCTCGCCGCCCAGATCGCCGATCGAGTGATCGGCTGGTACGGCGGCGACCGCGACGCGCAGGGCTGGGAGCCCGACGGCGATGCCTTCCTGTCGCCCGTCCTCGTCGAAGCACTGGCGATGAGCCGCGTCCTCGGCGGCAGCGACTTCGCCACATGGTTCGACGCCTTTCTCCCCCACGCCGCGGCGCGCGCGCCGACTGCGCTGTTCACCCCTGCCATTCCGTCGGACCGCAGCGACGGCAAGATCGCGCATCTCGATGGCCTCAACTTCAGCCGGGCGTGGTGCTGGCGCGAACTTGCCACGAAGCTATCGTCGACACATCCGGTGTTCGTCGTAGCGCACGCCGCCGCCGACGGGCATATCGCGGCGAGTCTCGACCACGTCGCCGGCGACTATGCCGGCGAACACTGGCTCGCGACGTTCGCCACCCTCGCCCTTCTAGTCTGAGATTTCCATGCGGCTCTTCGCGCAGTGCAACCTCGCCTACGAATTCGCCGCCGCCACCGAAGCGGTGGCGAAGCTGCAGGTGCTCGAAAGCGCCGATCAGACGATCGTCGGCGAGACGCTGACGCTCAGTCCCGGAGCCCGGCTTGTGTCGGTCACCGCCGCCGACGGTTCGCGGCTCCTGCGCGGCGTGATGGAGGGGACGGTCGACCTCGCCTATACCGCGACGGTCGACGTCGCGCCGCGCACCGCGATCCCGCCCGATGCACGCCAGCACCGCTGGGACGAGCTGCCGCCCGAGACGCTCGACTATCTGCTGCCGAGCCGCTTCTGCCCGTCGGACAAGTTCGGGCGCTTCGTCGCGCGCGAGTTCGCAGCGGGTCCGGGCGGCGCGCGCGTTGCGGCGATCCTCGACTGGTTGCACCAGGAGGTCGATTATATTCATGGCATCAGCAATGCCGAAACCACCGCCGAGCGGACCTTCGTCGACCGCGCCGGCGTGTGCCGCGACTTCACCCACCTCGGCATCACGCTATGCCGCGCGGCGAACATCCCGGCGCGCGCCGTCGGGGCCTATGCATGGCGGCTCGAGCCGGCCGACTTCCACGCGGTGATGGAGATCTACCTCGACGGCCAGTGGTGGCTCGCCGACCCGACGCGGCTCGCTCCCGGCGATGGGCTCATCCGCATCGCGACCGGCCGCGACGCCGCCGACATCGCCTTCCTGACGACGGGCGGCGCGGTCCGCCAGATCGCGATGACGGTATCGGTCGCGCGGCTGGATGGTTGAGCGGGAGGACGTCGGTTCAGTCGACCAGCACCCGCGTCGACATCGCCAGCTGCGTCCGGCTTTCGAGGCCCAGTTTGGCATAGACATTGTGCAGGTGCATCTTGACCGTGCCTTCGGAGATGCCGAGCGTAGCGGCGATGGCACGGTTGCGCTGGCCGGCCGTGACGAGACGGGCGACGTCACGTTCGCGCGGGGTAAGCGCCGGCGTAGTGCCGGCCGCGCGCTGCGCCCCGGCGGCCACCGCGATCTGCGCGACGACGCGGTCGACCGGTGCCGTCAGCCTGATCGCGGCGTCATCGACGATATCGTCGCCGATGACGAGCGTCCGCATCGTTCCGTGCCGCGCGTCCGCCGCCCCGACGCCGCCGAGGGTGGCAGCGACGAGAGCGAGATCGGGGGTCGCTGCCAGTCCTGCCGCGGCAGCCGCCGCATCCGAGGCGCGGGTGACCGAATAGCCGGCGGCTGTAACCAGCGCCGCCAGCGCGTCGACGACGATCGGATAGGGGTGTGCGACGAGCGCTGTAGGATTGTTCATCAACGCTTTACCTTTGGCCTTGCTCCCAGTACGGCCGAAGGATCGTCATGGTTGCGCGCCGAAGATTAATTTTTCTGCGAACTTATTGTTTCGGGTGCGTTTTCCCAGCCGCCGCCGAGCGCCTTGAACACCGCCACCTGATCGGTCGTCAACTGCGCCCGCGACGCGGCGAGCGACGCTTCGGCCGTTGCCAGCGTCCGTTGCGCATCGAGCACGGCGAGGAAGTTCTCCGCCCCCGCCCCATAGCGCAGGTTGACGATGCGCGCCGCCTCGGCACTGTAGTCGCGCGTCGCGACCAGCGCCGCTTGGCGGTCGAGTTCGCCGGACAGGTCGCTCAGCGCCGTCTCGGTCTCCTGCAACGCGGTCAGCACCGTTCCGTCGAAGCTGGCCAGCGCCGCCTCGTTGGTCGCCTGCGCCTGGCGGATGCGCGCGCGCGCGACGGCGATGTTGGGAAAGGTCCAGCTGAGCAATGGCCCGACGTTGAAGTTGAAGCCCGAATTGCTGCCGAGCTGGCTGATGCTGATCCCCGATGTCCCGACCGAGCCGCCGAGCGAAATCCTCGGATACAGCTCGGCGGTCGCGACGCCGATCCGCGCCGTCGCCGCCGCCAGCGTCCGGTCCGCCTGACGGACGTCGGGTCGCCGCTTGATCAGCGCCGTGCCGTCGCCGACCGGCAGTGGATGCTTCAGCGTCGGTGGGATGACGCAGGCGGCCGCGGCGGGGTTGACCACCTCAGGCGGATGACCGGTGAGGACGCTGAGCCGGTACAGCGCGTCGCGGCGCTGGGCGAGAAACGGCGCCAATGTCGCGCGGACCATCTCGTACTGCGCCCGCGCCCGCGACGTGTCGAGCGGCGTGTCGCGCCCGGCGAGCGCGAGGTTGACCGTCAGCTCATAGGTCTGCAGCTGGAGCTGGAGCGACTGTTGCGCGACACCGATCTGCAGCCCCGCCGAACAGGCGTCGGCATAGGCCCGCGCCGTTTCGGCGGCGACGCTGGTCCGCGTCACGTCGCGCTGCGCCTCCTGCGCCGCGACGTCGGCGCGCGACGCCTCGATGTCGCGCTTGACCCGGCCGTAGAGGTCGAGCTCGTAGCTGACATCGAGGCCGGCCGAATAGAACTGACCCTGATAGCTGCCGCTGGTGACTCCGGTAGTCCCGGTGCCGGTGGTTCCGGTGCCCGTTCCAGTCGTACCGGTACCCGTTGTGCCAGTGCCCGTTGTGCCAGTGCCCGTCGTGCCCGTGCCGGTGGTCCCCGTGCCGACCGAGCCGGTCGTCGCACCGAGGCTGCCGCTCCCGCTCGTCCCGTTGCTCCGCAGATAGCTCGCCGAGGCCGAGATGCTGGTCGACGGCAGGCGCTCGGTCCGCGTCTCGCTGAGGATCGCCCGCGCCTTGCGCAGATTGGCGGTGGCGACGCGCAGGTCGGTATTGGCCGTCAGCGCCTCCATGACCAGCGCGTCGAGAGCCGGGTCGTCGTACAGCTGCCACCATTTGTCGGGCAGCGGCTCCGACGACACCGCGATCGAGTCGGATGCGCTGAAGTGCCCGGCACTCGCCGGCGGCGCGGGCTCGGGCCGATAGTTCGGGCCGACGGCGCACGCGCCGAGCCCGAGGGCGGCCACAAGGATCAGGCGCGTCATTCGGCGGCGACCGGCGCGGACGTCGACGTGTCGGGCGGCGGCGCGGGCCGGCGGACGTGGACGTCGGGCAGCTTCGACGTCACCCAGCTGGCGATGACATAGAATACCGGCGTGAACAGCAGGCCGAACACCGTCACGCCGATCATCCCGAAGAACACCGCGGTGCCAAGCGCCTGGCGCATCTCCTGCCCCGGCCCGCTGGCGAAGACCAGCGGCACGACGCCGAGGATGAAGGCGAACGACGTCATCAGGATCGGCCGCAGCCGGGTCCGCGCGGCGTGCTCGGCCGCCGCCCAGCGGTCCTCGCCGCGCTCCTCGTCCTGCTTGGCGAACTCGACGATCAGGATCGCGTTCTTCGCGGCAAGGCCGACGAGAACGACCAGCCCGATCTGCGTCAGGATATTATTGTCGAAGCCGCGCAGGTTGACGCCGATGATCGCTGCCAGCAGGCACATCGGCACGATCAGGATGACGGCGAAGGGCAGGACGAGCGACTCGTACTGCGCCGCGAGTAGCAGGAAGACGAACACGACGGCCAGCGCGAAGACGATCGCCGCGGTGTTGCCCTGCGTCTTCTGCTGATAGGCGAGCTCGGTCCATTCATAGCCGAAGCCGGTCGGCAGCGTCTTGGCGGCGAGATCCTCCATCGCCTTGAGCGCCTGTCCGCTCGAGAAACCGGGCTTGGTGTCGCCCTGCAGCTCGGCCGCCGGATACAGGTTGTGGCGGACGACGCGGTACGGGCCGCTGTCGTCCTTGAGCGTCGCGACCGAGCCAATCGGCACCATCGTGCCGCTGGCAGACCGCGTCTTCAGGTTGACGATGTCCGACGGCTGGTGCCGGAACGGCGCGTCGGCCTGCGCCGTCACCCGCCACGTCCGGCCGAACAGGTTGAAGTCGTTGATGTAGGTCGAGCCGAGATAGGTCTGTAGCGTCGCGAAGACGTCGGCCGGGGCGACGCCGAGCTGCTGCGCCTTTTCGCGGTCGATGTCGGCATAGATCCGCGGCGTACCGGTGTTGAACAGGGTGAACACGCTGGTCAGGCCGGGAACGCCGTTGGCCTTCATCATCATCGCCACCGTCGCCGCCTCGAGCGCTTTGGGTCCCTTGTTGCCGCGGTCCTGCACCATCATCTTGAAGCCGCCGCCGGTACCGATGCCGCGCACCGGGGGTGGCGCGATCACGAGCACATTGGCCGCGTCGACGCCGGCAAGGTTCTTGCGCAGGTCGGCGAGGATCGAATCGCCGGTCTGGTGGTGCTGCTTGCGTACCTCGAATTCGTCGAGCGCGAGGAACATCGTCGCGGCGTTCGGCGCGTTCGAGAAGCTCGCTCCGTCGAGTCCGGCGATGTTGACGATGTGGTGGACGCCGGGCACCTTGAGCGCCTGCCTGACCGTTGCCTGCAGCACCGCATCGGTCCGTTCGAGCGTCGCCCCCGGCGGCATCTGGATCACGCCGATCAGATACCCCTGGTCCTGCGCCGGGATGAAGCCGGTCGGCGTCGCCGAGAAGCGCCAGCCGGCGATGCCGAGCAGGACGACATAGGCGACAAGGACGATGCCGATCGTCCGCACCAGTCGCGCCGTCACCCGGCCATAGCGGTCGGACAGCCAGTCGAAGCCGCGGTTGAAGCCGTTGGCCGCGCGCTGGACGGGTGCGAACCAGCCGCGCGGCTCGTCGTGCGCCTTGTCGTACGGCTTGAGCAGCAGCGCGGCGAGCGCCGGCGACAGGGTCAGCGAAACGAGGCACGAGATCAGCGTCGCCGACGCGATGGTCAGCGCGAACTGTTTATAGAACTGGCCCGAGATGCCGCTGATGAACGCCGTCGGCACGAACACCGCGCACAGCGTCAGGGCGATGGCGACCAGCGCGCCGCCGACCTCGTCCATCGTC
>CAHJWP010000060.1 GCA_903642255.1 Sphingomonadaceae bacterium | reverse complement strand
CTTTCCGCTAACCCTCGTCCCGCATGGACTTCGACCTCATCCTTGCCGGCGGCGGGCTGGCCAATGGGCTGATCGCGCTGCGGCTGGCGGCGCGGCGTCCGCACGTGCGGGTGGCGATCGTCGAGGGGGGCGACGCCGTCGGCGGCAATCATACGTGGTCGTCGTTCGAGGCCGACATCAGCCCGGAGCAGGTCGCATGGACGGTGCCGCTCGTGGCGCATCGGTGGGACCGGTACAGCATCCGCTTCCCCGACCACGGCCGGGCAATCCGCGCCGGGTATCGCAGCAGCACCAGCGAACGGCTGGCAGCGGCGGTCGCGGCGACGGCGACGACGGTGCTGACGGGGACGGCGATCACCGGGCTGACGCCGGAGTCGGTGACTCTCGCCGACGGGCGCGTGCTGACCGCCGGTGCGGTGATCGACGGACGAGGCCAAAAGCCGCAAACCGTCCGGCCGCAGCGCGGGGGCAACGGCTCCGGCCCGCCGCTCGACCTGCGCGCGCAGAAGTTCGTCGGGCTCGAGGTGGAGCTGACCGCCGACCACGGGCTCGACGGGCCGGTCATCATGGACGCGACGGTGCCGCAGGTCGACGGCTACCGCTTCGTCTACACCCTGCCGTTCGGGCCGCGGACGGTGCTGGTCGAGGATACGTATTACTCCGACGGCCGCGACCTCGCCCCCGATGTGCTGCGCGCCCGCGTGATGGACTATATCGCGGCGCAGGGCTGGACCGTGGCACGCGTCATCCGCGAGGAGGTCGGCGTCCTGCCGATCGCGCTCGGCGGTGACATCGGCGCGTTCTGGGATGCGAGCGCGCCCGGCGTGCCGCTCGCGGGCTTGCGCGCGGCGCTGTTCAACCCGATCACCGGCTACAGCTTCCCCGACGCGGTACGGACCGCCGATCTCGTCGCGAGCCTGCCTGAGCTGACCGCCCCGGCGCTGTACGCCGCGCTGCGACACCACAGCGAGTCGACATGGCGGCGTCGCGGCTTCTACCGCTTCCTGACGCGGATGCTGTTCATTGCCGCCGCGCCGCACGAGCGGTACCGGGTGCTGCAGCGTTTTTACCGGCTCGACGACGCGCTGGTGCGGCGCTTTTACGCCGGCGAGTCGACGGCGCTCGACAAGGCGCGGACGCTGGTCGGCAAGCCGCCGGTGCCGCTTGGCCGGGCACTCGGCGTGCTGCTGAATTCATGAGGATGTTGCGATGACGACGGCAGCAGTGATCGGTAGCGGGTTCGGCGGGCTGGCGCTCGCCATCCGCCTGCAATCGGCGGGGGTCCAGACGACGCTGATCGAGCAGCGCGACAAGCCCGGCGGCCGTGCCTATGTCTTCGAGGATGCCGGCTTTACCTTCGACGCCGGGCCGACGGTCATCACCGACCCGTCGTGCCTCGAGGAGTTGTGGGCCCTCAGCGGACGGCGGCTGGCGGACTATGTCGAGCTGCTCCCCGTCACGCCCTTCTACCGGCTGATGTGGGAGGACGGCTATGTCTTCGACTATTCGAACGACGACGAGAGTCTGTTCGCGCAGATCAGGGCGAAGAACCCGAAAGATGTCGACGGCTACAAGCGCTTCTTGACCTACAGCGAGAACGTCTTTCGCGAAGGCTATGAGAAACTGGGGCACGAGGCGTTCCTCGATTTCGGGACGATGATGAAGGCCGCGCCGCAGCTGATGCGCTACGAGGCGTTCCGCTCGGTCTATGCGATGGTCAGCCGCTACATCGAGGACCCGCAGCTGCGCGAGGCATTCAGCTTCCACTCGCTGCTCGTCGGCGGCAACCCGTTCAAGACATCGGCGATCTACGCGCTGATCCACGCGCTCGAGAAGAAGTGGGGCGTGTGGTTCCCGCGCGGCGGGACCGGCGCGCTGGTCAAGGGCATGGTCAAGCTGTTCGAGGACCTGGGCGGCACGGTGAGGATGGGGAACGGGGTCAAGGCGATTCGCGCCGCGGGGAGCCGCGTTACCGGCGTCACCACGGCCGACGGCTGGTCGGGTACGTTCGATGCCGTCGCGTCGAACGGCGACATCGTCCACACCTACCGCGACCTGCTCGGCGACCATCCGCGGGGCCGGCAGGCGGCGGGGATGATGAAGTGGCGCAGCTTCTCGCCGTCGCTGTTCGTCACCTATTTCGGCCTGAAGCGGCAGCACCCCGAAATCAAGCATCACACGATCATCTTCGGCAACCGGTACCGCGAGCTGCTCGACGACATCTACAAGAACGGCGTGCTGGCCGAAGATTTCTCGCTCTACCTCCATCACCCGACGGCGACCGATCCGGCGATGGCTCCGCCAGGGTGCAGCGCCTTCTACGTTCTGTCGCCGGTACCGCACATGGGCAAGTACAAGGGCGACTGGGAGGTCGAGGGCAAGCTGTACGCCGACCGTATCCTCGACACGCTCGAGGCGACGATGATCCCTGGCCTGCGCGACGACCTCGTGACGATGCGGACCTTCACGCCGAAGGATTTCAGCATCGAGCTGAACGCGCACCTCGGCAGCGCCTTCAGCCTCGAACCCGTGCTGTGGCAGAGCGCCTTCTTCCGCACCCACAACCGCGACGACGTGCTGAAGAACCTCTATTTCGTCGGGGCGGGGACGCACCCGGGCGCGGGCATCCCCGGCGTCGTCGGTTCTGCCAAGGCGACGGCGAAGCTGATGATCGCCGACCTCGGCGGCGTCGAGGGTCTTGGCGGCATCGGCCACAACAGCGCGGCGGCGCTGGCGGCCGAGTGAGCGGGGGCGAGTGACCGACCCGCTCGTTGCGGCGAGCCGGGCGGCGATCGCGCGTGGGTCGAAGAGCTTCGCGCTGGCGTCGCGACTGTTCGACCCCGCGACGCGCGACCGGGCAACGCTGCTCTATGCGTGGTGCCGCTATGCCGACGACGTCATTGACGGGCAGGTCGACGGGTTCGGACGGGCGGCGAGTATCGGGTCACCCGCCGAGCGGCTGGCGGCGCTGGAGGCGGGGACCCGGGCGGCACTGGCCGGCGATGGTGGGGACAACCTCCCCTTCGCCGCCCTCGCCCGCGTCGCCGTCGAAACCGCCATGCCCGACCGTTACCCGCTCGACCTGATCGAGGGTTTCCGCTCCGACGTCGAGGAGCGGCGGTTCGCGAGCTTCGACGACACGCTAACCTACTGCTACCACGTTGCCGGCTGTGTCGGGGTAATGATGGCGATCGTCATGGGGGTGCCCGCCGACGACCGGGCAACGCTCGACCGCGCCTGCGACCTTGGTCTCGCGTTCCAGCTCGACAACATCGCTCGCGACGTCATCGAGGATTCGGCGAACGGACGGTGTTATCTGCCCGAGGAGTGGCTCGGGGCGGCGGGCTTGTCCCGCGACACCTTCGCTGCACCCCGCAACCGCGCCGCGCTCGCGTCCGTCGTCGCCCGACTTGTCGACGAGGCCGGGAGTTACGCCGCGTCATCGCGCTTCGGCACGCCGGCGCTGCCGTTCCGCGCAGCGTGGGCGGTGCTCGCGGCGGCCGACATCTATGGCGGCATCGGCCGGCGGGTGCGGGCCGAGGGGGCGGCCGCCCTCGACCGGCGGGTGACGACGAGCACGGCCGAGAAACTGGCAGCGGTCGCCCGCGCCCTGCCGCAGGCGGTCAGCCGGCGTCGGCGCTGGCCGGCTCCGGGGCCATCTCGCGCCGGACTTTGGACGATGCCCTGAGGCGGCCGCCGCCGTCGCGTTCCAGTTTGGCCAGCAGGTCGCGGACCGGCGGCGCGTAGATGAAGCCGAACGATACCGTCCCGGCGCGCGTCTCGACGACATGGTGGAGGCGGTGCGCCTGGACGATGCGCTTCATGTAGCGGCCGCGCGGCACCCACGACACCGGCACCCGGCGATGGACGATGACGTCGTGGAAGCCGAAATAGATCATGCCGTAGCCGGTGATGCCGATGCCGAGCCACATCAGCGCGTTGCCCCAGCCAAGGACCGTCCCGGCATAGATCAGCGCAATCGCCGGCGCCGCCCCCATTACGGCGAACCAGTCGTTCGCCTCGAGCACGCCGGCGCGCGGTTCATGGTGTGAGCGGTGCAGGCCCCACATAAAGCCGTGCATCACCCAGCGGTGCGCGACATACGCCACGCCCTCCATCGCCGCGAGCGCGACGAGGGCGATGGCGACACCCTCGCCGGCGGTTACGTTGAGGTTCATGCACTGTCTATAAAACGTCGCAGGGGGCTTTGCATCCCTCTCGTTTCGCCGCAGGGAAGCCATGTGACCGCCATCCGCTCAATCGCTTCGCGCGATGTTCCCCGTAGCGATGCCGCGACCGGCGGCCTCGTCGCCGTTGCCATCGCCGCGGCGTGGCTGGTCATCCATCTCGTCGGCATCTTCGCCTTTCCGCTCGACCGCACGACGTGGCCGGCTACAGTGCCGCTGGTGTTGGTCCAGACGTGGCTGTCGACCGGGCTGTTCATCACCGCCCACGACTGCATGCACGGCGCGTTCTCGCCGGGCCGGCCTGGGGTCAATCGTGCCGTCGGCCGTGCGACGCTGCTGATGTACGCCGGGCTCGACTATGACCGGCTGGTGCCCAACCACTTCGCTCATCACCGCCACGTCGGGACAGCGGCCGATCCCGACTTCGACGCGGCGAACCCCACGCGGCCTGCGCCGTGGCTCGTGCGCTTCTTCCGCACTTATTATTCGCACTGGCAGATCGTGCGGATCGTCGCCGTGCTGTCGGCGTACCAGTTCGTGTTCGGGGCGAAGCTGGTCAACATCCTCGTCTTCTGGGCAGCGCCGGCGCTTCTCGCGCTGGTCCAGCTGTTCTGGTTCGGCACGTTCCTGCCGCACCGCCATGGCCACGAGGCGTTTCCCGACCGCCACAATGCCCGGAGTTCGGCGTTCGGTCCGGTGCTGTCGGTTGTGACATGCTTCAACTTCGGCGGCTACCACCACGAGCATCACCTTCACCCGCACGTGCCGTGGTGGCGCCTGCCGGATACACGGCGGCTGGGCGAGACGTGAAGCGCGTCGCTCCTATCGCTGTCGTGTTCGCCGCGCTCGCCCTCGCCGCCTGCGCCACGCCGGCGCAGAGGATCACCGACCGGCTGCAGGCCGCGGGCGTGCCGGGATCGCAGGCGCGGTGCATGGGCAATCGCCTCGCGGCGCGGCTCAGCGTCGGGCAGTTGGCCGAGCTCAACCGCGTCGTGAAGAGCGCCGGCGGCGAGAAGCTGACGGTCAACCGCCTGGTCCGCCGCCTCGGCGACGCCGACCCGGCACTGGTGGCGAAGCTGGTCGAGACGGGGATCGTCTGCGCGATATGAGGCGGCTAGACGAAGTCCTTCGCCTCGTATAGCGGGCGGATCTCGATCTCGCTGGGCCCCGGCATCGGATTGGGGCATCGCTTCACCCACGCCACCGCCTCATCGAGGTCGCGGACCGTCCACAGCCAAAAGCCGGCAACGAGTTCGCTGGTCGCCGCAAACGGGCCATCGGCCACCGTCCGGTCGACACCGTGGAAGGCGACACGTTTGCCTACCGACGACGGTTTCAGCCCCGCCGCGTCGGACGGGGCGAGAACGCCCGCGGCGATCAGCTCGGCGTTGAACCGGCCCATCGCCTCGAGCATTGCCCGCTCGGGCATCGTCCCGCTCTCGCTGTCGGCCGTCGCCTTGACCAGAACCATGACCCGCATCACACGTCTCCTTCAGGCGTCGTCGAAATACAGCCGCGCCAGCTTGGCATAGAGCCGCTCGGCGCGATTAGCGCGTCGCGCCTAGCGCTACGCCGCCATCTCGAACTGCAGCCTGGCCAACTTGGCGTATAGGCCGCCCTGGGCGATCAGCGCGTCGTGCCGCCCCTGCGCGACGATCCGCCCGCCGTCCATGACGACGATGCGGTCGGCCGAGCGGACCGTCGCCAGCCGATGGGCGATGACCAGCGTCGTCCGGCCCTTCATCAACGTCTCGAGCGCGTCCTGAACCAGCCGCTCCGACTCGGCGTCGAGGGCGCTGGTCGCCTCGTCGAGGAGCAGCAGCGGGGCGTCGCGCAGCACGGCGCGGGCGATGGCCATGCGCTGGCGCTGCCCGCCCGACAGGCGCGATCCCGCCTCGCCGAGGAAAGTATGGATGCCGTCGGGCAAAGCGCGGAGGAAGGTGCTGGCGTGCGCCGCGTCGGCCGCGGCCCAGACCTCGGCCTCGGTCGCGTCGGGGCGGCCGTAGAGGATGTTCTCGTAGGCGGTCGTGGCGAAGACCACGGTTTCTTGGGGAACCACGGCGATGCGCGACCGCACGTCGATCGGATCGGCCTCGGGCAAAGCGATGCCGTCGAGGCGGATGGTGCCCGACTTGGGGTCGTAGAAGCGCTGGATCAGGGCGAACAGCGTCGTCTTGCCCGCACCCGACGGGCCGACGAGCGCGACCGTCTCGCCCGGCGCGACGTCAAGGCTGAAGTCGATCACCGCCGGCGCGTCGGGCTTAGTCGCATAGTTGAACGACACGCGGTCGAACGTCAGCCGCCCCTCGGCCGGCAGCGGCAGCGCGACCGGGTGCGCCGGCGCGCGGATGTCGGGGCGCGCGGCAAGCAGTTCCTCGACTCGGCCGCTGGCTCCGGCGGCGCGCATGAAGTCACCGTAGGTCTCGGTCAGCGCGCCGAACGCGCCGGCGACGATCGCCGCAGTGAACAGGAAGGCGGTGATCGTCCCGCCGCTCATCCGGCCGGCGACGACGTCGGACGCGCCTTCCCACAGCACGAGCGTGATCGCCCCAAAGATCAGGAAGATGACGATCGCCGTCATGCTTGCGCGGACCCGGATGCGGCGCTTGGCGGCGGCGAAGGTCGCCTCAACCGCGTCGCCGAAGCGCGCCGCCTCGCGGACCTCCTGGGTGAAGGCCTGGACGACCTTAATCGCGCCGAGCACCTCGGCGATGATCGTGCCGATCGACGCGATGCGGTCCTGGCTTGCCCGCGACAGGCCGCGTACCTGCCGCCCAAGGATGACAATCGGCAGGATGACGGCAGGAATGACGAGCAGCATCAGCCCGGTCAGCTTGGGGCTGAGAAACAGCATGTAGACGATGCCGCCGAGCCCCATGAAGGCGTTCCGGAGCGCGATCGATGCCGACGACGACACGACCTGCTCGATGACCGCGGTGTCGGACGTCAGGCGGCTGGCGATCTCCGACGGCCGGTTCTCCTCGAAGAACCCGGGATCGAGCGACAGCAGGTGACGCTGGACGGTCATCCGCAGGTCGGCGACGACGCGCTCGCCGATCCAGCTGACGTAATAGAAGCGCACACCGGTCGCCGCGCCCTGCACCGCGACGACGGCGAGCAGCGCCCAGAAGTAGGGCGCGATGACGGCGGCGTCGGCCCCGGCGTGGAAACCCTTGTCGACCACCAGCTGCAGCCCCTTGGGCACCGCGAGTGTCGAGCCGGCGGCGACGACCAGCGCGCCGAGCGCCATCGTTAGGTGGCCGGGGTAATTCTTGACGAAGCGCCACAGTAAGGTGAGCCGCGACAGTTGCCGCGACGGCGGTGCGGCGTCCTTGGAGGTAGCGATGGCCATCGGCGTCTAATACCCTGTCGGCGCGATGCGCGCCATGAAGCGGAGGCGGGTCTGCCAGACGTGCACCCCGAGGGTCGCCTCGGCGGCGTGCGTCGCACCGGGATAGACCATCAGGTCGAACGGTCGGTTGGCGTGCTGCAGCGCCGACATGAAAGCCGTCGAGTTCTCGAACACGACATTGTCGTCGGCCATGCCGTGGATCAGGAGCAGCGGCCGGTCGATCTTGGCCGCATCGGGCAGAGCGTCGCTCGCGAGGTACGCGCCGCCCGCCGGCTGGCCGAGATAGCGTTCGGTATAAGCCGTGTCGTACAGTTCCCACCGTGTCACCGGCGCTCCGGCGATCCCGCCGGCGAAGGCATGCGGCGCGGCCTCGAGCAGCTTGAGCGTCATGTAGCCGCCATAGCTCCAGCCGTTGACGACGACCTTGTCGGGCGCGGCCCATGGCTGTTTCTTGACCCAGTCGAGCGCGGCGAGCTGGTCGGCTACTTCGGTCTTGCCCATCGCCCGGTACAGCACGTCCTCGAACGCCTTGCCGCGATGCGTCGCGCCGCGGTTGTCGAGCTGGAACACCGCCCAGCCGTGCTGGACCAGCAGCTGGATCGTCGGCGACGTCCACGCCCGCGTCACCGACTGCGCGCCGGGACCGCCGTAGACGGTGAAATAGACCGGATGCGGCCTCGGCGTCCGCGGCAGATACGCGCGCCAGTAAAGCGGCGTGCCGTCGGCGGCTGGGATCGTCCCAAACGTCGGCGCTACGTGGCTGCTCAGGTATGCCGCGTAGGGATGGCCGGCGTCGAGGCGGTTCTCCTCGATCCACGCCAGCCGTTTGCCGGCGGCGTCGGCGAGCCACGTCTGCGGCGGTTGGGTCGGCGTCGAGCGGGTGATCAGCGCCGCTGTCCCGCCCTTGTCCATGACAACGTCGTGCCACCCGCCGGGCTCGGTAATCCGCCGCGGTGCGTCCGGGCGGAGGTAATCGACGGCGTACAGGTGGCGTTCGAGAACAGTGTCGGCGAAGCCGGTAAAGAACAGGGTGTGGGTCTTCTGATCGACCCCGGCGACGCCATCGACCACCCAGTCTCCGTGGGTGATTGGGCTCAGCTTGCCCTCTGCGAGACGATAAAGATGGGCGAACCCGCTGCGTTCCGAGCCGACGACCAGCGACCCGTCGTCGAGCGCGCGGAAGTCGTCGTTGAGGTTGACCCACGTTTTGGCGGTGTCGGTCAGGACCACCGTCGCCGCACCGGTCGCCGGGTCAACCTTCAGCTGGTCGAGCTTCTTCTGGTTGCGCGTCAGCCGCTGGACGTAGAGTGCGTTGCCGTCGGCTGCCCAGTCGACGCGGGCGAGATAGATATCGGGGTTCGCCCCGAGGTCGACCTTGACCCTCGCGCCGCCGTCCGGGTTCATCAACCACAGCTCGACGACTGCGTTCGGCGTCCCGGCGGCGGGATAGCGCTGGGCATAGACCCGCGTCCCGTCGGCCCCGATCGCGGCGCGCTGGACGACGTGCACCCCGCTCTCGTCGACTCGCTCCACCGCGAGGCGCGCGTCGCTCGGCGACCACCACGTCCCGGTGAAGCGGTGCAGTTCCTCCTGCGCGATGAACTCGGCCGCGCCCCAGCCGATCGTGTCGGAGCCGTCGCGGCTCAGCGGCGTCTCCGCGCCTGTGCCGAGGTCGAGGACATAGGCGTTGCGGTCGCGGACGAACGAGGCGTACCGGCCCTTCGGCGACAGCTGCGCGTCGGTCTCGGTCGCCGCCGTCTTCGTCAGCTGGCGGACGCTGCCGTCGGTCTTGGCCAGCCACAGGTCGCCGTCGATCGGCACGAGCAGCGCGCTCGAATCGGGGGCCCAGTCGTAGCTGGCGATGCCCTTGACCGCGGCGATGCGCTGCCGCTCGCGGTTCATCCGCTCGGTCTCCGACAGCGCCGCGCCGGTGCCCAGCTTCGTCGAATCGACCAGCATCCGCGACGTGCCGCTGGCGACGTCGACTGCCCACAGGTCGTAGCGGTCGCGGTCGTCGGCGCGGGGTTTGAGCAGGGTCGCCGTCTTACCGTCGGGCGAGAGCTTCAGTGCGCGCGGCGTCGGGCCCGATAGCGACGGCGAGGCGAAGATGCGCTCCAGCGTGAGCTCGGCGGCGGTCGCGGTCGTCGCGGCGATCATCGCCAGCCCCGCCACCGCCGCCCACCATGCCCGCATCGATAATGTCCCACCAAGATCACCATCGACCCCTACCGGGGCACGGCGTCGGGAGCAACGTGCGGCTCAAATCCGAACCGTTCGAGCCACGGCTGGAGGATCGGCAGCACCGGCGCGAGCTGGTCGGCGTAGCGCCGCCAACGACCACGACCGTCGAACAGTCCACGGCGGACCTGGGTCGCGCTGGCGGTCGTGACCCCGCGGGCCCGAGCGACGCGGTCGAAGCGGCGTAGGTCGGGGCTCCAGGCGATGCCGGCGAAGTCGCAGAGCGCCCGAGTCGTCGCTTCGAAATCGGCGACTACGGCGTCATAGCGGATGATGTGGCGTGCCAGCGGCATCGCCGCGAGGCATAGCTGGGTCAGGACCATGGTCGCGGCATAGTGGCGCGCGGTCTCGTCGAGCGAGGTGAAGGCGAGGGCCGGGGCGCTGATCCGGAAGTTCTGGCGGAAGCAGCTGAGCACCACGTCGCGCGGATCGCGGTACATGACGACGACGCGCGCCTCGGGGAACAGCCGGGCGATCAGCGGCAGCTTCATGCCGTTCATCGGGTTCATGTCGACGACGACGTTGCCGGCCGCGTCGACCCCCGCGGCGGCGACGCGCGCCCAGTAGGCCTTGCGCAGGGCGGCGAGGGCGCCCTCATCGAGCGCGAGCAGCCGGTCGATGCCGTCGTCGTCGAGCAGATAGTCGTCGGCATCGGCGAACGTCGGGCGTTCCTCGAGCGCGACGACGCCCGGTGCGGCGGCAAGGATGTTCTCGACCAGGGTCGTCCCCGACCGCGGATAGCCGAGGAGGAAGACGTGGCCGCGTGCCGGCCCATGTCCTGCCGGCGCGACGCGGCGCTGCCACCGCGCCGGGTCGACCGCGGCGACGCGGTCGGTCAGGCGTTCGATAAACCGGCGCTGTGGCTCCTGACCCACCGCGCGCACCGAGTGGAACGCCGCATAGGCGGTCTTCGCCGCCGACCATGCGGCGAACGCTTCGGTGGTCGCATCGAGCCGGTCGAGCGCATCGCCGAGCAGGGTTAGCGCGGCGATGCCCTCTTCAGGCGTCAGCCCGCCGCGGTCGAGCAGCGCGCGCATTCGCGCCGCAGCTTCGGCGGGCTCGTCGGTCTCGATCAGGCTTGCCGCAATTGCCGAGGTCGCCACCGCGTTGCCGGGATCGAGCGCCAGCGCGCGGCTGGCGAGGGTCTGCACCGCCGCCGCCTCGCCCTGCCGCGCCGCCATAGCCGCCGCGCCCGCCCACGCGATGCCGAGGCCCGGATCCAGCGCGGCGGCGCGTTCATAGGCCGCGCGGGCCGCCGCCATCTCGCCGTCGGTGTCGAGGGCGAAGCCGCGTTCAAGCCACGGCACGGCGAACCCCGGATCCAGCGCCATCGCGCGGTCGAGCATCGCCAGCGCGGCTCCGGTCCGCCCCTCCTTGCGCAGTGCCCGGCCGGCGGCTGTGACGATCGTCGCATCGGCAGGGGCGAGCGCCATCGCCGCGGCCAGCGCGGCGTGGGCGGCGGCGAAGTCGTGCGCCTCCTCGGCACGCCACGCGATCAGGTTGAACAGCAGCGG
>CAHJWP010000059.1 GCA_903642255.1 Sphingomonadaceae bacterium | reverse complement strand
CGCTCGGTGCCGTTGATGATGAAGGTGCCGTTGCCCGTCATCAGGGGCATGTCGCCCATGTAGACGTCCTGCTCCTTGATATCGAGGACGCTGCGCGCCTCGGTGTCGGCGTCGACCTCGAAGACGATCAGGCGCAGCGTGACGCGCATCGGCGCGGCGTAGGTCATGCCGCGCTGGCGGCACTCGTCGGTGTCGTACTTGGGGTCTTCGAGTTCGTAATGGACGAAGTCGAGCTCGGCGGTGCCGGCGAAGTCGCGGATCGGGAACACCGACCGCAGCGTCTTCTCGAGGCCGCTGACATAATTGTCGGCCGGGCGCGAGCGGAGGAAATGCTCGTACGATTCGCGCTGGACCTCGATCAGGTTCGGCATCTGGACGACTTCGTGGATCTTGCCGAAGGTCTTGCGGACGCGCTTGCGGCTCGTGAAGCTGGTGCCGGGGGCACTCGCGCCGGTAACGGGAGGTACTGCCTTGGTCGCCATAACCGTCCTTTTTGTCGCACGCCGGACCGGAGCCCAACGCCAAAAAGTGCGTGTTCCGGATCAGGAACCGCACCGCCAGCCTCGTTGAAACCTGCCGCAGCCCCCTATTCTAAACGCATCCGTGAGCAAGGCGGACGGTCACCCGGGGACGGGGAAGGCGGCGCACCTGCGAGAGAGCAGCTGTGCCGGAATGTCGTGAGGAATGCGATATAGGGGAGACGCGCGAGTTTGGGAAGGGGGTTCGTGCCTTGGCGACCGGACCCGCGCGCGCTATCTTGCCGCGAGGAGACGCCGCATGACGACCCTGATCCTCGACGACTACATATCCGCCAAGATGGACGCCCTGATGACCACGGGCAATTTCGCCTCGCGCGAGGAAATGGTGCTGCAGGGGCTGAGCCTGCTGGAGGAGCTGCAGGAGGAAGAATACCCGCCCGAAGTGCTGGCAGCGATCGATGAGGGGATTGATTCGGCCGATGCCGGCGATCTCATTCCCATCGAGGTGGTGGCCGAGCACCTTCGCCAGCACCGCGCGGCGCGAATGGCAACTGCCGCCGAGTGATCGTTGAGTTTACGAGCGACGCCCAACACGACCTCTTAAGTATCGACGACTACATCTCTGCCGATGATCCGGCAAAGGCGGAGTGGTTCGTCGATGCCCTTGTCGCCAGGTGTTACTCGCTTGCCGAGTTTCCCGACCGATGCCAGGTCGCGCTGCGTCGTCGACGACGAATCGTTCGCAAGATGCCTTATGGCAACTACATCATCTTCTATGCCGTCCGGAACGAGACGGTAGAGATCGTTCGCATATTGCACGCGCGGCGAAACTGGCGATCCATCGTTTAGCCAACGAAAAGGGCGGCCCCTGCCGGGCCGCCCTTCCCTTCGCGTCCGCAAGCCGCAGCCTACTTCAGCTCGACGGTCCCGCCCGCCGCTTCGATCTGGGCCTTGATCTTGTCGGCTTCGGCCTTGTTGACGCCTTCCTTGATCGCCTTCGGGGCGGACTCGACCAGCGTCTTGGCTTCGGTCAGGCCAAGCCCGGTCAAGGCGCGGACTTCCTTGATGACGTTGATCTTCTTGCCGCCGTCGCCGGTCAGGATGACGTCGAACTCGGTCTTCTCCTCGACGGGGGCCGCAGCCGGGCCGGCGGCGGCGGGGCCGGCGGCGACGGCGGCGGCAGCCGAAACGCCCCACTTCTCTTCGAGCATCTTCGCGAGGTCGGCGGCTTCGAGGACGGTCAGGGTCGACAGCTCGTCGACGATCTTCTGCAGGTCAGCCATTAAAGTTCTCCATATGCGGGGCCGCGGCCCCTTGTCTGATTGGGTTGAACGAAGGTCGGTCAGGCGGCTTCCGCGAGGTCGCCATCCTTGGCCGCATAGGCACCGAACACGCGCGCCAGCTTGCCGGCGGGCGCGTTGACCAGCTGCGCGAGCTTGGTCGCGGGCGCCTGGACGAGGCCCACGATCTTCGCCCGCAGCTCGTCGAGCGACGGGAGCGAGGCGAGCGCCTTGACCCCGTCGACGCTGAGCACGGTCGTCCCCATCGCGCCGCCCACCAGTTCGAACTTGTCGTTCGTCTTGGCGAAATCGACCGCGACCTTCGCCGCCGCGACCGGATCGGTCGAGGTCGCGAAGCCGACGGGACCCGTCAGCAGCTCGCCGATCGGCTGATAGGGCGTGCCCTCCAGCGCGATCCGGGCGAGCCGGTTCTTGGTAACCTTGAAGGTGGCACCCGCCGCCCGCATCTTCGTCCGCAGATCGGTGACCTGAGCCACCGTCAGACCATGGTTGCGCGCGATGACGACAACCGAAGTCTCGGACAAAGTCTTGGCGAGGTTGGATACCTGCTCGGATTTCTGAGCGCGATCCATGCTCTCTCCTTAGCCGTTGGCCAGCCCGCACCATTGCGGGTCGGCATGAGCCTAAGGATGGCAGCGAGCCATCCGTTGGCCCGCCCGAGGGGTCGTCATCCGCCGAAACGGACCCCGGCACACCATCGCACGGTGGACCCGGAAAACTCTCCCCGTCTCATGCCGGCCCCTTACGGGCTTAAGTCCTGACGGACACCGGCAATCTCGGACGGTAATCTGGCGCGCCGAAGCGCCCCGGAAACTTACTTAAACCACCCGATGTCCGGGAACGGTCGTCGTGTCGACCTTGACGCCCGGACCCATCGACGAGCTGAGCGCGACCTTCTGCAGATACTTGCCCTTGGCCCCGGTCGGCTTCGCCTTAGTGACGGCGTCCATCAGCGCGTCGAAGTTGGCGCGCAGGTCCTCGGCCGGGAAGCTCGCCTTGCCGAGCATGCCGTGGATGATCCCGGCCTTCTCGACGCGATACTCGACCTGGCCGCCCTTGGCCGCCTCGACCGCGGCGGCGACGTTCATCGTCACCGTGCCGAGCTTCGGGTTGGGCATCAGCCCCTTGGGTCCCAGCACCTTGCCGAGCCGCCCGACGAGCCCCATCATGTCGGGTGTCGCGATGCAGCGGTCGAAGTCGATCTTGCCCTCGGTGACGGTGGCCAGCAGGTCCTCGGCCCCGACGACGTCGGCCCCGGCCTTCAGGGCTTCCTCGGCCTTGGCCCCGCGCGCGAAGACCGCGACGCGGACCGTCTTGCCGGTGCCCTTGGGCAAGGTGACGACGCCGCGGACCATCTGGTCGGCGTGGCGCGGGTCGACGTTCAACCCGATGGCGACCTCAATCGTCTCGTCGAACTTGGCGGTGGCGTTCGCCTTGACGATGCCGAGCGCCGCGTCGAGCGGATACAGCTTCTCGCGGTCGATGGTCGAGGCCTGCGCCTTCTGCTTCTTCGTTGCGGCCATGACCTTAACCCCCCACGACTTCGAGACCCATCGAGCGCGCGCTGCCCTCGATCGTCTTCATCGCCATCTCGATCGAGTTGGCGTTCAGGTCGGCCATCTTCGTCTCGGCGATCGTCCGGATTTGCGCCGACGTGATCTTGCCGGCCGCCGCGCCCTTGCCCGGGGTCGTCGCGCCCGCCTTGAGGCCGGCGGCCTGCTTGATCAGGAACGACGCCGGCGGCGTCTTGGTCGCGAAGGTGAAGCTGCGGTCGGCGAACACGGTGATGACCGTCGGGATCGGCGTGCCCTTCTCCATCTCGGAGGTCTTGGCGTTGAACGCCTTGCAGAACTCCATGATGTTGACGCCGCGCTGGCCGAGCGCCGGCCCGATCGGCGGGCTGGGCGTCGCGCTGCCGGCCTTGACCTGCAGCTTGATGTAACCGGTGATCTTCTTCGCCATGACGGCACTCTCCTAAATGTGGTCCATGCGGCGAGGGCGCGCCCCGCCTCCCACAGTCTGCTGCGTTAAATTCTTACTTGGGCTTCTCGACCTGATCGAAGCCGAGCTCGACCGGCGTCGCGCGGCCGAAGATCGACACCGACACCTTGACCCGGCCGTGGTCGAAATCGAGTTCCTCGACGAGGCCGTTGAACGAGGCGAACGGGCCGTCGAGCACCTTGACCTGATCGCCGATCTCGTAATTGACCTTGAGCTTGACCTTGGCGGTCGACACCAGCTCCTCGGCCTTGGTGTTGAGGATGCGCGCCGCCTCGGCCTCGCTGATCGGCTGCGGCTTGTTCTGCTGGCCGAGGAAGCCGGTGACCTTCGGCGTGTTCTTGACGAGGTGATAGATGTCGTCGTTCATCGCCATCTTCGCCAGCACATAGCCGGGGAAGAACTTGCGATCCGACGTTACCTTCTTGCCGCGGCGAACCTCGGTGACCTTCTCGACCGGCACCTCGACCGAATCGATGAACGCGTCGAGGCCCTTGCGCGCGGCCTCGGTGACGATCGCGTCGCGGACCTTGTTCTCGAAGCCCGAATAGGCGTGGATGATGTACCAGCGCGAGCTCATGCTACTTGGCCAGCCCGAGGAGGAACTTGACGAGGTTGCCAATGACGGTGTCGACGCCGAGGAAGAACAGCGACAGCACCGTCGTCATGATGAGGACCATAATCGTCGTGGTGATCGTCTCGCGCCGCGTCGGCCAGGCGATCTTGCCCGTCTCGACCTGCACCTGACGCACGAATTCCGCGGGGGTCGTCTTGGCCATCTGAACCGTCTAGCGCCTTTTCACCAACAACAATAACCAGCCCAAACCCGCACGTCCGGGCCCGCGGCTGGTTGCAAACCGTCTCGGCCCCGGCTGGCAGGAGTGGAGGGGCTCGAACCCCCGGCCCTCGGTTTTGGAGACCGATGCTCTACCAACTGAGCTACACTCCTACGAGTGCCGAGAGCGGCGCATATACGGAAGGTGCGCGGCGGCGGCAAGGGCCATTATCGGGCGTGTCACGGCAAAGCCGCGCCGTCGAACGGGTTCGGGCGTGAAAGCCGCCCGACCCGCCGGTCGAGCTTGCCGGAGTCGGCGTGCGGCACGCACGCGTGCCCGGCGGCGCTGGAGCGGGTAGCGGGAATCGAACCCGCATCACAAGCTTGGAAGGCTAGTGCTCTACCACTGAGCTATACCCGCATCGGCACCCTGCTTGCCGCGCCCGAGGTGCAAATACAACCGTCGGCTGGTGGAGAGGGTTGGATTTGAACCAACGTAGGGTTGCCCCGGCAGATTTACAGTCTGCTGCCATTGACCGCTCGGCCACCTCTCCACGCGCCGTCGGCCGCGTCCGCGCAGGCTGACGCGGAGCGCGGGTTAGTGGCGAAAGCGGCCGGGACTGTCAACGCCGCGCATGATCGCCTAAGGCCCTGTCCGCATGGGCCGACGACCGCATCCCCGCAACGCTGCCGGGCAGAAGAGCAGCTATCCGCGGCTGTACGGCCGCCACGCGGTATTCGCCGCGCTCGACAACCCCGAGCGGGTGTTCCGCAAGCTCCACATCACCCACGACGTGGCGAAGGAAATCGTCATCCCGAAGGGGCTTGCCGTGCAGTACGGCGATGCCGCCGACCTCGGCCGGCTGGTCCCGGCCGACGCGCCGCACCAGGGCGTCGTCCTCGAGGTCGAACCGCTCGACAACCCGTGGCTCGGCGACATTCTCAGCGCGGGCGAGGGCAACCGGCGGCCGCTGGTGATCCTCGACCAGGTCACCGACCCGCACAACGTCGGGGCGATCCTGCGGTCGGCGGCGGCATTCGGCGCGCTGGCGATCGTCACCCAGGACCGCCACGCGCCGCCGGAGTCGGGGGCGCTGGCCAAGGCCGCATCCGGCGCGCTGGAGACGGTGCCGTGGACCCGCGTCGTCAACCTCGCCCGCGCCTTGGACGAGATCGGCGAAGCCGGCTTCTGGCGCATCGCGCTCGACGGCACGGCGTCGGCGACGCTGGAGAAGGCGCTCGGCGAGACCCGCCCCGCGCTGGTGCTGGGGGCCGAGGGCGAGGGCCTGCGCGCCAACACCGCCGAACATTGTGACGAACGCGCCCGCCTGCCGATGACAGGGGCGATGGAGAGTTTGAACGTGTCGAACGCCGCGGCGATCGCGCTGTACGCGGCGGCGCGGCGGGATTAGCCGCCGCGCCGCCGACGCGTCAGTGGTGGCGCTGCCCGGTCATCGCGCCCGAGCCCGGCCCGGCACCGAGGTCGGTCCCGGTCTCGGGGTTCTTGCGCGAGCTCGACATGGTGCGGGCGACCAGCTTGGCCGCAAGCCTGGGGTTCGGCTCGCTGACGCGCACCGTGTACATCAGGCGTTTGTTGTGCATGAACATCGGCTTGGCTCCCGCCAGTGTTGACAGGGCGGCGAACGCCAAGCCGTTGGAAAAGTTGATCGCGCGCGCGTTTCAGTCGCCGGTTTCAATCGCCAGGAAAGAAGTCGGGATCGAGCGCCTCGTTGACATCGAACAGCGTCGGCAGCGGGAACATATCGATCTGCGCGATCGCCAATGGGTCGTCAGCCAAGCCAGCTTTGGCCACCCGACTTGCCGCGGACCATTCGTGCCCGAACAGCAGGTCACGCTGCGCGAACAAGCTGGGATTCTCTCCGAAGGTCGTATCCAGATTCAATCGGGTCTTTATGACTGTCACTCGCCAGCCACGCTTCGGCTCGTCGGAAAGCGTGAAAAACTTTAACTTCAAAAGGTGCTCAATCAAGGTACGCAGCCGTTTTTGAGCCGAATGGCGTTCCCTGCGTGACAAACTCTCGATTTCCTCGGAAATATTTTCGACATCGATTTGATCAAAATGTCCGGCGCGAATCAGGGCGGCCTGCCGCAGAGCCCAAGCGCTGAAATCGACATCATAGTCGTCGTCGCGGACGGGCGCGCTTAAGACAATCTGCTCGTTCATGCCGCCATCCTAGCTCAATAGCTGTCCTCGGCATACACCGCGCCGACGTCGCCGCCCCAGCGCCCGTGATACGCCGCCAGCATCCGGTCGGCGTTGGTCAGGCCGCTCGCGGCGATCTCCTGCAGGGGGCTGAGGAACCCCTGTTCGCTGTCCCCGGCGCCGTTGAGCCGGGCCCGCGCCGCCAGCCCGGCATCGGCGATCTTGAGCACTTCCTTCGCGAGATCCTGCAGCGTCCCGCCGTTCGGGCTCGCCGCCTTCAGCGCCATGACCGGCACCTCCTCGCGCAGCCGGGCGTGGTCGGCGTGGCTCCAGCCCTTGCACAGGTCCCAAGCGGCATCCAGCGCGGTGCCATCGTACAGCAGCCCGACCCACAGCGCCGGCAGCGCGCAGATCCGGTCCCACCGCCCGCCGTCGGCCCCACGCATCTCGAGATAGCCCTTGAGCCGCACCTCGGGAAAGGCGGTCGACAGATGGTCCTTCCAGTCGGCCACCGTCGGCTTCTCGCCGTACAACGGAGTCAGCCGGCCATCGATGAAATCGCGGAAGCTGAGCCCCGCGGCGTCGATGTAGCCCCCATCGCGGTAGACGAAGTACATCGGCACATCGAGCGCATAGTCGACGTAGCGGTCGTAGCCGAAGCCGTCGTCGAACACGAACGGCAGCGTCCCAGTGCGGCCGGGATCGGTGTCGGTCCAGATGTGGCTGCGGAAGCTGAGGAACCCGTTCGGCTTGCCCTCGGTGAACGGCGAGTTGGCGAACAGCGCCGTCGCCAGCGGCTGCAGCGCCATGCTGACCCGGAACTTCTTCACCATGTCGGCCTCGGACGCATAGTCGAGGTTGGTCTGGATCGTGCACGTCCGCTTCATCATGTCGAGGCCGAGTCCGCCGACTTTGGGCATCTGCCGCAGCATGATCGCGTAGCGCCCCTTGGGCATCACCGGCAGCTCGTCGCGGCGCTTGTCGGGCCAGAAGCCGAGGCCGAGGAAGCCGAGGCCGAGCCGGTCGCCGACCTCGCGGCACTGCGTCAGGTGGCGGTTCGATTCGGCGCAGGTGGCGTGGATGTTCTCGACCGGCGCTCCCGACAGCTCGAACTGCCCAGCGGGCTCGAGGCTG
Source organism: Sphingomonadaceae bacterium (assembly GCA_903642255.1). Lineage (GTDB taxonomy): Bacteria > Pseudomonadota > Alphaproteobacteria > Sphingomonadales > Sphingomonadaceae > Polymorphobacter_B. The sequence goes on along the minus strand of CAHJWP010000059.1, from coordinate 3,542 downwards.
ATCGCCCCGTCGGGACCTTTCAGCGCGATGACGTTGTCGCCCTCGACAACCGGCTCCCAGCCATAGGTCTCCATCCCCTCGAGCAGGTCGCGGATGCCGCCCGGCTCGTCGTACGACGGGGCAGCGTGATCGGCGGTGCGGTAGACGAACTTCTCGTGCTCGGTGCCGATCCGCCAGTCGGCCGCCGGCTTCTCGCCGCGGGCGAACACCCCGACCAGCTGGTCGCGGGTCTCGATCGGCGCATCGTCGCCGTGAAGGGTGGTTTGGTTGCTCATGGCTCGCGCTTAGCCGGGCGGTGCGGCGGGTGCAATCGACGCCGATGCGCCGGAACGCTGCGGCAGGCCGGTCGTTCGTCGCGGCGAGCCGCCGGTCGTGTCGGCCGCTCCGGAGACGACCACCATGCCTGCCGCGCCGCCCCGGTCCGCCGCTCCGACCGCTGCCTCCCCGGCCGACATCGCGCCGCGCGGCTGGTTCGCCATCGCCAAGGCGACATGGGCCGAAGCGACCCACGACAATATCAGCCTGATCGCCGCCGGCGTCGCCTTCTACGGCTTTCTCGCCCTCGTGCCGCTGCTGGCTGCGCTGGTCCTCGCCTACGGGCTGGTCGTCGATCCGGCCGATGTCGCCCGGCACATGCATGCGGTGACGGCGATGGTCCCGGCCGACGCGGCGAAGCTGATCGACCAGCAACTCGACGACATCGTCAGGACGGCGGCGACGAAGAAGGGCTTCGGCCTGCTCGTCGCCCTGCTGCTGTCGCTGTACGGCGCGATGAAGGGCGCGGGGGCCGTCGTCACCGCGCTCAACGTCGCCTATGAGGTCGACGACCGCCGCGGCTTCATCAAGACGACGCTGGTCGCTGCCGGCGTCACGGTCGGTGCCGTGGGGGTGGCGATCGGCGGGCTGCTCGCCACCTCGGTCACCGGCTTCGCCCACGACCTCGCCGCGCGCTGGTCGCCGCTGGCCGCGACCGCGGTCACCGTCGCGTCGTGGTTCGGGGCCGCCGCGCTTGCCAGCCTCGCCGTCGCCGCGCTCTACCGCTACGCCCCCGACCGGCGCGATCCGGCATGGGCGTGGCTGAGTCCCGGGGCGATCGTCGCAACGCTCGGCTGGATCGTCATGACCGCCGGGTTCGGCTTCTACGCGGCGCATTTCGGCAACTACAACGCGACCTATGGTGCGCTCGGCGCGGTCGTCGTCCTGCTGATGTGGCTGTACCTGTCGGCGTACATCCTGCTGCTCGGCGCGGAGCTCAATGCCGAGGTCGAGAAGCATGCCGGGTCCTAACCCTCCCCCGCCACCGCCTGCCACACACCGACGGCGACCGCCGCCGCGGTGTCGGCGCGGAGGACGCGCGGGCCGAGGCTGACGGCGACCGCCTGCGGCAGCGCGCGGATCGCCGTCCGCTCGTCGGGGGTGAAGCCGCCTTCGGGGCCGATCAGGATTGCCGCCGGGGCAGGGACACGCGCCAGCGTCGCGGCGAGCGGCGCACCGCCGGTCTCGTCGGCAAAGATCAGCGCCCGGGCCGGCTCCCATGCCGCCAGCAGCGCCGCCAGCGTCACCGGCGCGGCAAGGTCGGGCAGCGCCGTCCGGCCGCACTGTTCCGCCGCCTCGACCATGTGCGCGCGGAGCCGGTCGAGGTTCAACCGGTCGACGACGGTGCGCGCCGTCAGCACCGGCACCAGCCGCGCGACGCCGAGTTCGCACGCCTTCTCGGCCACCCAGTCGATCCGGCCGCGCTTCAAGGGCGCGGCGCACAGCCACAGGTCGGCGACGGCCTCGCGTGGCGACAGGTGCTCGACCAGCTCGACCGTCGTCGCCTTGCGATGGGGCACCGCGACCCGGGCGTGCCACTCCCCCGACCGGTTGTCGAACAGGCGAACGCCGTCACCGGCGGTGCGGCGCATGACCTGCGTCAGGTAATGACTGGCCGACGGCGGCAGCGTCACCATGCCGCCGGCCGACAGGTCGACGTCGACGAACAGGCGCGGGGTCGTCGACAGGCCGGAGATCAACCGGTCGGCGGTTGACAGGTCGGGTGCCGCCTCGCTCATGGGAGCGGACTAGCGAGGGGCACGGGCTCATGCAAACCGCCGACCGCGCCACGCCCGACGCCGAAGCCGCGCCGTCGAGCTGGGTCGACGCGCTGCCGGCGCGGCTGCGGCCCTATGCGCGGCTGGCGCGGTTCGATCGGCCGGCGGGGATGTGGCTGCTGTTCTGGCCGTGCGGCTGGGGCCTCGCCGCCGGCGGCGGCTTGCGAGCCACTGCGGCGGGCGGCGGGCTCGTCAGCCGCTGGTGGCTGCTGCCGCTGTTCCTGGTCGGCGCGGTGGCGATGCGCGGCGCGGGGTGCGTCTACAACGACATCGTTGACCGCGACCTCGACCGGTCCGTGGCGCGCACCCGCGACCGGCCGGTGGCGAGCGGCGCGGTGTCGGCGCGCGCGGCGTGGGGGTGGCTGGTCGCGCTGGCGCTGTGCGCGCTGCCGGTGCTGCTCGCGCTGCGGCCGCTGGCAGCGGGGATCGCGCTCGGCTCGCTGGCGCTGGTCGCCGCTTACCCCTTCATGAAGCGGATCACGTGGTGGCCGCAGGCGTGGCTCGGGCTGACGTTCAACTGGGGGGTGCCCGTGGCGTGGAGCGCGGTCGCCGATCCGTCATGGGCAATGGTCCTGCTCTACGCCGCCGGAGTCGCGTGGACGCTCGGCTACGACACGATCTACGCGCTGCAGGACATCGAGGACGACGCACTGGCGGGGATCAAGTCAAGCGCGCGGGCGCTGGGGGCGCAAGCGCGGGCGGGCGTCGCGCTGTTCTACGCGGCGATGGTCGCGCTGCTGGCGGCGGCGCTGTGGCGGGTGCGGCCCGACGCGCTGGTGGTGCTCGCCGTCGCCCCGGCGGCGGCGCACGTCGCGTGGCAGGTGGCGCGGCTCCGGCGCGACGATCGAGCAGTGGCGCTGATGCTGTTCCGCGCCAACCGGACGACGGGGCTGCTGGTCTTCGCGGCGTGCGCGGTGGTGGGGACGTAACGCGCGGGAGACGATCCCTACCTATCCTGCCCAAGGTAACAACCATCATCCCCCGCCCCTGCTAGGCCTGTCGAAGTACGCACCGACGTTTCGGCGTGCTTCGCCAGGCTCAGCGGGTTAGGTGAGGCGCCCGACGGCAGCAACCAACCGTCGTTGTCCCCAAACGACAACGGGGCCGCGTTACCGCGACCCCGCTTCGTCAGTGCAATCCGACCCGACTCAGAGCGGCGTCAGGTTGATCGCCGCCTGCTTGCCGCGGCGGTCGAGCTCGAGCTCGAACGACACGCGCTGACCCTCGTCAAGGCCGGACATGCCGGCGCGTTCGACCGCCGATATGTGGACGAACGCGTCAGGGCCGCCGTCTTCGCGCTGGATGAAGCCGAAGCCCTTGGTGCCGTTGAAGAACTTGACCGTGCCGTCGACCCGCTGACCGGGGCTGGTCGGCGCACCCCCGCCCGAACCGCCGCCGAACTCGCGGCTCGCGCCGCCGTAGCCGCCGCCGCGCGGGCCGTCGTCGCGT